>DDYY01000055.1:0-774 GCA_002346225.1 Bacteroidetes bacterium UBA3022
CTGTGATAATGATACTGCCATTTACGAATGGGAATTGTATGATATTGGCTATAACCGCGAAACAGACCCGGAAGAATGGAATAACCTTGCAGCTATCAGTGACTACCGGCCGTTAATGGATTTTCTGCAAAAAACATTGTACGACAGTGTGCTGTACGAGCAGACATTGATGAGCGCATACCTGGAGGTGCTCGGTGCACAATGCCTGTATGATTACAACGATGTTATAGAACTGAGCAGTCTTGTATACGACAGCGATGGTACACCATTAGGCGATGGCTACCATTACCGGTGGACCAACTCCCTGACAGATGATACCCTCTATGGGCAGCAGCTTTCATTTGCTTTAAACGATGTTTACGAATCTACATTCAACAACAGTGATTATATATCATTTTATTTACATGTAATTGATTCCGCATCCGGTATTGCCAAAGGGTTTCAGATGGAACGCCTGGCATTGCATGCTGATGAAGTGCCATCGGGCGATATTACCATGGATATTGATAACAATACACTGGAGATCATCAGCGTGGACATAACGGGGAAATATGATAATTTTTATTGGATGTTCGACACCCTGCACACCTCCGATTATTTTTACCCCACACCTTACACTTTTGAAACAAGCGGACTGCATACCATAACGCTGATAATCAACTACGGTAATAACTGCTCAGTAAGTGTTTCGAAATCCATTGACCTGGACCAACCTTTACCGGGTGCTGGTCTGGACGAATTTTCCCTGTTTCCCAACCCTTCGCGCAACACGAC
>DDYY01000055.1:1059-87194 GCA_002346225.1 Bacteroidetes bacterium UBA3022
CAACTCAAATTCAGTGGCGAAATCACCGGCATCCGGCTGATGGATATGCAGGGCAGAAACCTGCCTGTAACACTGATACCGGAAGGCTTTGATGTTTACCGCGTAGAAGGCGGCCAGCTCGCAACGGGTAACTACATCCTTCGCATTGAAAGCAATGAACACACCCGTCATATACGCTGGCAGGTGCATGGAAATTAAATGTCGCTTATGCTTCCGTAGCCAACTCCAGCACCATCGGACAGTGGTCGCTGTGCACGGCATCAGGCAAAATTGCTGCTGAGCGAATAGCCTCTTTCAGGTTGTCGGTAACGGAGATATAGTCTATCCTCCAGCCTTTGTTATTAGCTCTAGCATTGGCGCGAAAACTCCACCAGGTATACTGATGGGGTGCTTCATTGACATGTCTCAGGCTGTCGGTATAGCCGGAAGCAAACCACTTATCCATCCAGGCCCGCTCTTCCGGTAAGAAGCCGGAGGAGTTTTTATTTCCGCGCGGATCGTGGATGTCTATCTCGCGATGCGCGATATTGTAATCGCCGCAAATGACCAGACGGGTTCGCGTAGCCCGCAGCTCCTGCAGGTAATCAAAAAGATAATCGAGAAAAGCATATTTCACCGACTGGCGAATGTCGCCGGTAGTGCCGGAGGGAAAGTAAATACTCAACACCGACAGGTCGCCGAAATCAGCGCGAATAACACGCCCCTCTTTGTCGTAGTCGGGATTATCGCAACCCACTACCACTGCATCGGGTTGCTGCTTGCTAAAAATCGCCACGCCACTGTAGCCCTTTTTTTCTGCCACTGCCGTGCACAGGTGGTAGCCCATTTCTTGGAATGCATTGAAATCAATCTGTTCATCCTGAGCCTTCAGCTCCTGCACACAAATTATATCCAGGTCCATCTGTTTCAGCCACTCCATCCAGCCTTTGTTGATGGCTGAACGAATACCGTTCAGGTTATATGTTGCTATTTTCATGACGGCGTCAAATATAGCCACAATCTATCCGATTCATTACCTTAGTCGTATGCGTATTGGTCGCCTGTTGCTTTCCCTGCTGCTCACAGTTGGCGCTGCCCATACCGCGATTGCGCAAAGCGATGCACCCAACATATTATTTATTGTAATAGATGACCTCAACGATTACATGCCGCCTTTTGACGGACATGAGCAGGCTGTTGCTCCGGCTTTGATGGAACTGGCACAGTAGGGTACTGTTTTTCAGAATGCCTTCGCTTCCTCCCCGAAATGCATGCCTTCGCGTATGGCTATGCTCACCGGAAAGGTGCCCGATTATACCGGGGTCTACCGCAATATGGCGTGCAAACCTATCCGCGATTATACAGACAACGAAATTTTTGTGCTGCCGGAATACCTGAAAGATTCTGCCGGCTACTTCACCTACGGTGCCGGTAAAATTGCCCATTGCTACGATACTTATCCGGAGTACGATACCCTCACTACCGACCCCTGCGCCAAAACACTTTCATGGAACAAATACATCGTCTTTCCCGGAGGTGAACAGCCCGATGTCAAAGCCTATGGCGACTCGGTCACATTGGGACAGGGTGGTTTGCGGAGGACACTCATTCCCGACTCTATGGAGACGAAGATGTGGGACTATCAGGCCACCGACTCGCTCATTGCTTTCATTAATGCCGTGGGCTCCGGTGCAGATCCCGCTTGCGGCAAACCCTTGATGCTGACAATCGGTTATAAAAAGCCGCATCAGACGCTCTACATTCCCGAAAAATATTTTAGTCGTTATTACCAAGATAGCTGGACCTCCTATCCTTACCGGAAGCCTTATAACTTCCCCGAAGGCAGCTCTCCCTACAATGGCATTGTTATGCCACCGCAGCCTCTGTAAGGGCCAATTTAACCATCGCTTACCTGGCAGGACTTGCCTATATCGATGCGCAGGTGCAACGCCTCATGGACGCATTGCAAGCCTATCCGGAATTGTATGAAAATACCATCATTGTCGTAGCAGGCGATCACGGCTATGCACTGGGAGAAAAACGCCACTGGCAAAAAGGTACCATGTGGGAAACCGATTTGCGTGTCCCCTTTTTCATTACCGACCTTCGAATGACCACCACACCTGAGGTTTACAATGTGGTAAGCTTACTGGATATTTTCCCGACCCTCTGCACTGTGGCAGGCGTTCCCCTTCCCCGGACCTCCGATGGTACGCTTTACCCCGACGGCTATGATCTTAGCGGACAGATGCATTCCGATATGCCCGAACTGGAGTGGCCGGTACTCAGCAGCTACCTCCAGCAACCCGGAACCGGCCAGGGAACCTGTTTCCCTCAGCATTCGGTGCGCAACAACCGCTTTCATTTCATTCAATATACCTCCAACGGTGATAGCTGGGAGGAAGCCTGCAATGCAGCAGAGGCATGGAGGGAAGAGGAGCTCTACGAAATCGGCACGTACAGGGATATAGACCCCAATGAATGGAACAACCTCATTCGACAGGATTATTATCAGCCCGTTCGGGATTACCTGGCACAATGGTTACCCGGTGGAGATATGTATCTTAAGAGAACATATAAAAGTAATATTATATCTAATATCAGTGAATGTCTGGTCGACAGGGAAGGTGTCATAGATGTAACAGTGACCTTGACGGATTCGAATGGAATGGCGTCGGATATCCCTGTGGGTTATGCAGGAAGATGGACCTGCACAGCCACAGATGATACACTCTATGGCCCCGCTGCTGCTTTTGACCTGGGTAGCATTACCGACCCCATATTAGAACAGGTGGGCATCTATTTCCAGTTGATAGACAGCGGCGGTACCGTTGTTTCCCTGGACCTGTTGGATATATATCTGGATAATGATAATACTCCGGAGTTGTATTTTTCCACCACCGCCATATCCCCTTTCACGGTTGTTATTGAGGATGTTGTCATAACGGGAAACCCCAACCGTATAGTCTGGGATTTCGGTGACGGCACCAGCATAGAAGGCCGACAACCCGGACCTCATACCTATGCCACAACCGACTCCTACACCATAACCTGTAAGGTCTGGTATGGCAACCTGTCTGATTGCACGGTAAGCACCCAACAAACCGTAGTTTTGGAAGAAGGTGTTTTCAATACCCCGACATTATTCCTGTATCCCAATCCGGTAGCACAGGCGGTATTCGCTTCTGGCCCCCTGGGGGATGCGTTGTGGGAGGTATCGATGTGGGATATTTCGGGAAGAATGGTCTGGCAACAATCCATCCGGTCTGCTGGTGGACGGATACAATGGCCGGTAAATCAGCTGCCTCCGGGGTATTATCAGGTGCACCTGCAAAACAATTCCGACAGCATGGATGGAAAGCTGATAATCAGCCGATGAGCGACTATTTTTGAAATAATATCCTTCGTTTTACAATGAAGTGACAGGTACTTTGTTTATACAGTGTGGATTTCCTGAAAAAAACATCTATTTTTGGTAGTTAAACAGCACTACTGTTGTATGAAAAGAATCGCCGCGGTCATAATACTTATCTGTTCCCTGGGAGCTGCCCGGGCACAGGACGTGCATTTCTCCCAGTTTGGGTCGGCACCGTTACTGTTGAATCCGGCCCTCACAGGGCTGAGCAGCTGTACGTACAGGGCCTCCCTCAACTATAGAAATCAGTGGGCCAGCATTGTAGGTCCTTCCTCTTATCAAACTTATGCCGGCGCTTTCGATATCGGATTATTCCGTGAGTCGTTTAACTACAGTATGCTCGGACTGGGCCTGATGGTATTCAATGATGTTTCAGGAGATGGCGCTCTTACCAACCTCACTATGATGGGTTCTGTCGCCTACCACCAAAATATGGGTGGACGCGGCAATCACTACCTCTCTGTGGGTATCCAGGGTGGTCTGGTGCAAAAGAGTGTAGATTATAATAACCTGGTTTTCGAAAGTCAGATTGGTCAGAACGGAGTGGATCCCAACCTGCCCAGCGGCGAATACGGCGACGATGCTTTTTCTTATTTTGACCTGAACATTGGTGCTAACTGGCGTTCACGCATCAGCAATAATTTTGCCTTCCAGTTCGGTGGTGCCTACCATCACCTGGGTGAACCATCAGAAAGTTTTTACAACCGCGTAGATAATAAACTAAATGCCCGCTACTCGGGATACGGCAGTTTCAAGCTCGGCTTCAATAAAGTAGTGGTCATTCCTTCCGGTATCTATATGGTGCAAACGGAAGAGAGCAACGAAGAAATCACCGCCGGTGCCACAGTGGGTATTGCCATGGATAAGGGCGGTTCCTTCCTTTATCTGGGTGGCCACTACCGCGTAGATGATGCCATCATCCCCAGCATAGGATTCGATTATAACAATATCCAGTTCGGACTCAGCTACGACATCAATATCTCCGACCTGAGTGCGGTGAGCGCTTACAAAGGTGGTATAGAACTGTCGCTGATTTATGTGGGTTGCCTTACCAAGGAAAGGAAATACACCATCGACTGTCCCCGCTTCCTATAATTCCTTTTGCTGTTTGCGGCGGGCCTGTTCTTCCCTGATCATCTCGGAATAACCCATCTTTCTGGCAGTAGCCTGCACAGTCAATGCAATGCGCCTGGCTTTGGTAGCATCTGTTTTAGCGCCATCTATCCAGCCCGAAAAATACCGCTGGTGGCCTGGTGTAAGGCTCTTGAAAAACGCCAGCGCTTCGGGTTCATCAGCCAGACAAGCCAGTAGATCGGTCGACAATGCCACAGGAGTAGCATCCTTTTCGAGACTTCCCTGTACAGTATAGCCCAGACGAACACCTAACTGCTTGCGCAAATCGGCATTGAGCGGCAGGATAAAGGCCCCTTCTCCCATGGGCATCAAGGCCTGTTGATGGATGGCTACCCCGTTCAAAACCCCTTTTACCCGAAACGATTGCTTGTTACCCGGATAGAGCAATTGCACCTCTTCAGCTGTAATACTGATATAGGTCCAGCCGGTTTTTTCACCCATAGACCCAAAACGCTGCACCTTCCATGTGCCTTTCACTTGTGTCATGCTACCCCTAAAATAGTGCATTTGGCATTTCCATTTAAATTAACACTACCTTTGCACCCGAAATTATTAGCCTTACGTAGGCGGAGTTTAACAAGGTCCCTGCAATTTCAATGTCGTCGCTGCAAGGTTTGTCAAAAGCTGCTCTCGGGCAAACCTAAAAAAATTCGTACATGACGTTTTCATCACTTGGGCTACCTGCGCCCATTCTCAAAGCTATTGATGCTTTAGGATTCACTGAACCTACACCCGTTCAGGAACAAACCATACCTGTGTTGCTGGAAGGCGACGGCGACCTCGTTGCCCTCGCACAAACAGGAACCGGTAAAACCGCTGCATTCGGACTGCCGATGCTGGCACAGATAGAAGTAATGGACCTGACACCTCAGGCACTCATACTCTCGCCAACACGCGAACTGGCCGTACAAATCACATCCGATCTGCAATCGTACGGGAAGTTCATGCCCGGCCTGCGCGTGATTTCAGTGTACGGTGGAGCCTCCATCCAAACGCAAATCCGCGAATTGCAGAAAGGTTGTCACATCATTGTGGCTACCCCGGGCAGAATGGTAGACCTGTTGTCGCGCAAGAACATCATGGACATCTCTCAAATTCGCACGGTAGTACTGGACGAAGCAGACGTGATGCTGAACATGGGTTTTAAAGAAGACCTCAACCGCATCCTAAGCGAAACACCTGCTGAAAAAAGAAGCTGGATGTTTTCTGCTACCATGCCCCAGGATGTTGCACGCATAGCTAAAAAATATATGAATAATCCGGTGGAAATTACTACCGGAACCAAGAATACGGGAAATGAAAATATAGAACACGAGTTCTATATGGTGCATGCGCGCGACAAATATGCCGCGCTGAAACGCATTGCAGATTTTTACCCGGAAATATTCGGTATTGTTTTCTGTCGTACCAAAATTGAAACCCAGCAGATAGCCAAAGCCCTCATCGACGATGGCTATAATGCAGATGCCATCCACGGCGACCTTACCCAGGCGCAACGCGATAACGTGATGGGCCGTTTCCGCAACCGCAGTATACAGATGCTGGTCGCTACCGATGTGGCAGCACGCGGAATTGACGTAGACAACGTAACGCATGTAGTCAACTACGGACTACCGGATGAACCCGAAAACTATACCCACCGAAGCGGCAGAACCGCCCGTGCGGGAAAGTCGGGCATATGTATAAGTATTATTCATATGCATGAGAAGGGCAAAATCCAGCATATTGAAAAACGCACCGGAAAACGCTTTCAGCAGAAACAAGTGCCCGGCGCCTTTGAAGTTTGCGGTAAGCAGCTCGTAGCGCTCATGAATAAAGTGCGGGAAGTTAAAGTGAACTCCGAAGATATTGCTCCCTTCATGCCGCACATCGAAGCAGCACTCGAGGGACTGAGCAGGGAAGAAATTATCCAGCGATTCGTATCAGTAGAGTTCAACCATTTCCTCGATTACTATCGCAATACACCCGATCTGAATATTCACCAGGGTGGCACCCGTGGGGGCAGAGAGGAACAACGCGGCGGCAGAAGCGGCGGTCCGGTGAAATTCTTCATCAACCTCGGTGAGCGCGACGGACTGGATGCACCTGCACTGAAGCATCTGCTTTCCGTAGCCGGTCAGGTAGACCAGTCGGATATTGTGTGGACCGACCTGCGCAACAATTACTCTTTCTTTGAAGTACGACCCGAACAGGCCGCAGGCTTACTGCGCAACGCCAAATCAGGACATACCTTCATGGATCGCAAAGTAGTGATTGAACAACGCGACCGCCAAAGCGACGACCGAGGGTCCAGGGAAAGAACCCGCAGACCTGCCAGTGGTGGTGGCAACAGAGGCGGAAAAAAACGCGACCGAAAACGCTGGTAAGTCTTTAGAGCTTAAATATTATACTGTCGTTCGGCACCCGGATGCGCTCGTTGTAGATGCCTTCAGGTGTAGGAGGTCCGCAACTAATAATCATGTTGATTTCACTTCCGCGGGGCAAGCCCAGGAAGCGTTTCACCTTTTGTGAATCAAAGCCCTCCATCGGACAGGTGGCATAGCCCTCTGCTGTCATGCTGAGCATGAATGTCTGCGCTGCCAATGCTGCGCTTTTATGGCATACAACCCGCAAATCCTGACGGCGCACCTGCCATACTACCGGACGCCGGAAGGAGGCGAAGAAAACAATCAGCTGGCGTATCCTTCCCCACAAGCCCAGCCAATCCTGGAAATAATACATGGGCATCAGTCGGCCGTAATAAGACCTGAAGCGTTTCAGGCGATGGGCGATCTCCGGGCGCTCAGCGTAGTAAGCTTCATATGCCTGCAGCATAAAGCGGCTGCGCTGTTTCCACAAATCGCGGCGCACCACAATAAGTACCAGCTCGCGGGCGGTGGTGGCTGCTTTCTGACCCATGCAGTACTGCGCTATGCGGCGCATTTTTTCCGGGTCCTGTACCCGGTAAAATTCCCATAACTGCATATTGCTGCTGTTGGGCGCCAGTGCCGCACGCTCCAGACTCCTTTGCACGGCATCGGAATCAAATGGTGACTCCTGATCATAAATGCGCACCGATCGACGTTCCTGTACTATGGCATCGAACTGCTGAGCTGCTTCCTTCATAGTGCAATAATAGGCAGCTTAGCTGAATGACCGGGTTGCAATATTTCCACTACTTTTAGGAAAAATATACACATGCTGCTGAAAAATTCCCTTCTTGTGCTGCTCACTACGACGCTGTTTACACTTACCAGCTGCCTCGACATTGTGGAAGATCTGCTGATTAAAGACGACGGGTCGGGTACTTATACCCTTACCATGGACTTCGGTCGAATGATGAGCGACCCCTTCATGCGCGAAATGATGATGTCGACACTGGCAGAAGAAGGTTCCCTCACAGCAGGCGACATGGAAATGGATACCACTATGTATTTCGACAATATGCCGGCACCACCTGCGGGTGTGTATGCCAATATCTGGAAGGAAGCCAACATGCATGTAACCCTGAGCGAAAAAGACAGCAAGCTCCAATCGCGTATTACCATTCCCTTCGCACAAATGAGCGATATCGCATATGCTTTCGATGCGATGGGTACCGATGAGGATGCGGGCACCATGTTATCCGGTGGAGGTATTTTTTCAGAAGCCGGCTTTGACTTTTCCTTAAACGGCACGGAACTGCAGCGCAACCGCTTCCAGATGTCAGAAGAATTGATGGATGACGAAGAAGCGGAGTTTATAAAACTATTCATTGGAGATGCCACTTTCACCACCTACTATCACCTGCCCGGTAAGGTTAAATCTACCAGTATTGCAGATGCCGTTGTAGAGGGGAATGAAGTTACCGTGATACACAACCTGCTCGACCTCATGGAAGGCAACAGCAGCAACGGCGGCAGCATCAAGTTCCGCAAGTAAGCGGCCATCAGACAATATTTTTCTTCCCAAAGGGTTAATGTAGGTACACCATCCCTTCCTGCATGCGCGCACTATTCTTTTCCCTTTGCCTCCTCCTGACAGCAGGCATACTGGCCCAGACAACGCCTACCACCGGCACCCTCCAGGGACATATTACCGATGCCACCACCGGCGAACCCCTGCCCAATGTGAATGTCATATTGATGAAGGAAGGTAGAATCATGGCTGCACAGGGTACCAGTGCTAATGGAAATTACTTATATGATAAAATGTATCCCAATACCTACGATGTGGTATTTGCGGTAAAAGGCCGACAGCTCACCAACCGGGAAGTAAAAGGTGTTGCCATTGAGGCGGGAATGATTACGACACTGGAAGTAGCTATCGGTGCCACCGAAATCATAGCGGCTCCCATCGATATGCGGCCGGACCCCAAGACCAATCCGCTGGCACTGGCCATCGTTGTTCCCGTCGATAAGAAGACCGATGAGGTAAAGGAAACTTTCAAAGGACAGTTCTATCCGTTTACTCCGGAAAAGGATTTCGTGCTCACGAGAGAGCAAGCCAACTCCACGTTCTCCAGCGATGTGGATGATGCCTTCTATACCATCATCCGCCGCATGATTCAGCACGGCATCGAACCACCACAGGGTGCGGTACGCATAGAAGAAATGCTGAATTATTTCGATTATGCTTACCCGGCCCCGGAGCAAGGTGACTTTTCCGTGTACACCGAAAGTGGTCGCTGCCCCTGGAACGAAGACCATCTACTGTTGCATATCGGCTTGTGCGCAAGAACCATCTTGCAGGATGATCTGCCACCTGCTCATTTGGTTTTTTTAATCGATGTCTCGGGCAGCATGGCTACCAGCGATAAACTGCCCCTGGCGCTATCGGGTATGCGCAGTCTGGTGGCACAGCTGCGGCCAAAAGACCGCGTGAGCATTGTAACCTACAGCGATGCTGCGGTTGTGGTGACGGAAAATATCGCCGGAAGCGATAAGCCTGCCCTGATGCGCGCCCTTGCCCGACTAGAGGCCGGTGGTTCCACTGCAGGCGGTGCCGGTCTGCAACAAGCCTATTCGATTGCTAATAAATACTATATAAAAGAGGGCAACAACCGCATCATTCTATGTACCGACGGCGACTTCAATGTCGGACCGTCTTCGGATGAGGAGCTGTTGTCGCTGATTGGAGGCTACCGGAAATCGGGGGTGTACCTCTCCGCACTGGGCTTCGGAATGGACAACCTCCAGGACGGACGACTGGAGTCGCTGGCCACTAAAGGCAACGGCAACTACGGCTACATCGGGGTAATCGACGATGCCAAAAAACTGCTGGTAAGAGAAATGGGAGGCACCCTTCAAACGGTGGCTGACGAAACCAAGCTGCAGGTGCGGTTTAATCCTTCCGCCGTGGAGGCCTATCGCCTGATAGGTTATGAAAACAACGCATTAACAGAAAAAGAATTTGATAAACGCAAGACTCCCGCAGGAGAAGTGGGTGCCGGACAGACCGTAACAGCGCTCTACGAAATCATCCCGGCAAAAGAACAACTGGTGCAGGATGCCGCTGCAGCCCAACTGGAAATCCGCTATAAAAGTGATGGCCGCAACAGGCAGGTAATCCATGATATAGCATTGAACCAGCAAGATTACCATGCCTGTACCGATGATTTCCGTTTCAGTGCTGCTGTTGCTGCGTTCGGACTGCTTTTACGGCAGTCGGCTTTTCGCGGTCAGACGGACCTGGACCTGGTGCAATCACTGGCAGACAACGCCATCGGCAGCGATAAAAACGGCTATCGGAAAGATTTCCAGAAAATGCTGGAACAGTACACCCTCCTGATGCGCCGGAAATAAAACCCGTGTATTTCCACTGTCTGCAGAACCGGGACTTTACTAACAGCATGCGGCCGGACAAACTATTCGTTTTAGCTACCTTTAAGATAGAAAGCTGATGGCCAGGAAACGCAGACAAAAGAAACACAAGTTGGGGAAGGCTCCCGGTGCATTGATTTATACCGGCGACCAGGTCATCGACAAGGTGCAGGTGCAGCAAATCGATTTCAACGAAACGGACATTACCGTTACCGACAATCCCGATCTTGAGACCCTGAAAGCAGCGCGGGAATCGAACACGGTTTCATGGATTAACATCGTCGGACTGCACGACGTGGATTACATTGCTGCCGTAGGGCAGGCATACGACCTGCACCCTTTGCTGATAGAAGACATCCTGAACATTCACCACCGGCCCGGTTACTACGACGACGGTGCCATCATTGCCATGGTGCTGAAAATGCTCACGCCTGACAAGGAAGACCCTGTCTCCAATGTGGAGCAGATTGCCGTAATATGCGGCGAAAATTTTGTGCTGAGTTTTCAGGAAAGACCCGGCGATGTGTTCGACCCCATTCGCGAACGCCTCATTCGCCCCACCACCAAGATCAGGAGCAGAAAAGCCGATTACCTGGCCTTCGCTTTGATAGATGCCATTGTAGACCACTACCTCGTGGCCATTGAAGAATTTGGTGAAAAGGTGGAAGAACTGGAAGAAGCCCTGATGGAAGGGAAGGCGGAACGCATACTGGAACTATTATATAAGTACAAAAGAGATATCAATTTTCTGCGCAAGGTTGTTCGACCGGTAAGGGAAATTGCCGTACAGTTCGAAAAGACCGATGTGGGCTGGTTGGATGATGCAACGGTTCCTTTTTTGAAAGACCTGGTAGACCATGCCGAATATTCTGCGGAAGCCATCGAAACCTTCCGGGAAACCCTGAACGACCTGCTGAACTTCTACCACACCCAGAGTGCCAATAAGCTCAACGATATCCTGAAGGTGCTAACCATCTTCTCTGTCATTTTCATTCCCCTGTCGTTCCTGGCGGGATTGTACGGTACCAATTTCGAATTTATGGCCGAACTGCATTTCACCTGGTCCTGGCCGGCTTTCATCGGATTGGAAGTTATCATTGCGCTGGGCATGCTGTATTTCTTCCGCAAGAAAGGGTGGTTGTAGGGTGCTGCAATTCCCCTGACACCCTGCGCATAAGTCGCTACCAGCATTCTCCATATTGCCTTATCTTTCCCGCACCTTGACACATCCGCTGAAAAAACTCTTGTCGCAAACTGCCATCTACGGTTTGAGTACCATCGTAGTGCGCATGCTGAATTTTCTGTTGGCACCCCTGCATACACGTGTGTTCCTCGATCAGGCAGATTACGGTATCATCTCCGAGATGTATGCCTATGTTACCTTTCTGAATGTGCTGTTCATGTACGGCATGGAAACCGCTTTCTTTCGATTCGCTTCGGGAAAAGCACCGGAAGACCATCGCAAGGTGTTCGGCACGGCACAACTATCGCTCCTGTTGACCACCGCACTTATGGTGCTGGTGCTCTTGGTATGGTCCGACCGCATAGCCGGCTGGCTGCAATACCCCGGCCATGGAGAATACGTGGTGTACTTCGCCCTCATCATTGGTTTTGACACCCTGGTGAATATCCCTTTCGCCCGCCTGCGGCTGGAAGGCCGGCCCTGGAAGTACTTTTCTATCAAGCTGTTCAGCATCGGTATCAATGTAGTACTCAATTGCTTTTTCCTCCTGCCGGCACTGTTGCAGCAACCGGACTATTTCAGCTTTCTGGGATTCCACTACCAACCCGAACGCGCAGTGGGTTATGTGTTCATAGCCAATCTGGTAGCCAGTGCTGCTACTTTCCTGCTTTTCGTTCCCTGGCTGCGACAACTGGAAACCGACATACAGTTGTGGAAAAAACTTATGCGTTACGGCTGGCCGCTGGTGCTTATCGGTTTAGCAGGAATGATCAATGAAACCTTCGACCGTATTCTGCTGAAGTACCTGCTGCCGGGAAGCCTGGAAGAAAACCTGGCTGCCATCGGTATCTACAGTGCTGTGTATAAGATTTCCATATTTATGACCCTTGCGGTGCAGGGTTTCCGCATGGGGGCCGAACCTTTTTTCTTTCAGCAAAGCAGCTCTAAGAATGCACCTCAGGTATACGCCATGGTGATGCTGTATTTCGTGATTGTCTGTTGCGTAATTTTCCTTGGCGTGGGCATGTTTCCCGATGTGTTCAAAGTCATAATTGGCGAAGGCTACCACGAAGGCCTGCCCATCGTCCCGGTGTTGCTGTTTGCCAATCTGCTGCTGGGTGTTTATTACAATCAAAGTGTCTGGTACAAGCTAACCGACAAGACCCTGTATGCTACCATTATTCCGGTAGCGGGAGCTGTATTGAGCATCGGTGTCAACCTCCTGCTCATTCCCATTGCCGGTTATACCGGTGCAGCCTGGGCGCGCTTGCTGTGTTATGCCGCCATGGTGCTGTTGAGCTATACCATTGGACAGCGGTATTATAAAGTGCCCTACAACCTGCGCAAGCTGGGCGCTTATGCCGTACTGAGTGTTGTTTGCTGTCTGCTGGGATTGTGGGGCTATCATGCCTTCAACGGCAATGATGCTACCTTTTTATTGCGCTTCTTGCTACTGGCTGTTTTTATCGGTTTTGCCTGGTGGCTGGATGGCAGTAGTTTATTGCGGCGGCGAAAGTGATGTTATCGTTGTACAATTATTTTTTCTACAAAACGAGAGGATGATGTTTGAAGTGCCAACAGGTAATATCCTTCCGGTACTGCGGAAATATCTATTGTAAAAGAAGAAGTCATGTCCGCTACTCCACGTAAGACCGTTTGACCCTGCAGATCATATAAAACATAATGCTGCAAAGAACCTTGTACTTGGTCAAATGAAATTGTAATGTGTTCATTTGCCGGATTTGGATGAAGTCGTATGGGCGACGACGATTCCTGAACAGTTATATCTGTGAAAAAATCCTGCACATATGTCGTATCCAGGTCGAAACTATAATCGACAAATACCATTGATGCTGTAGCTACAAGGACATCGGGAATATCATCATTATTAAAATCGCCAACTGTGAGTTCTCCCAGATAGGGCATTGCATGCCAGGTTCCGGACCATCCTTCGGATGGCGAATAAAGCAGGTAATAGTCAGAATCAATTTGACTTTCATAATAAAGGTCATCATATCCATCAAGATTGACATCAAGTGATTGATATTGAGCATACGCATATTCGGGAATATACTTGGTATTTACAGGTGTTAGCGCCCCTGAATTAAAATCAAATAAATACAAAGTGTCGCTCTCTCCGTCCATCACAATGATGTCGCTAATGTCATCATTATTCATAATAAAATGACGAACAACTTTAATTCCAATATCCCTCAATTCCGGAAATGCAATCGAAAAAGAATCATCAATGGCACTTACTAAAAGGTTGTTGTAGTCATGCATTAAAATAAATCTGTCTAAACCATTTGAATAAAACTGTGGATGATAGGCATAAAGACTGTCTGTGTAGAACGGGAACTGTTCAGCAAGTGAAAATGATATGCCATCATTCTTGAAGAACTGAGGAAACCGGTCATATTCTGTGCTTGAATTGTATCTCCCAAGTAAATCCGGATAACCATCCTGATTGATATCACCAAAGCTCATTTGATCCAGGTACCCATATGTTGGTATGTATCTTAAAGCGAAGCTATCAGTACCAACACTTTGATAGTAAAAGGAGTTATCACATGACCAGCTTAATCCATCATATTTATTTATAAAAATGTCATTTATTCCATCCAGATTTACATCTTTTTGGGTAATATTTCTAATCGTTCCGCAAGGAACGTTGTTGAGGAAAACGCTGTGCGGAATAAACTTCAGATCATCCGGGCTGTAGCGAAAAGAATAGTTTGTTCCGAACCAGTGATTTACTAAAATCCGGTCAGAAATAGGCGTTATTGCTTCAGAAATAAAAACCGAACCCAGTCGATAATAGTTACCAAGATTTTGACTAATTGTTGAATAAGTGCTAATCTTATTTATTAAGCCATAGGATAATGAAAGAAAAGATGTGCTATCTCCCGATTCATAGATAATTACATCAAGGTCTTCAAGCAATAACAGTCCTTCAACAATCATATAAAGACTGTCTTCCTCCCATGCGCCGCTTTCGCTTTGCCGTATAATACTAATGCTATCATTTGAGTAGCTGTTCAGGATGATTTCCGATATGCTGTCATTATCTACATCCAATATGAAATAATGATCCACATTTGAGTTAATTGATAGAAGCTGCGGATTGGCAATATCCAGCAATTCGCCTGTTGATTCGATAAAATAAAGAGATGCATTAAAACTATAATCCATTATAAGTAGCCCGTCCTGTTCAGCACTATTTAATCGGAATTTAGCAACATGATATGGATTAAAAGGTAAATCAGAAAGGGGCACCTCTGATGCTAGAACAAAGCCATCCGGACTACCGGTGTATTGTCTTATCATATACTCGCATGGATAGCCGTTTGTATATATGTAGAAATCTAAATAGTCATCGCTATTAATAAATAGTGGCACAAAAGCCTGTATATAAGAGCACATATGGATGGTATCAACCTCCCATGATAACAGATCCCCTGTGTTTTTTAGAATATAGGCATCATATGCCCCATAAGAAAAGAGCCATATGGTATCTTGCTGATAGGCTAATTGTAAATGTTGCCCTTCAGCAAATATTTGGTGCACCTGAAAGGTATCAGCAACTGACTCGAGGATATAAATTCCCATTGAAGGACTTGCTGCAATGCCAATCATATCAAGATCTTCATCACCATCTAAATCGAGAATCGCTGCCTCTGCAATATTGAATGGCAGCTCAAATGCATTTGGAAAAGTAAGCGAGGATGAGTCCCTGAATAAAACTGCACTCTTGCTACCCAGAAGGATTAAATCTTCCCGGCCGTCATTATTCATGTCCTCCACATGTATCTCCTTGGGATTGATTGCCGGCAGATAAACCAGTGTATCATTTTGTGCGAAAAACTGAGACGACATCCCCAATAAAAGCGCCAATACAAATGAAAACCGGGCTGTTATCATAGGTTTAAAACATGTTTGACAAATAAAGAGTTGCATCAGATTACCCTCCTTCCGTGATTGATCAGCATAACGGGACTGCCGTAGTCCGGTTGGTAGAACAAGAGGTTTTCCTGTACAACTGCATTGGCACAGGTGGTGATGGCTATGATGGTATAGTAGTAACCCGGTTGTGCCGCTGCGGTATCATATACCTCCAGCGTAGAGCGGTCGGTTTGCACTTTAAAGGATGTTACCGGTCCCGCTGCAACAGAGGTGTCGAACAGCATCATGGCCCATTCCTGATCACTTGCAGCTTCCCTGCCGTGGTAGCCCACCATGGTGTAGGCTTCACCGAATTTTCCATTGGCCACCATCCGCAGATACGCCCGTGCCTGCTCCTCTGCCAGACCAATCTGTCGCAAATATTCCGCATTAGTATGTGCAAAACTATATGCAGCAATTTTTAATGTATCATTTTCCTCCTGCAGGGTGATGCTGTCAATTGCATGTCCGTTGGTATAGGTGACATCGTACACCATAGTAAAGCGCATGGCTTCACCTACCTGTGCCTGTACCTGATGTGTGCCTGTGCTTTGGAAAGATTCCAGCGCTCCCAGCAAAGCCCTGTTGTTGTTGAAGGTAGCGCGCCAACCGGCCAGTGCCGCACTATCGTATACTGCAGTAGAAAAGTAGTTCAGTGCGGTAGGTATATCTTCTGCCGCCAATGCAGTATACAGGCCATCTATGTTTTCCGTTGCTTGTTGTTGCTGCTCCCGGACACCGCATGCACCTGCCATCCCCCACAATAACATTCCTATAACCCACTTGCTTGTCGCTTTCATTGCCAACTAAAATACTACAAACGCCTGTATTGCGCCCGCACATTACTCCAGCAGCCACCACGCCACAATCAACGGCAACTCTGTTTTCCAGAATTGTTCATTGTGGGTGCCCAGTCCTTCCACCACCAGCCTGAGATCCTTTCCGGACGCTTTCACCTCATTCATCAGATCATAGGCCGTCAACATATCAAAGGTCGTTTCCGTCCCTTCCTGTCCGCCAATTAGAAAATACACCCGGGTAGGCCTGGTAATAGGATGTTCTGTAATATGGTCGAAGCTCTTACTGCTGAACCAGTACGATGCAGAAATAACAGCGGCACCTCCCAGCAGGTCGTTGTGTTCTGCCACCATGAAACTGCTCATCAGTCCGCCCATGCTGCTGCCTGCGATGAAAGTATGGGAACGGTCGGGGAGGGTGCGGTAGGTCTTATCTATGAAAGGCTTGATGGAGTCGGCCCACCAGTTGGCAAATACTGCTCCCAGCCCGCCGCCGTACTCGGGGTGTGCCCAGGGAGAGTATTCCATTAAACGCATATCCCCGGCATGGTCTATACCCACCACAATGGCTACGGGAAGCCCCTGCGCTGCCCGGGCATCCATGAGCTCATCTACTCCCCATTCACCGGCATAGGAGGTGGCCGCATCAAAGAGGTTCTGTCCATCCATCATATAAATGACAGGATAACGGACGGTATCTGTCGCGTAACCCGGCGGAACATATACGCGCAATGTCCGCTCTCCCTGTAAGTAAGGAACCGTCAGTACGTGCTTTTCAATGGCGGGATTCAGGGCCGGTGCTTCATGCAGGTCGGCCCAGCTTTCAATCACACAGAAAATAGTATCCCCTGGTCCCCAGTAAAACATGCGGTCGGCAATAGCACTGCCATCGGCGCTTACCTCCACCTGCTCCCAGCTGCCCCGGGTGAACTTGAACAGGATATCCGAGCCGGGAAGGGAGTCAAAAGTGTGGCTGTAAGTGGCCGCTCCTGAGGGCTGCATTTTATATCCGGGCGCTCCCGGTTGCCAGTCATTGAACGGACCGGCAATATAGATATCGCCCGAAGCGGGGGCGTTGTTCGTCACTACGATGGTCAGCTGGGCATACATCCCATAGGCGCTAAGGCACCACAGGAAGCAAAAAAGAGAATATTTATTCCACATAATTTAGACATGTACGTGTAAAATCATCTAAAAGTAACGCCTATCTGTTGAACCTTTGTCAACATTTTAGCCTTCGGTGTGTACATTTGTTATTCAATTTATCGCCATGAAAAGATATTTGCTCGTCGTACTAATCAGTTGCAGTGCTACTTTCGGCCAAGCCCAGGAATTCATGTTCCAGGGCTGGTACTGGAATTACCCTTCCTTTATCGGCGGGGGCAGTTGGATTGAACACCTCAGCAGTCTTACTCCGGGCCTCGACAGTGCCGGGTTCACGCATATCTGGATTCCCCCGCATGCCAAAGGTGCCACCTTCGGTGCCAGCATGGGGTACGATGTGAAAGACTACTACGATCTGGGAGAGTTCGGCGTTGCCCGCTGGGGCAGTCGGGAGGAACTGGATGCTGCCATAGATTTGATGAATGGCCTGGGAATAGATGTGGTAGTAGACATGGTCTACAACCACAGGGAAGGCGGTGCCTTTGAAGACAATCCCGCTGTGGAAGGCTGGATAGAGAACATGAACGGCACCAAGATAGCTGCCGGTGATCAACCCTTCCCCTCCGATCGCTTCAGGTGTTACCTCCCCTTAGGTGGCGACTCCGGCAATGGCGCGGGCAATTACTACTTCAAGATTCGCTCGGCATCAGGTGCCGGAGGATTTGTCGGCAAACCCTACCTCGTGCACATGGCTACCAATACGGTACCCTTCGATTTTGCCACCGACCCCGACACGGAAGCAGAACCCAATGGTGGTGCCGATTGTGGCGAAGGAAACAACACCATTACGCTGGGTATCATGATAGATGCCCAGATTGACGGCGGCTGCGGAACCGATGAGTTCGAACTGGTACTGACCGAAGACGATTTCAATGCCGCCGGCGATACCCTCTGGATCCGGCTGAACAATACCGGTGGCGGACTTGGTAACATGACTGACCACTATATCTATGGGTTGTGGAGCGGCGGGCTAGGTGCCGATATCCAGGACCAGATAGGCTACCAGACCATGACCGACTTCACCAATATGAACAGCGGACTCGGTGCCATGAAATACCTGAACTTTAAACCCAATGGCTCCCCGACACAACTGGGCGGTGACCTCGATGCCATGTTGTTCTTTTACGACGTAGACCAGAATGTGGGCTCTACCCGCGATGTGCTGTTTGAAAACACCAAATGGATGTGGCAGGAAATCGGTGCACGTGGTTTTCGTGTAGATGCGGTAAAACACTTTCCGGCCAATTTTATGGGCGACCTGCTCGACTATCTGCACGATAACGGAATCGACCCGCCCATGGTAGTGGGAGAATCGTACGACTTCAGTGCCGGCGTTTTGAAAGGCTGGCTGGATGAGGTGCAATTCCACATGGACGATGACACCAAAGCAGCGATAGATATCCGTGTATTTGATTTTTCCCTGCGCTTCAACCTGGAGCAGGCATCCGATGCATTTGGCTACGATGTGCGCAACCTGTTCAACAGCAGCATAGTGGATGCTGCCGGCGGCTCGGGCTTCAATGTGGTGACCTTCGTAAATAACCACGATTTCCGCGATCCGGGTCAACCCGTTGATAATAATCCGGAGCTGGGCTATGCTTATATTCTTACCAACAACAAGTTGGGTGTACCCTGTGTGTACCACACCGATTACTTTGCCCCCAACAACCTGAAATACCAGATTGACGGACTCATGGAAGCCCACCGCAGGTATATTTTCGGTGCCAGCCAGGTAGACTACCTCAATCGCTTCGGAACACCGTATGCTTCCAATTACATTTCCGGCTTTCCCAACTCCACTTTGTTGTACCAGCTGAGCAATGCCGAAAGCGGACGGGAGGTCATCGTAGTCATCAACTATGCCGGTGAAACGCTGAAGCTGGACCATACCATCAATACCGCCAATATTTTTCCGGGTGATACCCTCACCGATATTTTTTCTGTAAGTCCTTACGATTTCGTAACCGTCAATGGCAGCAATCAGGTGTACTTTGAAATACCGGCCAGGAGTTTCGCGGTGTTTGTGGAAGGTGACTTGCGCGATGAATTGATAGACATCTCCACACCGGTCACCAATGCGGTGAACCAAATAGAGCGATCTGTGCGTTGTTATCCTAACCCGGCTGCCGATTGGGTGATGCTGGAATGGGACACCAACCAACCTATGACGGTACAGGTAACCGATATGCAGGGACGCAACATAGCACTATCCACACTGCAAACAGACAACAGGACACTGCTGGATACGCGATTGCTGACACCCGGAATGTATTTCCTTTCTACACCCGATGGATGGAAAGGACAATTTATTAAACAATAAATATTGCCATGAACAACGAAACCATTACCCCGGCACCCACCACAGGTGCCTTTACACATATATTTCCCACTGCCGACACCATACCTGAAAACGTTTCACCCGGCTTACCCATCCACCAGAAAGAATACCTCATCAATGGGGTGATGCGCACATGGGATGGTCCCTTGGCCAAAGTGGTATCGCCCATTTACCTGCGCACGGAACAGGGGCTGGAACAGGTGGAACTGGGTTCACATCCGCTGCTGAGCAGGGAAGTTGCCCTGGAAGCCGTAGACGCTGCCTATGCTGCCTTCGGACAAGGGCGAGGCTTATGGCCCAACCTTTCGGTGAAAAAGCGGGTAGAAAGCATGCACAAGTTTGTGCTGGGCATGGAAAAGAAACGAGAGCCCATTGTCAAGCTGCTGATGTGGGAGATAGGAAAAACACGCACCGACGCCGAAAAAGAGTTCGACCGGACCATCCAGTACATCTACGATGTGATGGAGGAGCTCAAGGACCTGAACCGCGAAAACGCACAGCTGCAGAAAGAAGACAGCATCTACGCGCAAATCCGCCGCAGTCCCCTGGGCGTTGCCTTATGTATGGGTCCCTACAATTATCCGCTGAATGAAACCTTTGCCACCCTCATCCCCGCCATCATCATGGGCAACACGGTGGTGTTTAAACCGGCAAAATTTGGCGTTTTACTCATTCAGCCGCTGCTGGAACTATTCAGAGAACATTTTCCCAAGGGTGTGGTAAATGTTATTTACGGAGAGGGTCGGGAAATCATAGGGCCCATCATGGAAACAGGAAAAATTGATGTGTTTGCCTTTATCGGCACCAGCAAGGCGGCTAATATCATCAAGAAACAACATCCCAAACCCAATCGCCTAAAATCGGTGCTGGGCCTCGAAGCCAAGAACCCGGCTATTGTATTGCCTGATGCAGACCTCGACAATGCGGTGTCGGAATGCATCAGCGGCAGCATGTCGTACAACGGACAACGCTGCACCGCGCTGAAGATATTGTTTGTACATGAAAGCATTGTACAAACATTTATAGATAAATTCCTGGTGGAACTGGCAGCACTGCAACCCGGTATGCCCTGGGAAGCGGGTGTGGGAATCACGCCCCTGCCCGAGCGTGACAAGCCCGCCTTCCTGCAGGAACTGATACAGGATGCCGTTGCAAAAGGAGCTGCCATTTTGAATGAACATGGCGGCGACCGCACGGAAAGCTACATCCATCCGGCGGTGTTGTATCCCGTAAGTGAAGGCATGCGTTTGTGGGACGAAGAGCAGTTCGGGCCAGTCATTCCCATTGTGACATTCAGGCATGTATCAGAGCCCCTGGAGTACCTGGAAAAATCGAATTACGGACAACAGGTCAGTATTTTTGGTAAAGACCCGAACCGCCTGGTGGAGCTGATAGACCCCTTGGTGAATCTGGTGTGTCGCGTGAACCTGAACAGCCAGTGCCAGCGCGGACCGGATGTATATCCTTTCAACGGACGTAAAGACTCTGCTGTTGCTACCTTGAGTGTGCACGATGCCCTGCGGGTATTCAGCATCCGCACCACAGTAGCATTCAAAGACCTGCCTATGAACAAGCAAATTGTCAGTGGCATCCTCGAAGGCAGGAAGTCTAACTTCGTGAGTACGGATTATATCTTGTAAGTTGTAGGTTATAGGTGGTAGGTTGTAAGTAGTGTGCCAAAAACCAACAGCCTGCCCCGATAGCTATCGGGGCCAGCTCCGATGATTTTCGGGACCTACCCCGATGGTTATCGGAGTATGTTCATCATAGAGCGAACCAGTTAGGTGCATGCTACTTCATGTATAACGCAGCGACCGCTGCGCATCCTCTGAGACCGCTGCGTTGAAATCTTATTCGAATTAAAATCATCAGCGTTATCGTCAACGTCAATGACGCTTCCGTATCCTGTAACACCGGCGGGACGCTATATAGGTTGTAGGTTACAGGTGGTAGGTTGTAAGTAGTGTGCCAAAGACCAACAGCCAACGGCTAAATGCTAATGCCTAACAGCCATTCCTCCACCTTTCGCCCTATATTTGCAACAGTTTTTACACTGTATTAATAGCATATTATGATTTCTGAAAGAGCCAGCGGCATCCTGCTACATCCCACCTCCTTACCCGGCAAGCACGGCATCGGCTCGCTGGGAAAAGCAGCCTTCGATTTTGTAGACTTTCTGGTGAAAGCCAAGCAACGCTATTGGCAGATTCTGCCCCTCGGACCTACCGGATACGGCGATTCACCTTACCAGTGTTTCAGCTCTAAAGCAGGGAATCCCTACCTCATAGACCTGGACTTACTGGTAGAACAAGGGCTGCTGGAAGCAGATGACCTACCGGTGAGCGGCTCGCTGGGCATGACCAAAATCGATTACGGCAAGGTGATTGACGCCAAGCTGGAACTGCTGCAAAAGGCGGAAAAGAACTTCCGCGCCCGTGGCTCTTACGAAAGCAAAGAAAAATACCACCAGTTCCTGGAACTGAACCGCTATTGGCTGGATCCCTACGCCCTGTTTATGGCGCTGAAAGAAAAATTCAATAAGCGCCCCTGGTACGAATGGGACTACGATTACAAGATGCACCACGAATCGGTGCTGGGGCCTGCCAGGGAAGAACTGGCTGCCACCATCGATTTCCATCGCTACCTGCAGTTCGAATTTTTCAACCAGTGGATGGCAGTGAAGGAATATGCCAACAACCATGGCGTGTTGATAATTGGTGATATTCCTATCTACGTAGCCATGGACAGCGCCGATACCTGGGCAAATACGGGTTTGTTTCAGTTCGATGAGCAGAAAAATCCGATTGCGGTTGGGGGTGTTCCGCCCGACTATTTCAGTAAGACAGGTCAGCTGTGGGGTAACCCGTTGTTCAACTGGGAGCCCATGATCCACGATGATTTCGGCTGGTGGCGCGACCGTATCCGCACCAGTCTCATACTGTTCGATCTGGTGCGCATCGATCACTTCCGCGGCTTTGCCGGCTACTGGGCTGTTCCCGCAGGGGAAGAAACTGCCATCAATGGCGCCTGGAAAGATGCACCCGGCATGGCATTGTTCGAAAGCATCCGCCGACACATGGGCGAGCTTCCCATCATCGCCGAAGACCTGGGTGTTATTACGCCTGATGTGGCTGCTTTGCGCGACAGCTTTCAGTTACCGGGCATGAAAATTCTGCAGTTCGCCTTCGACTCAGCAGAAGAAAACGATTTCATTCCCCATACCTATCATAAGAATTGCCTGGTATACACCGGCTCCCACGATAACGACACCACCAAGGGCTGGTACAAGTCAGCGAAACCCGCCGACAAAAAATACTGCCTGGCCTACACCAAAGGAACAGCCAGAACCATCCACTGGGACTTGATACGCACGGCATGGTCGTCGGTTGCCAACACGGCCATCGCACCCATGCAGGATGTATTGGGATTGCCCACAGATGCGCGGATGAACCTTCCGGGCAATGCGGCCGGAAACTGGCAGTGGCGATTAAAAGCAGAAGCGCTGACCGACGATCTGGCGGAAAAACTGGCTGCACTGACCCGCTTATACGGCAGATGATATAAACCCGGGAATTAGCATCCGGGGTTTTTTCCGTTTTAGCTCAGGGTTTAAACCCGAGGCTACAAAGGAAAAAAATCAATGCCCGCCCTTAGGCTGGGTAATATCCAATGCGCCTTCTTCCGGTTTTTGCTCTCTTACCATGCTCCACGCCAGGGCGCTGATGCCGAGACAGATTGCGCAAATGAGAAAGGTGAGGGTCTTGTCTTCCGCGCCACTTAAAAACTCCCCCACACCCAGACTGGCCACCAGTTGCGGCAGCACTACCGATAAATTGAAAAGGCCCATGAAAAGACCCATTTTCTTCTTATCCACTTTTTGCGACATGATGGCAAAGGGTAAGCTTACCGTCGCTGCCCAGCCGATGCCCAGCACAGCCATGAATATGTAGATGATGAGGGGCGTAGATCCCAGCAGCCAGAGTCCTGCATATCCTACAGCCATAATGGCGATGCAATACATGTGGGTACGCACCCTTCCCGCCTTCCGGGTAATGGGCTCCAGGATAAATGCCGGCAATATGGCCGCCACACCGTTGAGGATCAAAAACGACACATCGATTACACTGCCTGCCTGCTCGTTGTTCATTTCGGGCAGGCGGTATTGCAAGAAGGAAAACATATAAATGAACATGGTCTGCACACCTATCCAGGTGAAGCTATGCGCCGCCAGTACTTTTTTAAAGCCTATCAAACTCGCCTGCGAAGCTGATTTACCCGCCTCCTTTTGCAGGAGCGATTCAATGATCAGCACCACCGTGAGCACGCCGCAGAAAATCTCCATGTAATGGTGCCTTATCTCAATCTCCAGCAAACGCACCGGTATGCGATACGCCGCGTAAATCAGGAAACCCCAAAGCGGACGAATGGCCAGCAGTCCTTCCATAAATCCGTTGCCGCCCGATGGCTTTTTCTCTTCTTCAAAATCTTTGGGTTCTTCAATGAAGAAGGGGGGAATCAGGGTAAAGAACAATACCAGTCCGGCTCCAAAGTATATGAGGAAATACTTTCCTGCTATGGCACCAATCACATAGGCCATCATGCCAAAGGTGCCGGAGATGGTCTGCATCCAGGTATATCCCTTGGTGCGCTCCACTCCTTCGGGAGTGACGTCTGCAATGACGGAACGGGTGGGATTAAAACCCACATTGATGGAAAGATCCAGGGCCAGCGCCACAACTATGGCTACCCCCAGAATAGCATCGAGCCCCAGCTTATCGGAAAGGATGCCGAGGTTAGGCAACGCGAGCAAACTCAGTGCTGCCAGGAAACCTCCTAAGATGATAAAGGGTCGGCGCCGTCCTCCCCAGAACCAGGTATTGTCGCTCAACACGCCAAAAATCACCTGACCGAAAATGCCTGCAATCGGACCCGCTGCCCATACCAGTCCTACTTCCTCAATCGATAGTCCGTATTTGGTACTCAGTAGCCAGCTCAGGGCAGATATCTGCACACTCAGTGCAAAGCCCATGGCGGTGGCAGGAAGCGCCAGCATGGCATAAAAAGCATTCGTCAACTGCTGTTGAAATGGTCGCATTCGGTTCTTTATTATCCGGTTGCCCGGGGTGATTGGAGCAGGAAAATGCGCACTGCATTTTCTTTAGAGCGTCGAAATTTAACGAGGTGTGATTAAATATTTAAATTTCCGTCGAAAAAAAACGAGATGCAGCAGAAACCCCGCTTGAATTTTTGGCAGATATGGAATATGAGTTTCGGCTTTCTGGGTATTCAGTTCGGTTTCGCCCTGCAGAATGCCAATACCAGTCGCATCTTCCAGACCTTAGGCGCCGAAACCAACGAACTGGCTATCTTATGGCTGGCAGCTCCCGTTACCGGTCTGTTGGTGCAACCCATTGTGGGTTTCTATAGCGACCGTACCTGGCATCCGAGATGGGGTCGCCGCCGTCCCTATTTTGCCATCGGTGCGGTACTCGCATCTGCTGCGCTCATCCTTATGCCCAACAGCTATATGTTGTGGATGGCTGCCGGTATGCTGTGGATCATGGATGCCTCCATCAACATCAGCATGGAGCCCTTCCGCGCCTTTGTGGGCGATATGCTGCCCGCCGACCAGCGCACGGCAGGTTTCGCCATGCAGAGCTTCTTTATCGGCATAGGTGCCGTGATTGCTTCGGCACTGCCCTGGATTTTCACCAATGTGTTCGGCATGGATAATACCGCACCGGAAGGTGTTATTCCGCAAACAGTAAAATGGTCGTACTACCTGGGTGCCTTTGCCTTCCTGGGTGCTGTCATGTGGACCGTTTTCAAAACAAAGGAATATCCGCCCGATGCAGCCGAACAGGCCGCCACCGATTTTAAAACAGCGCCGCTGAATATTCGCTACTCACCACGATTTTATATCAGCATAGGTGCCGTATTTACAGCACTCGCCATAGCTGTTGCAGCCTTCGTCAATATCCGTCAATTAGAAAAAGAACTATATGTTCTGGGTGGCATCCTTGCCCTCTTTGGGCTGGCCTACCTCGTCGCCGGTCTGCTCATGAGCCGCAATATCTACCGCATCGGTTTTGTGCAGATTGTCCGCGACTTCCAGAACATGCCCAAAACCATGATACAGCTGGCATTCGTGCAGTTCTTCAGCTGGTTTGCGCTCTTCGCCATGTGGATTTATTCTACTGCCGCCGTTACCTCCCATATTTATGGTAGCTCCGATACTACCGGAAAACTGTACAACGACGGCGCCGACTGGGTTACCGTACTGTTTGCCGTGTACAATGGTGTGGCAGCCCTGGTGGCCTTCCTGTTGCCCGTACTGGCGCGCTATACCGGAAGGCGGGTGGCGCATCTGCTCGCACTGACATTGGGTGGCATCGGACTTATATCTTTTTATTTTATAAAAGATCCCCAAATGCTCGTACTGTCTATGGTGGGTGTAGGTATTGCCTGGGCCAGCATCCTGTCTATTCCCTACGCTATGCTGTCAACCAGTATTCCCCAGCAGAAAATGGGCTATTATATGGGTATCTTCAATTTCTTCATTGTAATACCCCAAATAGTAGCCGCCAGTATTCTGGGTTTTGTACTGTCCCGCGTTTTTGAAGGTGAAAGTATCTATGCCCTCATCATTGGCGGTGCAGCTATGATTCTGGCAGGCCTGCTCAGTCTGCTGGTCAACGATCGCGATGAGGTCGTCTTGCCTGCTGAATAATCAGGGGCGTGCATAGCGCTTGCCGCGCGTGTACATCAGGCCAAGGTGGACAAACAGTCCAGAATACGATTGCAGACTGCCGAACGGCGCATAGGCTTTGCAATAGTTGAAACGATAAGAGAGCGATCCCGCCAGCATAAACTCGGACGTCAGCTTGCGCGCAGCTACCAATGCCGGTTCTATTCCCCAGCCGTACAACCAGGTATCGCCTGCAGGAATAGCCATATGAAAAGAATTAACATCTGTACTGATGAACCACGGAATATTGCGATAGGTCACCTGAGCAGCACTTGATGCCTTCAAAAATCCGGACGGCATCACCCACACCAAAGATAATCCTCCCTGTGCCGCAGGTCGCTCGGCCCAGCCATCGCTGCCGTACTCCACACCCAGATTGTACTGCAACCATCCGCCACGCACATTACCCGATACCGTCACCCGTCCCAGGTACGCCGCCTCAGGATCTACCTCTAATGCACCGTTGCGGGTAATTCCCACGCCATAGCCGCCCACAGCAGTGTAAGTAAGCTGTGCCTGTGTGCAAAGCGGCACAGATAAAAGCAGGAAAAATAGATAGTTGCGCATGCCTGCAAGATAACGCGTCCCGGTGAAAAGATGTTGTATGCCCGGGCGTATCCCCTTCCTGCGGAGCGGGGTCGGGCTGCTCCGGGGTACCGTGCTGCGCACCGGCTCCGCCGCCCTGCACATCCCTTACGCAGCACCCGCGCAGTGGCATGCAACACGCAGCAGTGTGCTACCCGCACAGTGGGGCATAAAAAAAACGGTCATCTGTGCAGATGACCGTTGTATAACTAAAAATGAAAAGGAATTAAGCCTGCTCCATTAATTGCACTTCGCAGTTAATGCGCACGTCTTCGGCTACCAGTACACCACCTGCTTCCAGTGCAGCGTTCCAGTTCAATCCCCACTCTTTGCGGTTGATTTTTCCGGAGATGGTAAAACCGGCTTTGTTATTGCCCCATGGATCTTTACCAAATCCACCGATCTCCACGTTGAATGTTACGGGCTTTTCAGTTCCGCGAATGGCCAGGTTACCGGTCATTTTGTATTGCTCATCGCTCACGCGCTCAATGCTGGTAGAGGTGAATACCATTTCAGGGTAGTTGTCAGCATCAAAGAAATCGGCACTGCGCAAATGGTTGTCGCGGTCAGTATTACCGGTATTCACCGTAGCTGTCTTAGCGCTGAATTTCACATTAGACTGGGTAAAGTCATCCTGGTTGATATCTGCATCTACACTGTATTCGTCAAAAGAACCGGATACATTGCTAACCATCATGTGTTTTACCTTGAAGGTAATTTCGGAATGCGCAGCGTCTAAAACCCATTTAGTCGCTGTTGCTGTTTGTGTTGAACTCATCTTGTTTGTTTTAATTTGTTTTAATTTATATAGTCATGGGAATATCCATCAAAAGAATCACTGCATCCGCACTGTTGGCTGATAGTGCAATGCTGTCTGCATCTGTTATACCGGCAGCATCGCGGGCCTCGAGCACTTGTCCGTTCACCGTAAAACTGCCCTTGATAACAAAAGCATATACGCCGTTTCCTGCTCTCTTACTGCTGTAGGTAGTGCCTTTACCTTGCTCAAAACGGCCCATATGAAACCACGCATCCTGGTGTATCCACACACCTTCATCATCCGCCGAAGGCGACAGTATTTGCTGCAGCTTGTTGTTCCGCTCTTCCGGGTTCAGTGAAATCTGATCGTACCGGGGCGTTACACCTTTCTTATTGGGGAACAACCAGATTTGCAGGAATTTCACTTCCTTATCCTTGTTCTTGTTGTACTCACTGTGGCGGATGCCTGTTCCTGCACTCATAACCTGAATGTCTCCCTGGCGAATCACCGTGGTATTACCCATGCTGTCCTTGTGTTCCAGATCTCCATCCAGTGGAATGCTGATGATTTCCATATTGTCGTGCGGGTGGGTACCAAAACCCATTCCCGGCGCAACGGTATCATCATTCAATACCCTTAATACACCGAAGTGCATTTTATCGGGATTGTAATAGGAGGCAAAGCTGAAACTGTGGTAACTGTTCAACCAGCCATGGTTGGCATGACCGCGCTCGCCCGCCTTGTGTAATATGATATTGCCCATAGTAATTCCTTTTTTTTCGGGAAGATGATTGAATCCAACAATAGCCGCCGATTCCTTGCTACCGGAATCAGCTACCACTTTTCCGGCAGCTATTACGCCGGCTCCTACGATGGCCTTCTTTATCATATTTCTTCTGTCCATAGTAATTTGTTGAATACTTAAGGGCAAAATTAGTGGTACGAAAAAGGCTGCGCATTGAACTAGTTCAAGAAGTTGCCATAACTTTTTTCGAACAACCCCCTTAACAACGTTTAGTAGAAAATTGTTGAGTGGCTTTCGAAAAACTGTTATAAAAACAGGTAATCAGGAGGCGAGCTTGCGTCTTATCTTACTGAGAAATTCGGGTGTGATACCCAGATAAGAAGCGATATGATGCTGGGGAATGCGCTGCGGAATAGCGGGGTACTTTTCCATGAATTCCTGGTAGCGCTGCTCCGCTGTTTTGGCAATGGTTGCGTAAAGACGATTCTGAATGGCGGCCAGAGAGCGTTGTATCATCAGGCGGAACATGCGCTCAAAGGCGGGCACCTTTTCAAATAACAATTCTTTGTTTTCCTGATTGATCATCCACAGGATGCTGTCTTCCATAGCCTCTATGTACAGGCTGCTGGGAATATTGTACGTAAAGCTGACGAGGTCGCCCAGCCACCAGTCTTCGACCGGAAACATGATGTTCACCTCATTGCCCTTCTCATCCAGATAATAGGAACGCAGGCATCCGCTGATGACGTAATACTCATAGCGGCAAATCTCTCCTGCTCGCAACAGGTGCTGCTTGCGCTCAATGGTTTTGGGCTCCAGTATGCTATGGAAAAACGAGCGCTCTTCCGGAGTAATCGCAATACAGCGATCTACATAAGCATCGATTTCTGAATAGGAAAAAGCTTCGTTCATTGTTATTCGAGTTCTATGACCATGGCACTCATGGGCGCTACCTGCAATACTGATAGGTCGGTAATCACTGTCTCGTCTATTACGGAGCGTGCCTTTGTATATCCTGCTAACGATGTGTTGAATCTTTTCGTTTCCACCGGCTTCCATTCGTCGGAAGTGTTGACCAGTACCATGACCGAGTAATCATCATTATACCTGAAATATACATATATATTGTTCTCGGGTACATAGTGCATGGTTTTTCCATCTGCAAAAACGGGGTGCGTCTTCCGCCAGTTCGCCAGTTTACGCACATGCTGAAAGGCCTCTTGCTCTGTGGCCGTCCTGCCCGCAGCCGCAAACTTATTGCTGGCATCTGCTTTCCATCCTCCCGGAAAATCCACCCTTACTGTATCCATGGGATTGGCGAAGTTGGTCAGCAGCACCTCATCTCCGTAAAACCATTGCGGTATGCCCCGCAGGGTGAGCAGCAGGGTGACACCTATTTTATATTTTTGAATGTCTTCTCCGGCCATGGAGTAGAAGCGGTCAATATCGTGATTGCCCAGAAACGTCACGTTACCGGCACCGCCATTGTCGCCATACATATAATCCTGCACCAGCCGGAGGTAGAGATTTCCCGTTCCCTGCTCCCAGCCAAAGGGCTCAGTTATACTTTTGATGATGCCCCAGTAGAGGTCGAAATCCAGCACGCCATCGAGGTGGGTGTTGACACCGGTTTTCAGGTTGTTGTTGCCGTTGTAATATCCCTGCACGCCTTTGCCATTCACCCAGACTTCTGCAAATTCTGTGAAACCCGGGTATTCGTTGTTGATGGCGATGGCCCACTCGGTAAGGAAGTCCTGATCGGCGTACGAGTAAGTATCCAGCCGGAATGCATCTATCTGCATTTCTTCTATCCACCAGATGCACCACTGAATGAGGTATTTTGCCACCAGGGGATTGCGTTGGTTGAGGTCGGGCATTTGGGTATCGAACCAACCGTTGGTCATGCGCTCCCTGTCGGAAGGGCTGGCATACATGTCTACCAGCGCAGATGTTCTGTAGTTGGTGCGTGTGAACCCATCCCACTGATTGAGCCAGTCGGCGCTGGGCAGGTCGCGGATAAATGCGTGCTGGTCACCCACATGGTTCAGCACTACGTCGAACACTACCTGCATACCTCTTTTATGGCTTTCATCTACATACAAGCGATACTGTTCATTATCGCCTATGCGGGGATCCAGGGCATAGTGGTTGGTAATGGCGTATCCATGGTAGCTGTACAAAGGCTGGTTGTTTTCCAGTGGTGGTGTCAGCCAGGTGGCGGTAACACCGAGGTCCTTCAGGTAATCCAGCTTTCCTATAACACCCAAAAGGTCACCGCCATGGCGTTTGTTATTATAACCCCGATTCACCTCCTGCTCCAGCGTGGTGGACACGATGTCATTACCCGGGTTTTCATTGACAAACCGATCGGGCATGATAAGGTAGATGAAATCGCTGCCATCGAGTCCGTATGCCAGGCTGCGTGCTTCCCGGTATTTCAATTCGTACTCCAGCACTTCCGATTGTCCGTTCCTGGTGAAAAGGATGGGCACTTTGCCCGGTGCGGTATTTTCCGCAATCGACAAATCACAAAAGACATAATTGGGATTTTCGACAAATGTGGTGCGCAACAAAGTTACGCCCGGATAGTCGACGCGCACCTCCGAAGCGGCCACATCCGTGCGGTGAATCATAACCTGTACTTCCTGTTGCCGCATTCCTACCCACCAGTGAGGTGGATACACTTTCTGTGCTAACAACGAACCTAACAGCAGGCATACAACAACCAAAGACATACATTTTTTCATGGACACATTTCTGTTGGTGAAAGTAATAATTGCAGCTGAAAACTCTGTCATGCGCAGGGCAAGGGGCTTTTCGGAAAGCGATTTGGTGGGACGGTAGTTTTATGAATATAATACGTGTACAACCCTTTCAGCTTGCTACTAAACATTTATAGAAAGTGTCCCCCTGGACGGGGGGCGAAGGGGGGTGATAAGTACCTCTAACTTACGTTGCTTAGAGTACATGGAATGAAATTGGAACGGATTGAGAAGGCTCAGTTAAAGCTTATTACAAGCATTTATAGAAAGCGTCCCCCCGGACGGGGGGCGAAGGGGGGTGATTGCAATGCATTGTCTATATCAATTTCCACGTTTGTCTGTACAAGAATGAAACAAGCATCATTTGAACCAATACACTATCACCCGCCGGTTCCTGCAGGAGGAAAAAAAGCTATAAAACATATGTGTATCAAACCTTTTCAGCTTATTACAAGCATTTATAGAAAGTGTCCCCCTGGACGGGGGGCGAAGGGGGGTGATTTTAAAGTAAGAATTTGATTCTTGGGTGTTATGTACATTTCAATAGGTGAAGCGATATTAATAAGCTTTTATAATACATACTCTTGGATGAAACTCTATTTCCATACTATGACCTGCCCGCTACAGGAGGTACAGGAACTTTACAAATATGTAGGCGCACAACCCTTTCAGCTTACTACTAAATAATTATAGAAAGCATCTCCCCGGTTTAACCCAATAACTATCGGGTTAAAGGGAGAACCCGCAAGGGAAGGGGTACGTATTGCCAGAATAAAAAAACCCCGCTTCAGATAAGCGGGGTTTGGTATATTAACTATTCATATCTAATCACGGCTTGTCATGGTGCTGCATGCCCGGTGCCAGGCTGCCGGAGGTGGAAGGGCTTCCCCCGCCGAATAAACGCAACACCCTCATTTTAGCGCGATCAATGAGCAGGTAAGTTACCGGCACAATCACGAGTGTAAGGAAGGTAGCAAAGGTGAGTCCGAAGATTACGGCCCATGCCAATGGTCCCCAGAACATCACACTGTCACCACCGATATAAAACTGGGCATCGAAACTGCTCAGCATGGTAAAGAAGTTAAAGTTGATACCAATAGCCAGTGGGAGCAGACCCAACACCGTAGTAATTGCGGTGAGCAACACAGGACGCAGACGGGTAGAACCGGCACTCACAATACTGGTCAATAGCTCATCGTAAGGTAAATCATCGGGCGACTCGAGGTCGAGTTCCAATGCCCTTCTTTTCCTTTCGAGTTCAACGAAGTCAATCAAAACTATGGCGTTGTTCACCACGACTCCGGCAAGGGATATGATACCAATACCGGTCATGAGGATTACAAAGTCCATATTGAAAATCTGTATACCGAGCAACACACCAATCATAGAAAACAATACTGAGGTGAGTATGATGATGGGCATGAGTATACTATTGAACTGCGAAACCATGATGAGGAAAATCAGCAACACAGCAATAATGAGTGCATTGGTAAGGAAGGCTGTGTCGGATGCCTGGTCTTCCTGTTGACCGGTGAATTTGTAATTGAAACCTTCCGGCATATCGTAAGCAGCGAGTCGCTCTTTTAGCTGGGTATTGATTTCGTTGGCGTTGTACCCCACGTTGACGTTGGAATAAATGGTGATAACGCGGTCCAGATCTTTGCGCTTGATGCTGCCATAGGTGGACGCGTAGTCGAGGCTGGCAACAGCAGATACCGGTACCTGACTTATTTTACCCGTTGCCTGATCGCGGAAGGTGATGCGCGTATTCAGCAGGGTGCTGAGGTTGTAGCGTTTTTCATCTTCAAAGCGCAACATGATAGGATAGTCGTCTTCGCCTTCTTTGTATTTCGATATTTCCTTTCCAAAAAGTGCTGTTCTAAGCGACATGGCTACATCAGCGGTGCTTACCCCATAGCGTTTGGCAGCATCGCGGTTCACCGTCAACACCAGTTCGGGCTTACCTGTTTCCAGATCGGTTTTCAGTTCTTCAATACCGGGAATGCCCGCATCTTTCAAATAATCTTTTATTTCATCTGTAAGCAGCACCAGTTTGGTAAAGTCTTCACCTGAAATTTCGACGTTGATGGGCGGACCTACCGGAGGGCCGAATGGAGACGGGCTCACCGTAATCTGTGCGCCGGGAATATCTTTCACGGCACCGCGAATTTTTTCCATGATGTCGCTGGTAGATTTTCCGTTGCGCTCTTCAAAGGGAACAAAGGAAACCGTAACCCTTCCGCGGTGGGGTGAGTTACCCATGCTTACGCCTTCGTTGGGGTCGGAGGTGCCTTCGCCTACCTGCGCAAGCGTGGCTTCTACAACTTCCACATCATCTTTCAAGGTAGTCTTTAGGGCCCTTTCTACCTGCGCTGTAATAGCGTTGGTTTTGGTGATATCGGTTCCCAGCGGCGCGGCAATAAACACGTTCACGTAAGTCGGGTCGCCTTCGGGGAAGTATAAGGTCTTGGGCGGTGCCACAATCATACTGGCACAGGAGCCCAGAAACAACAAGAAAGTTCCCAGGAAGAACCAAACCGGACGATAGCCTTTTAACGCGTAGGAAATGGTACGACGATAGACATTCTCCAGCCGCACCAGCGGTCCGTTTTGGAACTTGATAGACGCCGGTTGCAGTACGAAACGGTTAAGGGCTGCCACCAAACCTACGATGAGCGACAGGTTACCCAGAAAAGTAGCACCTGCCAGGTGAGCCAGGCCTCCAATGATGGCGGCTCCTATAATCAGGTACCAGAAGTTGCGGGTGGGTTTGGTGCGCACCTCGCTGGTGTTTTGCACCTTCATAAACCGCGATGCAATGACCGGGTTAATGACCAGTCCTACAAACAGGGAAGAGGAGAGTGTGATAATCAAGGTAAGGGGGAGGTACTTCATGAACTCACCCATCAGGTCATTCCAGAACAGCAATGGCACAAAGGCCGCCACTGTGGTAGCAGTAGAAGCGATGATGGGCCAGGCTACTTCGCCCACACCTTCAATGGCTGCGCGGATAGGTGTCTTGCCCTCGCTCATGAGGCGATAGGTGTTTTCAACTACCACAATACCGTTATCTACCAGCATCCCCAGTGCGAGGATGAGGGAGAACAGCACCATCATATTCAGGGTGATACCAAATGCATTCAGGATCATAAATGCCATGAGCATAGAAAGCGGAATGGCAATACCTACAAAGGAAGCGTTGCGCAAGCCAAGAAAGAACAGCAATACCAATACAACCAGAATCACACCGGAAATAATATTGTTTTCCAGATTGGATACCATCAATTTGGTATCGCGGCTTTGGTCGTTGGTGATAGCAATTTTCAGCTCGGGCGGGAACCGTCCACTGTCTTCGGCTTCCTTGATGATTTCCTGAATTTGTTCTGAGGCCTCTATGAGGTTCCCTCCACTTTTCTTTTTGATGTCGAGGGTAACTACGTTCTCACCATCGAGACGGGCGTAGGAGTTGGGTTCGATATAGTCGAATGAAATGGTAGCGATATCGCGGAGGTATACGATTCTCTGGTTCTCGTATTTCACGATTACATTTTCCATTTGCGTTACATCGCTGAACTCGCCTACTATACGAATATCGCGACGGGCTTCATCGGTAAGGATTTCGCCGGCACTCATGGTGAGGTTTTCTGCGGAAATGGCATTCTCAATGTCGTAGAAACTGATTTCCAGGCTTTCCATCCTTTCCTTATCCACCATTATCTTCACCTCTTTGTCGAGAACGCCCCTGATATCGACACCGGATACAGCTTCCAGCTTCTCGATTTCATCTTCGAGGTATTCGCCGTATTCTTTCAAAAGGTCGACATCATTAATACCATAGAGGTTGATGTTCATGACCGGAAATTCGGAGAAGTCGAGAGCGAAAATATTGGGTTCGTTATCGAGGTCATTGGGCAGGTCGCCTTTGGCTTTATCGACGGCGTCTTTCACATCCTGCAGGGCGGCATCCACATCCACATCGTAATTGAACGCCACAGTGATGGTGGCGTAATCCTGAATAGAGGTGGAGCGGATTTCGTCTACATCGCCGATGGTATTGAGTTCCTTTTCAATAGGTCGGGTGATGAGGTTTTCCACGTCCTTGGGGGAGTTTCCCGGATACAGCACGCCCACGTAAATTTCGGGCTGTGTGATTTCGGGAAAGCTTTCACGGGGCATGGCGTTGTAGGCCGATACTCCCATGATGAGTATGATGAGCGCCAGGAACATGACGCTGATGCGGTTGTTGACCGAGAAGGTCGACAGTCCGAATTCTTTTATGATGGTATTTTCCTTACTCATAACGATTACTCCATTGATGCTGTTTGCAATTCTACTACGTGTGCGATATCGCCGGCTTTGGCATCGCGGTACCCTTCTGCCACCAGGGTTTCACCTCCGTCTAGTCCCGAAAGCACCTGTGTCAGTCCGTTGTGCGAGCGACCGCGCTTGATATTGTTCTTGGTGATAACACCATCTTTTACAGTAAGCACATAAGGTCCTTCTACACCGTTTTGTACGTATTTGGTGGGGATGACTACCTGATCGGCTTCCATAAACTCGCGGATTTTCACATAACCCAGCAGGTTAGGTTTCAATACGCCGTCTGCATTGCTCAGCGTTACTTCTACTGAAAAGGTGCGGTTACCAGGATTGATAACCTGGCCTACGCTGCGGATGGTGGCAGCTGTTTCCATACCGATGGAGGGGAAAGTTACCTGCACCTTGTCACCGCGTTTCAGTTTGCCTACATAGGCTTCCGATACATCGCATTCGATTTTCACTTCATTGAGATTCACCACGCGCAGGAGCGGCATGCCCGGAGCTGCCATTTCTCCTTTTTTGGTGATGACCTCATCTACGATTCCTGAAATGGGCGCACGCAGCTGTGTTTTCGCCCACTGGCTGCGGGTGGTATTGAGGCGCAGCTCCAGGTTTTCCATATTGTTTTTGGCGGTGAGGTACTCTATTTCAGAGCCGATGTTCTGGTCCCACAAAGATTTGCGTTTTTCATATACTGTTTTAGCAAGATTAAAAGCGCTTTCCAGTTCATCTATGCTTTTCAGAATAATCTGATCATCGGTTGTGAGCAATATTTGGCCTGCACTTACAGTCTGACCTTCCTGCACCAGTAAGGATGTAACGGTTCCGCCCACTTCGCTGCTAACCAGGATATTTCTGTCAGAGCTGATGGTACCCGCTACTTCCACGAACTCTTCGTAGTTGCCGCGCACAACAGGTAAAACGGTAACGGGAATAGTATCGGGAGGTAATTCCAGACTACCACCGGAAGCAATGATTTCTTTTTCCAGTTCCTGAATTTTGATTTCCAGACCTTTGATTTCCGATTTGTATTGTGAAATCTGTTCCAGTTTCTGTTCAACAGAATCGGTAGTGGCTTCTTCTCCTTTGCTGCAGGCATTGAGCAGCAAAACGATGGCTAAAGGAATGATGGTGAATATCTTTTTCATTGTATTGATTTTACAGGTAGCCCAATGCTTTTTTCAGATTGGTTTTAGCAGATAGGAAATTGTATAAAGCGTTGATGTAATTGGTTTCGGCGTTGAGCAGGGTGCTTTCAGCATCGGTCAGTTCCAGGCTGGAGCCCAGACCTTCTCGGTATTTAATAAGTGTTATATTATATATTTTTTCCGCTAGTGTGATATTCGATTCCTGATTAGTCAGGTTATCGAGTGCGTTAAGGTATTCGGTCTGGTATTGAGCCACTTCCAGGTTAACTGATTGCAGCAGGGTCTGTTCGGCAATCTGCGATTGCTCGTAGCCAATCTGGGCACTTTGTACGGCGGCGCTGCGCTGCATACCACTGAAAATGGGCACATTCAGCTGCAGACCCACCAGAAAGGTTTCGAACCAGGGCTGGGAAGTGTCGAAGAAATTGAATTCATTCCGCTGTGCTGCCTGTTCGTAAGAACCAATCAATGCCAGTGAAGGCAGGTAAGCCGATTTATTGGCTTTTATATTCAGTTCGTTGAGGCGCTTGGTAGATTGAATCACACCGAATTCCGGGCGGTTCATATAGTTCATGTCGCCCTGCAGCAGTACCATGTTTTCGCTCATCTTTTCCAGACCATCGGTGAGGCGAATGGTTTCGGAGAGGTCCATGCCCATTTGGAATTTTAAGAGGTTCAGTGCAAGGGCTTTCTGTCTTTCGGCATTGTTGCGCATGGTGGCAAGGGTAGAACGGCTGATGGTGAGGCGATCTACATCGATGGACTCTACAAACCCGGCCTTGTTCATTTCAGCAACTTCGTTCAGCGTCTTGTCCATGATTTCCAGGTTTTTGTCCGCCAGTCGAATCACTTCCTCCGATATCAGCACATTGAAGTAGGCCAATTCCACATTTTTCCGTACATCGGCAGCCTCTACCTTGCTCTGCTGTTCCAGCAATTCCACATACACCTTGGCGGCCTGAACGCCGTAGATATAAGGACCACTGAACAGGAGTTGCGATACCGAAACACCGGCAGTGAAGTTTTCCGGCACACCGAATTGCAATTCTGCGAACTCACCCGGTTCACCGCCAAAGAATTCAGCGGGAATGAGGGAGGTGGGAAGGGTAATGAAATGGTTGTAGTTGGCATTGAGGTTTACCTGCGGCAATCCAATGGATGTGCGGGTTTGCAGGGTCGTTTGCCCGTCTGCAATGTCCAGCTGGCTGGTTTTCATGGCCGGACTGTTCTTGAGCGCATACTCCTGAGCCTGTTCAAGGCTGAGTGGCGTGCCCTCTTGTGCCAGTGTCCATAGGGGCGATAGTAGCAGGAGCAAACCCACGGTGAGGGTTTTAATCGATGGTAACATTGGTTTGGTTTTGATATTGAGCTAAGTATTGAAGTCCTTTTTCAGAGGCAAGGCCTCTTATATGGTAGGTGATAAATTCGCGGTGTATATCCTGGAAACTGAACATGCCCGGAGGGAATACTTCCGGGTCAACTACTACTTCCATGCGGGCGATGTAGGTGCGCGTGATGATTTCCGGGTTGAGGTCCTCACGGTAAAGGCCTTCGGAGATGCCGCGACGGATGTTGTTGATAATGGTCTGGAATACGTCCCTGTTGCGGTGTTCTACGAATAGTTGCCACGATTCTGGGTGGTATTTCTGGAGGTCGTAAATCAGCGTTGGGTTGATGCCTTTCATCTGGGTGCTGATCCATTTAGAAATATTGAGGAGCTCCTCAATGGCATTCTCGCTTTGGTGGGCGATGGTGCAGACCGCTTCGTTTTCGTTGGCGAAATGGAAAGCGGTAACCTTTTTCATCAGCTCTTTCTTGTTGCTAAAGTGCTGGTAAAGGGTTTTTTTCGACATTCCCAGCTCGCGGGCCACATCGTCCATGGTGATGCTTTTGGCGCCGTACTTCATAAAGAGACGGGAGCAGCGTTCTAATATTTTATGTTCATCTGTTAATTCCACACGTTTCAATTGAGTGCAAAGGTACAGACGAAAACACAGGAAACTTATTTTAGTTTAAAAGTTTCCAAAGTTTTTAGATTATTTAACAATTGCTTCAAATGGATGCTTAGGTTAACGATTGATAAACTCCTACCGAGGCTCCTCAATCAGTTCTAAATCCATTCAATGCACTCCAAGCAATGTAGGTCAGATGTCCCCCCGGACGGGGGGCGAAGGGGGGTGATTTGGAAATAGTATTTCATCAGTAGGTTTATCTTCAAAAGCTTCTTCCACTTTTCTTTGGGTAAAGGTGGGCCGAGAACAAGGCAAGACTTATTAAATCACCCCTCCCCCTGCGGGTACTCCCTTTAACCCGATAGTTATCGGGTCAAACCGGGGAGACGCTTTCTATAAATGCTTGTAATAAGCTTTAACTGAGCCTTCTAAATCATTTCCAATTTCATTCCATGTACTCCAGGCAACGTAAGGTAGAGGTACTCATCACCCCCCTTCACCCCCCGTCCGGGGGGACACTTTCTATAAATGCTTGTTATAAGCTGAAAAGTTTGGTTACCAACATATTTGTGTAGTTACTGAACCTCCTGCGGCGGGTAATTCCTCCGAAGGCGGATAGGGGATTGATTCGATGCTCCTGTTCTTATTCACAATGGATGCTGTGGTTAACGATTGACAAACTCCAACTGAGCCTCCTAAATCAGTCCGTAACGAATTCCATTATTTCCAATCATGGTAGGTCAGAAGTCCCCCCGGACGGGGGGTGCAGGGGGGTGATAAAACATCACTTTTTTTCAGGAAAACTGGAAGCATAATTCTCCAATACTTCCCTAATGTCATCAATATTATTGAATACCTGATCATCAGAAAAGCGAAGTACTTTCAAATTCATTCGTTCAAAAAAAGCATCTTTTTCTCTATCGTTTTCAATGGTTTCCAAGTATGTATCGTGGGTATAACCATCTACCTCAATTACCAGATTCAACTCCTGACAATAGAAATCAGCAATGAATTTCCCCAATGGAACCTGCCGCCTGAATCTAAAACCCCTGAGCTGCCTTTTACGCAATACTTCGCACCACAGGCGAACCTCAGCTTTTGTGCTGTTGTTTCTGTGGACAGCTGCATAGGTGTTCAAGTACTTCTTATATAATCTTCGCATATTGGTTAAGCACAACAATGGTAATAAATTAGTTAGAAATCACCCCCCTTCACCCCCCGTCCGGGGGGACGCTTTCTATAAATGCTTGTAATAAGCTGAAAAGTTTGGGTACAAATTTTATGCGCGAAGCTCTTTTCCCGCGTAGGGCGGGAAGGCCCTCCTGCGGCGGGTAAACACTCTTAAAGCAGGCCTGGAGTTGATTTGATGCTACATTTCAATTTCGCTATATACGCGCTATGGTTTACGATTGATAAACTTCAACTGAGCCTCCTAAATCAGTCCGTAACGAATTCTATTATTTCCAATCATGGTAAGTCAGAAGTCCCCCCGGACGGGGGGAGAAGGGGGGTGATTTGGATGTTTTGCCTGCAATGCTCGTACATGTCGATTAGCAACACACTTCAACTCGCCCTTCTCCAGCAGGCATAAAAAAAGGCCCGTTGAAAAACGGGCCTGATATTGTTGTCACCACACCATCAATAACCGGGGTTTTGCACCAGATTCTGATTGGCAGTAATATCTGCAAATGGTAATGGATAAAGATTGAAGTTTTCAGGAATACTGGTTCCGTTGGGATCATTTCCTTTCCACTGCCATACATAAGCACTTCCGGAGAACAAGCCATAACGCACCAGATCTGTACGGCGATGACCTTCCCAGTAAAGCTCACGCATGCGCTCATTCAACACGTCCTCCAGCGTTATGCTTCCCGCATTGTTGGATGCATCTCCGTAAGCGCGCTCACGCAGTTGGTTGAACAATGCCAATCCAGTTCCTACATCTCCACCACCGCGCAGGGCTGCTTCTACATACATCAGGTATACATCAGCCAGACGGAACAGAGGGAAGTCGATGTCAACAAACTGACCTACAGGATCAGAGCCTGCCTCACCAGCCTGGGTAACATTTTTCCACTTGGCTACCGCATAACCATTGGTAAATTCCTGAACAGTATCTACACTCAATGTTTGTCCGTCGGTATAGAATATGTACCGTCCGTCCTCTGTATCAGGAAATGCATTGGGAAGGGTCGGTAAGGCGCGCAAACCGGCCCAGCCATTCGCTACACCAAAATCACCGGCAGGCATGCTACCACCAATGGAAGCATGTACCAGGAAGCTGGTTCCACCATAGGTCTGTGTATTCAAACCATCGTAGGTAACAGGGAATATAATCTCGTTGCTCAGGTGGTTATCGGCAAAGAACAGATGCTCGTAATTGGGTTCCAGAGAGTAACCTGCATCGATAACTTTCTGGCAATAGGTAACACAGTCTGCATAGCGGTTGGTACCGCGATATACTTCTGCATTCAGGTACATCTTAGCTAATAATGTCCATACGGCGGCTTTGTCGGCACGCGCATATTCATTGGCCCTTGCATCTACCATCAGGTTTTCCAGTTCCAGCAACTCTCCTTCAATATAATCGAAGAGATCTGCGCGCTGAATCTGTTCCGGGAAGCCGGCTCCCGGCAGGTCTTCTTCGGTTACAAAAGGTACATTACCGAACAAGTCCATCGCATGGTAGTAGCTTAGCGCACGCAGGTAACGGGCCTCCGCCTGATATACACGGATGCGTTCCTGATCGGCTGCGGCGAATCCTTTTTCATTCATCCAGTCATCTGAACAGTAGCGGATGAACTCGTTACAGAGTGGAATTTGATAGAAAATTCTGTAATACATCGCCTGAACGAAATTGCTGGTGGAGTTCCATGTGCCGCTGTTCAACTCGGGAATACCCGGGTCATTCCAGCCACAGATAGCTTCATCAGTAGGCAGCTCCTGCAGGTTCCACAATACGCGAACGTATGCCGAGAAACCTTCGTCAATACCGCTGATGTCAGGGCTACCCGCAGGTCCCTGGTTACCGGTGATGGATAAGCCGGCATACAGCTTGGCCAACACGTTGATGTAGTTGTCGGGATCTGAATATACCGCTTCCGTGTTCAAGCCGTACTTAGGCGTGAGATCCAGCTCCTTGAAGCAGGAACTGAATAACATGCTGACAGTTGCAAGGGTGGTCAGACTCCATATATATTCTCTTTTCATATTCATAATATTTAAAAGTTGAAGTTAAGGTTCACACCGTACGTCCTTGGACGCGGATAGAAATTATTATCGATACCGCCACCCACTTCCGGATCAATTCCGGAGTAGCTGCTGATAACTAACGCATTCTGGATAATGAAGGTTGCGCTCAGACCTACCTGGTCGGCAATGATATTACCGAAATTGTAACCCAGATAGAGGTTATCCAGACGCAGGTAAGAAGCGCTTTCCAGATAGTAATCAGTAAGGTATTGTGGTGTCTGGAATACAGTATTCACATAGTCGCTGGTCATGTTGGCCAGGTAACCTTTAGTAGAACCTACGTTGAAGTAGTTACCCAGACTGGAGTTGACGTTGTTGTAAACATACTGACCAAACTCACCGCGTAAACTGAAACCGGCTGTCCATTTCTTGTAGTTGAAATTGGAGAAGAAACCGATAAACAGGTTCGGTGCAGGGTTGCCGTCGAAACGCACGATATCGTCAGGGTTGATCACGCCATCGCCATTCTGGTCAACGTATTCACCTTCAATAGGTGAACCGTCCTCGGCATAAACCTGCTCATAAGTATAGAAGGTGAAAACAGGGAATCCTACAGAGTGGATCTGGATGGTGTTACCCACACCGCCTGAAATACCACCTACCAGAATGCCCGGATCATCTTCATTCTCCAGTACGTTCAGTTTAGTGATTTCGTTGCGGTTGAAAGTAGCATTTCCACCAAACTCGAGGGTCATATTCTCATTGTCAATAGCCACGTAGTTCAACGAGATTTCCATACCAGTGTTCAACATGCTTCCTACGTTGGTAAGGAGCTGGTTGGTGAAGTTGGTTCCGGCAGGAATAGGAATGATACTCAACAGGTCTTCTGTAGTCTTGCGGTACACATCGATGGCACCGTTCCAGCGGTTGTTGTTGAACCCGAAATCAAGACCCACGTTGATACTGGTGGTTTCTTCCCATTTGATATTGGGATCGTAACCGTCCGGACGCAACACGGTATAGAATACATCGCCAAACTGGTACTGTGCTGTGCTGGTACCTTCGGCATAATTAGCAATGTAAGGATAGTCAGAGAAAATATCCTGCTGACCGGTAATACCCCATCCTACGCGTAATTTCAGGAAAGAAAGGGACTGAATGTCTTTAAACAGGCTTTCTTCACTCAAGCGCCATGCAAACGCCACAGAGGGGAAAAGACCCCAGCGGGTATCAGGACTGAAGCGGGAAGAACCGTCATTACGCAGGGTAGCGGTAAGGATGTATTTCTCGGCAAGGTTGTAGTTCAAACGACCGTAGAATGACATCAGCGCATTGTCGGTAAAGAAGGGCAGACCCGGAGGCGTGATGGTATCACCTGCTACGTTCAAATCGGGTTGCTCAGGGCTTTCTGTGCTCCAGTACTGGAAAGAGTATCCACCCGTAAGATCCACTGTGCTCTTCAGCGCTCTCAGATCAGTCTTATAGTTGAAGTAGGTATCCAGTACCCTGTTCACCTTGGTTTGCTCGTATTTGTTATTGACACCGCCTCTCAGGAAATCAGACGCCGCCTCGGCAGGCACAAACACTGTTCCGTTACTGTTGGCGAAGTCACCACCCACGTTTACTATCAGGTGCAAATCTTCCATGAAGTGTGTGGTGTAGTCCAGCATCACATTACCAATGAACCTGTTCACAGAACTCTCGTCCTGGCGCTGCATCAGCAGACCAAGCGGGTTGCGGGGTGCCAGTGCATTTGGATTGCCATTGCCGCTTACCCATTCGAAGTAACCGCCAAATTCATCCGTACCGGAAGTAACTGACTGGGTCGGATCGAACGTAACAGCAGAACCAATGGCTCCGGTATTGGCAAACACATTCTGTACATTGTAGTACTTGGCGTTCACATCTACCTTTAAATGATTGTTGATCAGATTCGGGCTCAGGTTCAGCGTAGCACCCACACGATCCATCTCAGATGTTTTCAAAATACCTTCTGTGTGGTTAAACTCCAGACCTAAGCGGTAAGGAAGGTTCTTAACACCACCGGAAAGCGAGAGGTTGTTGTCTGTGGCAAAACCTACCTGGTAGATTTCGCGCTGCCAGTCTGTTTCACTTTCGCCTAGCAGGTTGATCTGTGTAGCATTGCCATGTGCCAGCACCGTATCGCGAAATTGCTGAGCACCCAGAACGTCCACATAATTCACAATCTGGCTGATGGAGTTATTGGTAGAGAAGCCAACATTCAGTTTGCTGGACGCTGCTCCCTTTTTAGTAGTGATGATGATGACCCCATTGGCGGCGCGTGAACCATAGATGGCGGCTGCAGAAGCATCTTTCAGTACAGTGAAGGTTTCAATATCATCGGGGTTTAACAACGAGAGCGGGTTGGAAGCTCCGGAAATTCCACCGTTATCGACAGGCACACCATCAATCACAATCAACGGATCGTTGGAGGCGTTCAAAGAAGTACCACCGCGAATACGGATGCGGCTACCGGCACCCGGCTGACCACTGTTGGAGGTGATTTGCACCCCGGCAACCTTACCCACTACCAACTGCTCTGGAGTGGCGAAGTTACCTTTCTGGAAATCTTTGGTGCTGACCGCAACCACCGAACCGGTAAGGTCTTTTGTTTGGGTAGTACCATAACCAATTACTACCGCCTCTTCCAGGATATTTACATCCTCGAACAGCGTTAGTGAAAGGGTTTTGGTCTCTCCGGCTGCAAAAGTCATGGTGGTGGTTTCTTTCTTGAATCCCACAAAACTTATCTGCACGTTATAAGTGCCGGGAGTAATGCTTTCAACGGTATAGTTACCGTCAAAATCAGTAATGGCACCGATGGTGGTGCCTTCTAAAAACACGGTTACACCGAGTAGCGGCTCACCGGCTTCGTCCTGAATGTTTCCCCTCAGCGTAGCATTCTGTGCTGCCAGGAGCACCGGAACGAACAGCGAGAGCATCAGGAACAGTCGCTTTGTTAAGTAACGATTGATCATACGTAATAGGTTTTTGGTAATATGATTGTTAGAAGTCATTACATACCTCTATTTAAAATGCCCCGAAAATTAAGAATTTTTTCAGTTATTTATATTCTTATTAAAAAGCGTCAATTTTGATTAATTAATTATTAAACATTGCTGTCATTTGGTTAAAATATCTTTGTTGCTATGTTTCAGCGGTTTATCTTACTCCTACTGACGTACAATGCCTGTTTTCCCCTGGCAGAGCTACCGGCCCAACAACCGGATTTCAAGCTGCTGTCACCCGAAAAATCCGGCATAGACTTCATAAATCTCCTGGAGGAAGACTCGCTGCGCAACGTGCTGAACTATCAATACCTTTATAATGGTGGCGGTGTGGCCGCAGGCGATATCAATAACGATGGCTGGTGCGACCTGTTCTTCACCGGCAATGCTGTTCCCGATCAATTGTACCTGAACAATGGCGATGGCACCTTTCGCAATATCAGCACTGCTGCGGGCATCAATAAAAACAATGGCTGGTCTACAGGAGTTGCCATGGCCGATATCAATAACGATGGCTGGCTGGACATCTATGTCTGTCGCTCCGGAAAGTTCGGAACAGAGCGCCGCAGCAATCAGCTGTGGATGAACAATGGCAACCTGACTTTTACCGAATCTGCCGCCGCCTATGGTCTGGATGATGATGCACAGTCCACTCAGGCCGCCTTTTTCGATTTCGATCGCGACGGTGACCTGGATATGTTCCTCCTGAACCATTCGGTGAAACAGTACAGCAACTTCAACGTGCAGGAATTGCGCAACGAACGCGACCCCAAAGCGGGCAACAAGCTGTACCGCAATGACGGCGCCCGCTTCACGGATATCAGCGCCGAAGCAGGTATTATCGGTAACCCCATCAACTTCGGTCTGGGCGTGTGTATTACCGATATCGATAACAACGGCTGGCCCGACATTTTTTGTACCAGTGATTATCAGGAACAGGATTTTCTGTACCTGAACCTGAAAAACGGAACCTTCGCACAGGTGATGCAATACGCTACCGGGCACACTTCCCTCTTCTCGATGGGAACAGATTTCGGCGATATCAACAACGATGGCTTTGTCGATTTTGTAGTGGCAGACATGTTGCCCGCCGATAACCACCGCCAGAAGCTTTTGAAAGGTCCCCAAAAATACGATGCCTACCAGCTGGGGGTGAACTACGGATTCCACCATCAGCTGATGCGCAATACCCTGCAACTCAACAATGCCAATGGCACCTTTAGCGAAATTGGGCAACTGGCAGGAGTGCAGGCCACCGACTGGAGCTGGGCACCGCTGCTTGCAGACTTCAATAACGACGGATTCCTGGACCTGTACATCACCAATGGCTACCGCCGCGATTTCACCAACATGGATTTCCTGAAGTACACCTATAACGAAGAGCTCAATAAGGCTGCAGCAGAAGGGCGTACGCTGTCCATGCTGGATCTGGTTAACCAGATGCCTTCCGTTAAGTTATCGAACTACCTCTATTACAATAATGGTGACCTCAGCTATACGGATGTTACCGAAAAGTGCGGTATGCACCTTCCCACTTTCTCCAATGGTGCTGCATATGCCGACCTCGATAACGACGGCGATCTGGATGTGGTGGTAAACAACATCAACGAAACCGCTTCCATCTGGATCAATCAATCCGCCGGCGGTTTCCTCACCGTGCAGCTCAAGGGTCCCGCTTTCAATCCTTTCGGTCTGGGTGCCAAAGTGATTGTGGAGGGTCGTTCGGGGAAACAATTCAGGGAGCTGTATCCTGTGCGCGGCTATCAGTCTTCTATGGACTATAAACTGCATTTCGGACTGGGCAGAGAGTTCTCTGTGAATGTGCGCATTGAATGGCCAGACGGCCAAGTACAGGAGGTAAAACAGGTGCGCACGCAAACCCATCTGGTAGTGGACTATGCCGATCAATCTATACAAAGTAATCAACCTGCCCCCGGTTTGCCGGTTCCGCTGCTCGAACAGAAAGTGCTATCTAATTTGAATTATTCTTATGCACAAAATACCTATGTAGATTATAAGCGGGAGCCTTTACTAACATGGACATTCTCCAATCCGGGTCCCGACATGGCCAGTGGCGATATGAATGGCGATGGCATCACAGATGTGTATATCAGCGCTGCCAAAGGAAACAGTGGTCTGCTGCTATGGGGAAATAAAGACGGCACTCTGCTTCCTGCATCGACACCACCGATCGCAGGACCCGCACCGCACGATGAGGCAGCTGTTGCTTGCTTCGACGCCGACAATGATGGTGACATGGACCTCCTCATTGCCTATGGGGGTAATGAAACGGCCCTGGACAGCAGCAACTATTTACCGGTACTGCTGCTCAACAATGGAAAAGGTAAATTCACTGCTGCGCCGCAACAGTTGCCTGATATTCATATAAGTGCTTCCTGCATTCGTCCCTGCGATATGGATGGAGATGGGGACCTGGATTTATTCATCGGTGCCGCGTTGCTACCGGGAAAATACCCTCTTTCCACTTCGAGTTTCTTACTGGAAAACAAAGGTGGTTTTTTTGAAGATATTACCGACAGGATTTGTCCTGCACTGCGGAATGCGGGCATGGTTACAGACGCTGTTTGGGACGATATAGATGACAATGGATTTCCCGATTTACTGATTACCGGTATGTGGATGCCCCTGCGCATATTCCGTCAATTCGATGAAGGTATGTCGGAGCTGATAGACAACAATGGATTTTCGCAATACAGCGGCTGGTGGAATTGTCTGCTTCCCTTCGATGCCGATGGAGACGGCGATCTCGATTTGCTGGCCGGTAACACAGGCACTAATTTCAGCTATCGAGCCAGCCTGGAAAAACCCGTGCAATTGTACGCAAAAGACTTCGACGGTAACGGCACCATCGATCCTATACTCTGTGCCTATATGGGCGATACCCTCTTTCCCATGGTTTCCAGAGACGATTTGCTGGACCAGATTAACCCATTGAAAAAGCGCTTTGTGCGCTATGCATCTTATGCAGACGCCACGATGGAAACCATTTTTCCCAACGTGGATCTGCAATCTGCGCTGTTGTTCCGCGCTACCACCTTTGAAACAGGTATCTTTTTTAATGAAGGGAATGGCCGCTATGTTTTCCGTCCCTTGCCCCTTGCTGCACAGTTCAGCCCCGTGCGTTGTGCTGCTGCCTTAGATGCCAACAAAGATGGTCAAATGGACCTGTTACTGGCAGGCAACAGAATGGATGTGCGCCCGGAAGTCGGTCGCATGGATGCCGGACAGGGCTTGCTACTCCGCAATATCGGAATGGGTTTGTTTACGCCGCTGCCATTTATTGAAAGCGGGGTTTTCCTGCCCGATGAGACTACAGCTATCAGCACTCTGCATCTGGGAAAGGAACAATTTTTGTTGGTAGCGGGTATCCTTTATCCACTTACTATCGTTAAACCAAAATAATGTTGCGACTGACGCTCTTTTTCCTCGGCCTGGTATCGCTTGTATCCAACAATCCGCTGATGGCGCAAGCAGACAACTGTCCCAATCATGCCGACCTCGCTATAGAAGCTATGGATCGGGTAACGGATGTAGTAGTGCACGATATTTTTACCCCGCCTGTCAGCAGTCGCATTTACGCTTACACCGCGCTCTCTGCGTATACCGCTTACGAATGGGCCGGCGGCAAAACCCCTTTTACAACAGCATTGAACGATTTTCCACCGGCAGAGCCTACGCTGATGCAAACAGACCATTGCCCTTCGCTGGTAATGCTGGGCGCCTTGTTTACCACAGCCAGGGCTATGCTGTTCTCAGAGGAAATGCTTGATGCGCATCTGCATGAAATGGTGGAATCGCATTTTTCTTCCCTAGGTGCCGCAGACATCGAAAAAGCGCTGGCATACGGCAGTGCCATAGGGCAGCACATCAACCGCTGGTCGCAGGCAGATGGTTACCGCACCACGAGAGGACTGGATCGCTATACATTGGTAGATGAGGCGTATTCCTGGGAACCCACGCCACCGGACCACATGGATCCCGTTGAACCTTATTGGAATAAAATACGCCCTTTTGTGCTGGAATCCGCAGATCAGTGCAGACCACCGGCGCCAACACCTTTCGATACCGTTCCGGGCTCGCGTTTTTACGAAGAGGCCCTGGAAGTTTACCAGACCAGTAAATCGCTGACGACGGATCAAAAAGCAACCGTTTGGTTCTGGGACGACAACCCTTTTGTTACTGTGCACGAAGGGCATCTGGTTTATGCCAAAAAGAAAGTATCTCCTGCCGGTCACTGGATGGGCATTACTACTATTGCCATTCGCCAAAGCAATGCCACATTGGAGAAAGCGCTTTTTTCCTATGCTATGGTAAGTGTGGGACTGGCGGACGCCTTCATTTCCTGTTGGGATGAAAAATACCGCAGCAACCTCATTCGGCCGGTTACCTATATCAATGCCTACATAGACCCTACATGGGAGCCCTATCTTCAAACGCCTCCCTTCCCCGAATACACCAGTGGCCACAGCGTCATTTCTTCATCTGCGTCCACTGTTTTAACAGCATTATTCGGCGATAATGTGACCTATACCGACAGCGTGGAAACCCTCTACGGGCTGGAGCCAAGGACCTACAATTCTTTTTTACACGCAGCTGACGAAGCAGCCTACAGCCGACTTTACGGTGGTATCCACTATCGTCCGGGCATAGAAGTGGGTGTAAATCAAGGCAGAAAGGTAGCGCAATTGATAATTGCCAAATTCTTATAGTGTTCACTATATTATTCAATGAGTGTTAAACAAGGCAAATTTTTTTGTTAGATTTTATATGAAATAGCGGATTTCGTTTAACTTTATTCCGATTTATTTTTAAAACAAAACATAGCTATGAAAAAAGTTTTACTATTCTCTCTCGCACTGGTGGCCGTGGGGGCTTTAAGCGCTCAGGAGTACACCTTTACTTACAATGCCAACACAGGCACTGGTACTCTGGGTGCTGGTGCGGCAGCCAAAGTTTACATGCACAGTGGTGCCGGCGAACTCGGTCCCTGGGAAGCAGTTGTTGGAAACTGGGGCTCTGATGATGGCGTTGGTGAAATGACTGAAACTTCTGATGACATCTGGGAAATCACCCTGGATCCTGCTGTTTACTACGGTGACGTAGGATATGCCGGTCCGGTGCCTCCTCCTCACATTGGTATCGTTTTCCGCAATGAAGACGGAACACTGGAAGGAAAAGGTTACGACAATGATGGCGACGGAAACGCTGATGACATCTTCGCTGTGTACAACGAAACTACCAGCGCTTACGACATCACTTGCGACTGTCTGACTATCGAAGAAAAAGTAACACAAAGCATCGACAATAACATCGCTGCTATTTCTGATCTGAACGTAGGTCCTAATCCTTTCGCTTCCAATGTAACTTTCCGTTACACTTTGGACAGGTCTGAAAATGTAATCATTGCAGTGTACAACATGATGGGTCAGGAAGTGGCTACTATCATCAATGAAACTCAGGTTGCTGGTGCTCAGGTTATTTCCTGGAATGGTGCTAATGTACCTGCCGGTAACTATATCGTTCGCATGACTGTTGGCAACCAAACTAATGCAGGCAGCATCGTGAAACTTTAATCTTCTTATCTTTTCTGAATGACCCGTTCCCTCACAAGGAACGGGTTTTTCATCTCATCAAATCCCAAACCATGAAACTAAAAGTTCTTATCCCCCTGTTAATCGCTACAGCCTCTTCCATGGCACAAGTGGTGTACACTGATCCGGTATTTCCTACCCAGGACGGTACAGTGACTATCTACTTCGATGCCACCCAGGGAAACGGGGCACTTGATGGCGTTTCCCCGCCCATCTTTGCGCACACCGGTGTTGTTACCAACGAAAGTGCTACACCCACCTCCTGGACCCTGGTGCAGGGCGTATGGGGCACTTATGATGAAGAAGTATTGATGACTGAAGAAGGTGACAACCTGTACAGTATTACGTATAACATTAATGATTTCTACGGTGTTCCGACAGATGATACCGTCTACCGGATGGGTTTTGTTTTTCGCAACCAGACGGGATCCATTGTGGGCAGAAACGAAGACGGTTCCGACATTTTCATTGAAGTATACCAACCCGGCCTTAATGTTGCTATCCTCTCACCTTCCATTGAACCTTATATCGTGGAACCCGGAGAGAATGTCGACATTACCATAGCCAGTCTATCGGCTATCAGCATGGATTTATACGTCGATGATGTGTTGCTCGCAAGCACCGCCTCTGATTTTCTGGAATATGTGTATCCGGCTGTCGATTTCGGTGAACACTGGATTAAAGCCGTAGTATTCGATGGTGTAGATATCCTCGTCGATTCCACTTCCTTCTATGTGCGCCCGCCGGTACCCATTGCAGCCTTACCCGCCGGTGTAGATCAGGGTATCAATTATATCGATGACAATACCGTAACACTCGTTCTCTATGCCCCATTTAAAGATTATGTGTTTGCCATTGGTGACCACAGCAACTGGTTGCTGAACGATGATGTCTATATGAACCGCACACCCGATGGTAACTATTACTGGGTAACACTCAATGGACTTACTGCTGGTGAAGAATATGCCTACCAGTACCTGATTGACGGAAACCTTCGCGTGGCAGATCCGTTGACTGAAAAGGTTCTCGACCCCAACAACGACGCCTTTATCGGAGCCACCAAATACCCTGATTTGAAACCTTATCCTTTCGGTTTCACAACCGGAAATGTTTCTATCTTCCAAACCGCACAGGTACCCTACAGCTGGGCCATTACCGACTTTGTACCCGATGATGTGGATGACCTGGTGGTGTATGAATTGCTGGTGCGCGACTTCCTGAGCGACAGAAGCTATATATCTCTTATCGATTCTCTGGAATACCTGGACCGCATGGGTATCAACGCCATTGAGCTGATGCCCATTATGGAATACGAAGGCAACGACAGCTGGGGTTACAACCCGAGCTTCTTCATAGCGCTTGATAAGTACTACGGTACCCGCGAAAAATTCAAGGAGTTTGTCGATTCCTGCCATGCCCGTGGAATTGCGGTTATCCTGGATATCGCCATGAACCATGCCTTTGGACAAAGCCCGCTCGTGCAGATGTGGTGGGACGGTGCCGCCGGTGCGCCTTCGGCAGAAAACCCATACTTCAACCAAATTCCCCGCCACGATTTTAATGTCGGCTTCGATTTCAACCACGATAGCCCGGCCACCATCTATCTGCGCAACCGGATATTCAAGTATTGGCTGGAAGAATACAATGTGGATGGTTACCGCTTCGACCTGTCAAAAGGATTCACCCAAAACAATACCCTCGGCGACGTGGGGGCCTGGGGGGCATACGATGCCAATCGCATCCAGCTGTGGAAGAATGTTGCCGATACACTGTGGAATGTGAATCCTAATGCCATTCTCATCCTCGAGCATTTTGCCGACAATTCAGAAGAAAAAGAACTGGCCAATTACGGTCTGTTGCTGTGGGGAAATATGAACCACAACTACGGAGAGGCGGCAATGGGCTGGGGCAACGCAGCCGGAAATTCCAGTCTGTACTGGGCATCTTACAAGAACAGGGGATGGAACGATCCGCATGCCGTTGTCTATGCTGAAAGCCATGATGAAGAACGACTGATGTACAAGAACCTGGAGTTCGGTAACTCCACCAACAGCGACCACGATTGTAAAGATCCATTCATAGCTCTGGAGAGAATGGAACAGACTGCCGTTTTTGTGTTTGCCATTCCCGGTCCGAAAATGATGTGGCAGTTCGGTGAACTGGGATACGACTACAGCATCGACTTTGGTTGCCGCGTATGCCCCAAACCCGTTCGGTGGGATTACCTGGAAGAGTCCGGACGCTATCGCCTCTATCAGGTGTACAGCGCCATGATCAATCTGAAAACGCAATACGATGCTTTCAGCACGGAAGACTTTAACCTGGATGTGGTAGGACCTAAAAAACGGGTGAACCTGAACGACCCGACTATGAATGTTACCATACTGGGTAACTTCCAGGTGGCAGGTGGCACCATCAATCCTTCCTTCCAGCATACCGGCTGGTGGTATGAATACTTCAGTGGTGATTCCATTTTTGTGGAAAATCCTACTGCCGAATTGTTCCTTGCAGAAGGTGCCTATCGCGTGTACACCGATGTGCGCCTGCAAACACCCGAGGTGATTGTAGACATTGCCGATTCTGAACTGGCAGAAGCGTTGGAGAACATCGCTGTATATCCCAACCCGTCATCCGATGTATTTAATTTTTCCTACACCATCCATGAAGCGGGTAACCTGCAGATGGATGTTTATAATATCAACGGAGAGCTGGTATACTCAGATGGATTTGCTGTAGCTCCGGGTTATCAGACCTATACATGGTCTGCTCAACAACTCGATGCCGGTGTCTACATGGTGCGTATGCAACACGGCGATTATGCTGAAGTGCTGCGTCTGATAGTGCAATAAAAGATTATTATCATGCAATGAAAAGACCGCCTGAAAAGCGGTCTTTTTTTATGGTGTTGTCTGTAAAAGATAGGGATGGGCGTCTTTGTCCAGCCATTGCAGTATGGTCATCATATCCTCTTCTGCCATTGCTGTGCATCCGGAGGTGGGAGCATTTTCTTTCTTCCAAATATGAAGAAATATACAGGAGCCATTGCCCGGAACCACCGGTTCGGCATTGTAACCCACCCAAATACCCAACTTATATTGTTCATCCTTTCTCCGCATCTTTTCATGGCTGTTGTTCCGCGATGCAAGGGCACTAACATGCTGATTGTAATCGGCTGAGAAAAGATCATCCACGCAAATATCATCTTCCTGCATGGTCCTGTATTCCATTTGTGTCGCAATAGAAGGTGCATAACCAAAAACAAACAACAGGGGGAATAATCCTGCAGGGCTGCATCCATCTCCTTCCTGCTTGACGCTTTTCAGGGTCAACTGCTGTTGCGACCCTTCCGCTGCGGCAAGGCCGTTTCTCCCGATACTTACCCGGAAGGTATCCTTGCTGTGCCATTCGGCATCCATTCTTTCAAAACATACCAATTGACCGACTGTATCGGAGGGATGTAATACCTGCACCCACAGCAACTGCGTACATTGCGGAGGAATATAATCAGGCGGTTGCCGGTCCTCGGTACTGTTGCTGTTGCAGGCCGAAAAGCTACACCATAATAATATTGCAGGAATCAGCGTTCTTTGTAACATTATTCAGCAAAATACGCCAATTTTATACTTCCTAAACAAGAACCACTATGCGCCCATTATTCATGGCCCTGACCTTATTGCTGTGCATACGCCTGGAAGCACAGGTTAGCATCACTGTTGCCGACCTTCCACAGAACGGTGACCTCTACTATATCAGCAATGCCAATCCTTTCGAAGAGCTCGAGCTGGGCGTTACCGGCGCAGATATGCTCTGGAATTACGATTTCCTTTCTCCTATATTTCAGGATTCTTCGGTTTGGGTTGCACCGACCGAAACCAATCCCGCCTATTTTTTCCTGTGGTTCGATGCTGACATAGCAGAGGAGAGTGGACAAACCATCGACTCCGAGTTTTTTACACTGGAAGACCTCTACAATTTCTATAAAAAGACCACTTCTGAATTTTCAATAACCGGACAGGCGGGCACCATCACAGGAATTCCGCTCCCAATAGGTTTTGATGATAACGATAAGGTACTGGACCTGCCACTGAACTATGGTGATACCTACAGCTCTGCAGCGGGTTTCAATTTCGTTATTCCTGGAATTGGCTCCTGGCAGGAAACCCGCAACCGGACTTGCGAAGTAGACGGTTGGGGCAGTATTACTACTCCACTCGACACGTATGAAGCACTGCGCGTGAAATGTGTGGTTGATATTGAAGACATCTTTACCACCGACGGACTGGAAGTACCTGTAGCCTATACGACCAATGAATACCGCTGGATGTCACCTGATGAGGGAATCCCGGTTCTTCAAATCAACACGCAAAGCATTTTGGGGCTGGAGACAGTAACAGCTGTTATTTATAAGGACACACTCATAATACCCACTTCTATCACCGCACACAGCAACCTGAGCGGACTGTCACTGCAAACCAATATCATTCAAAATGGAACGCTGCAGCTAATCGCCGGCGGAGGGTCAGACAGAATGGTAAGCGCTTTTATTACCAATATGAACGGTCAACAGGTGAGTGAGGTGTACAACGGACATATCGCTCCCGGAACCAGTCTTTCCATTCCTGTTTCTTCTTTACCTTTCGGCATGTACCTGCTTGTGTGCCATCAGGAAAACGGAGTTGCACAGGTATTGCAGTTCATGGTGGCGGAATAAAAAAAACCGGAGACTTACGCCTCCGGTACCTATGAAAACAACCACTACTTAGAAGTCCTAATTTATTGCTAACCATTTGGCGGATGAAAACTCCACCTCAGCGTGCCTGAATGTTCGCAGTTAACTGCTGACTATTCTTTCGGGGCACTTTCACCATATCCAACATAGGTTTTTTAAAAAGGTTTAAAAGCAGTGCAAAATTTTTTTTGGAGAATTGAATTTTGGGGGTGCTTTTTTCCGGAATAGTCCTGGACTTATCTCCTCCAAAAAGAAGGGAAATAGGGTTAACTTTTTCATTTTTAACTTGTTATACTTGTACTACCGCTATTTCGGTAGCATGTAGGTTTTGTATCACCCTTTGGCCTCAAAAAGTCGAAATCAATCGTAATCTATGCTTGACATCATTTGGACATCTGCAGCATTGGTAGTCGGATTTGTAACCTTTGTTTGGTTGCTTTCTGTACTCAAGAAAGATATGAGCATTGTGGACATTGCCTGGGGTATGGGTTTTGTCGCGGTAGCTGTCTATCAGATTACCCGCCTGGATCCTATTCTGCCGCGCCAGTTCCTGGTGATGTACCTTGTTGGATTATGGGGCTTGCGGCTATCCGTATTTTTAGCCATCCGGAACCTGGGTAAAGGCGTGGAAGACCCGCGCTATCAGGCTTTTCGGGCAGATTGGGGCGCCAATACGTGGTGGATTAGTTATTTCAAGGTTTTCCTGCTGCAGGGTGTGCTCATGCTCATTATTGTCGGACCGGTCCATGCGGTAGTGTTGGATGATGGGGGGAGTATTGGAGTGCTGGCGATCTTCGGTGTAATACTTTGGATAATCGGTTTTCTCTTTGAATCAGTCGCCGACTGGCAGCTATATGCTTTCAAGCGAAATCCGGACAATAAGGGCAAGGTGATGAATCAGGGTTTATGGGGCTGGAGCCGGCATCCCAACTATTTTGGCGAAACCCTTGTCTGGTGGGGGTTAATGTGTATTGTGCTGGAAACATCGTATTGGTATCTCGGTGTACTTTCCGCCTTATTGATAACTTTTCTATTGCTTAAAGTTTCGGGAGTCACCATGTTGGAAGCCCGCTACGATGGCAACGACAAGTATGCAGCATACAAGCGGAATACCAGCGCTTTTATCCCTCGTCCTCCCAAAAAATCTGCCGAATGAAAGTAGGACTCTTTTTTGGCTCCTTTAATCCTATACATACCGGTCACCTCATTATTGCACAGCATTTTGTTTCCTGGTGCGATGTAGATCAGGTATGGTTGATTGTTTCTCCGCAAAACCCGTTTAAGGAAAAAGCTTCCTTACTGGACGAAAAACATCGGCTCTATATGGCTAATCTGGCGGTGGAAGATAATTATCAATTGCGCGCCTCCAATATAGAGTTCCACCTGCCCCGACCAAGCTATACCATTGATACACTTACCTATATGGAAGAGCAGTATCCCGATACTTCTTTTACCCTGCTCATGGGAAGTGATACCCTCTCCGGTATACACAAATGGAAAAACAGCGAAACCCTGTTGCAACGGTATCCCATCTATGTGTACGAAAGACCCGGTAGCAGCCCGGGTGATATCAAAGTAACGGGGAATATACAGTATACCAAGGCGCCCCTACTGCAAATATCGGCCACCTTTATCCGCGATGCGATAGCGGCGGGAAAAGATATTCGCTACCTGGTGCCGGAAAAGGTATACAATTACATCGATGAGATGCATTTCTATAAAGGATGATAAGGAGTGTGGATAGGCCTTCCTGCGTGGTGGATAAGCCGGGTATTTTCCCACAAATTATTAAGTTTTTCCACCACGTGATCAGTGGTTTTAAATTCGGTAGAGAATTTTGTGCATTAGTAATGAGGTATACACATTTCACGAACACGGGTTTTACATCCAACTGCAAAAAGTTATCCTGTTGGTAGTGTATACACAGGCTGTGTATAAAGGAATAGAATCCATAGCAGCAAGGGCTTGAGACAGTGTATGAAAATGTGGATTGCCGCCTGTAAAGTAAGGATAACGCAATTATCAAATTTTAGATGGAAATTTATTCCACGAATACACAGCATTGATGACGATGCCTTTTTTCATTTAAATAATAATAGTAATCATGGGTGGTATAAAAGAAGTGGATTTCATTGATTTGGAGAATAAAGGTTTTATTGATGTAGCCCCTGATCCTTCGTTGGATCTGGTTGCAGCTATTCAAAAGATAAAAAAGGAGAAAAATGCCGTAGTGCTGGCGCATTATTATCAGGACAGCGATATACAGGATGTAGCAGATTATATAGGGGATAGTCTGGGATTGGCTCAGCAGGCAGCTTCCACCGATGCGGACATGATCGTTTTTGCCGGTGTACACTTTATGGCAGAGACAGCAAAAATTCTCAATCCGCATAAGAAAGTCATCATGCCGGATGCCCAGGCGGGCTGTTCGCTGGCAGACAGCTGTCCACCGCCTTTATTTAAGAAGTTCAGGGAGCAGCACCCCGATCATACGGTTATTTCTTACATCAACTGTACGGCAGGTATAAAGGCATTGAGTGATATTATCTGTACCAGCAGTAATGCGGTTAAAATAGTAGAAAGTTTACCGGAAGGCACGCCGATAATTTTTGCGCCTGACAGAAATCTGGGAAGGTATGTGATGGAACAGACAGGCAGAGAGATGTTACTCTGGAACGGTACGTGTATGGTGCATGAGATTTTTTCGCTGGAGAAAATTACCCGGCTCAAACACCGCCATCCGGAGGCGAAGGTTATTGCCCATCCCGAATGTGAAGAGGCTGTATTGGAAATCGCCGACTTTATTGGCTCCACCACTGGATTGTTGAAGTATTCAGCCAGTGACCCGGCGGATACCTTTATTGTAGTGACAGAAACGGGTATTATTCACCAAATGCAAAAAAGGTCACCAGGTAAGACATTTATTCCTGCCCCGCCTGATAACCTTTGTGCTTGTAATGATTGTCCGCATATGAAGCGGAATACTCTGGAAAAACTGTATACGGCAATGCTGTATGAACTCCCTGAAATCACCATGGATGCTCAACTGATGTCGGCAGCCAGGGTATCGATAGACAGGATGCTGGAAATATCAGCGCGCCTCGGCCTGTAATCAGGCCATGTTGTGTTTTTCTATCATCGCCTGAACCTTGGCAATCTTGTCGTAGTTCAGGGAGTAGTAGATGAATTTACCTTCTCTTTTGGTCTTAACAAGATCAGCGGTGCGCAAAATGCGCAGATGCTGAGATGTGATGGATTGCTCCAGACCCAAAGCATTGTAAATCTTATTGACGTTTACGCTTTTGTTTTTATCTATATAACCCATGATTTTCATGCGCAATGGATGTGCAATTGCACGCATGATCTCAGAGGATTTAAGAAGACTGGCCATTTCTACGTTCAGAAATGCCATTTGTGTTGACTTTGCCATTGTAATGCTTTTTAATTCTTAAATGAATACTCAGGAAATATCACGGATGAAATTACCAATGCTCTTCAGTTTAGAGGCATTTAATTCGTAATAGATGTTCTTACCGCTTCTGGTGGTATTTACAATACCTGCCCGGCGCATAATTGCCAGGTGCTGAGAAGCGACAGATTGCTCTAACCTAAGTTTCACATAGATTTCTGTTACGCTCATTTGCTGTTTGTCGCTGAGCATTTTAATGATTTTCAAACGCAGTTTATGATTAACTGCCCTGAGGACCAATACTGTTTTTCTTAAGGTTTTGTGCTCTAACTTAAGCGGACCTTTTGAACCATTATTGATCTTTACGCTTGGTGATGCTGCCATAATAAATGGATTTTATTAATGAAATACTTATAATAAGTGAGATATAAGTAAAAACAAAGTTATATCTTATTGTATGTTTTACAAAATTCACATCCAATAAGTTTGTAATATTAACTGCCGGTAGTATAGAATTCTTTCAGATAAGATGGTTCTGTATAAGCCATATCAGCAAAGTTTCCCGCCTTATAGGCATCTATCGCTAATCCTGACATATAAGATGATAATACCTTATAGTTTGTTAATATGGTATTTTTTTCTCCTTGTAACAGAGATGATAACTTGTCAGTTCCACTTCCGAAAAAGGCCAGGTGCTGATTGGAATCAATGCTATCGCGCATAGGTACCGCTTCTACTATGAGTGCTGACGGCGCTATTACCTCCTGTAAATTTTTATCATATAAGGCAGTGTAAACCTCCATCCTTCTGGCATCAATAAGTGGACACAGATAATCTACCGAAGCGCCTTCCATTTGCTGGCGTGCACCTGCAGCCATGGAGACCAGTGTGGAAATACATATTAGAGGTAGTTGTAATCCGTAACAGATGCCTTTGGCAGTAGAAAGGCCTATCCGTAGTCCGGTATAGGAACCCGGTCCTATACTCACCGCAACGGCAGAAAGTGCAGAGAGGGGAATATTGCACATATCTGCACATGTAGCAATCATGGGTGCCAGCTGACCTGCGTGGTCATTGACTTCGGTGCCGTTTACTTCGTGTAAGGTATTCCCATCCTGCGATATGGATACGCTGCAGGTCGGGTGACTGGTTTCTATTTGCAGTATATAGGTCAATTAGAACTGGATAGGCTTTTCCATGGTTGCTTCATTGCGAATGAAGGTAACAGTGGTGGCATCTCCGGCCTTGAATTTACTCAGGGCTTTCATATAACCCATCATATCTGCTACATCATAGCCTCCCAGGTTGATAACAACGTCACCGGCCTGGATGCCTGCAGCTGCTGCGGGTTTACCATCCGATACACCATCAATGCGCATACCTCTTCCTTCGTAAGCATAGTCGGGAATGACACCCATCGTAACTGTGAATCGCGGTGCGTCCTCATTGGTATCTTCCTTGGTTTTGATGTAATCTATCTGCGGTTCGTCATCGAGGTCGGCGATCAGACTTCTTACCAGTAGTTCAATATCAGCGATACCTTCTGCGTTTACCTTGTCTGCATCATCGGTGGGTTTGTGGTAATCGCTGTGCGAGCCGGTAAAGAAATGTAAGACAGGTATTTGTTTCAGGTAGAAAGAAGTATGGTCGGAGGGGCCAATACCGGATTCAAATGTTTTTAATTGAAATTGCTGAGCCTTTGCCAGTGATTCAAGTTTACTCCACGCACCGGATGTGCCGAAGCCATTGACGATCAGTTGACGGGTGCTGTCCAGACGTCCTACCATATCAAAATTGAGCATGTAGTTGTAGCAGGCATCTTTGTCCAGCAGTTTTTCTGCAGCGCTTTTGGACCCGTACAATCCCAGTTCTTCCCCGGAGAATGCAATGAATACATAGTTATATCCTTTGTTATTACTGCTGGCCAGGTCTTTGGCAAGCTGCAGGATGAGTGCTATTCCGCTGGCATTGTCGTCAGCACCGTTGTGAATAGCCGGCTCTCCCCTGTACAGGGAACCACCTGATTCACCGTAACCGAGATGGTCGTAATGCGCACCTATTACAATGGTACATGCAGCTTTATTGTTAATCATAGCTGCCACATTTTTGCCGTTCTTCCGCACCACCTGCAAATCGGAACAAACGTTGACCTCGGGATACTTGAGTAATTGTTCAATATTATTTCTGTCCAGCAGCAGTACAGGAATGGATTCCTGACTGGCGTTATTGCTGTAATCTAATAATTGGTCGGTGGTATAGTTTTCGTCGGTGTTGTAAAACAAAACCGCTACTGCTCCGGCTTCCATAGCTCTGGCTACCTTGCTGCGCTCATCAGCGTAGTCGAGGAATTTAGTATGAGGGTGGGTTCCTTCGGGCGTACTCAATTGCATGCATACAATTTTTCCTTGTACGTCGATTCCCTCGTAGTCATCGTAGTTCAACTCCATAGCCGTGATACCATATCCTACCGATACCAAGGGAGCTGTGACCTTGCCGCTGCCGCTGAAATAGATTGGATTGCCTTTTACAATGGTCACACCCGGTACCTCTACGTAATTGGAATTGCTGGCCTGCTTGCCTGCAGCAAAGTCGAACACCTGAAAGAAGCCTTTATTCTCTCCGGCCGGTTGTAAACCAGCTGCTGCAAATTGACCTGCTATGTAGTTAGCGGCGATCTCTTCTCCCTTGCTGCCTGTGGCACGACCTTCCAGTCGGTCATCTGCTAAAAAAGATACCTGCTCTTCAATATAGGTAACCGGATTCTGTGCCTTCACATAGCTTGTCAGCAAAAGGACAAGCGCGTAACTCATGAGCTTCATATACATAAACGTAGTATTAAATGTTATTGCAATATTTTTTGGTACTGATCTTTATTGGATAGCAGCCGAACGGCTTCCTGGATTTCGGGATCATAGCGGAAGGAGGTTTCTACCCTGCCGCTGAAGTAATAGTACCTTCCGGTGATTTCCCGCACCAGTTCGTACATAATTTCATCTTTGAATTTATAAAGGTCATTTACCTTGTCTTCTTCAATGCGCTGGCGCATATGTTGCACCTCTTCCAGTACAGCATCATAGTAGGCATCCTTTTTAGCACTCTCTTCCAGTTCATTCAGCTGTTCTTCCGTAGTCGTCGTATAGGTAACATCTTTATCTGCTAAATAAGCTGCGAATTCGGCATAGTCAGAACTATCCAGTGTGAAGGCAGACGCAGGTCCAATATTGGGGTGCGCAGCTACCCAGGCTGTTGCAAAATTGAAAATATGATCTTCACTCAGCAACGTATAAGTGATGTCTCTGTAGGTATCCTCTTCCAGTGCAATATCGGGATCTATACCACCACCGTCGTACACGGTTCTGCCGGCCTGGGTCTGAAAGGTCGCTTTGAGGGAGTCGGGAATTTTACCCACTGAACCATCTTCATTGCGCAGCGCATAGTCGATGGCCTGTATACATCTGCCGCTGGGGATGTAGTATTTTGCCGTAGTGAGTTTCAGCTTTGTCTTGTACGATACATCGCGCGTGGTTTGCACCAATCCCTTGCCGAATGTTTTTTGGCCGATTATAACACCCCGGTCGTAATCCTGTATGACACCTGCTACAATCTCAGAAGCGGAAGCCGACGACCTGCTGGTCAATACCACCAGCGGTATTTCTGTATCTGTTGGCGGATTAATGGAAAGGAAGGTCTTGTCCCAGTCTTTGACACGTCCTTTGGTGCTGACGATTTCCAGACCTTTATCGAGGAACACGTTGGATACCTCTACAGCCTCCCGCAGCAGTCCACCGGGATTGCCGCGTAAATCGAGGACAATGCCGCTTAATTGCGGGTTGGCTGCCTTCAGCTCCTTGTATGCCTGCTCCACATTTCTGCCGGCATTTTCCGTGAATTGTGTGAGAATGATATAACCAATCTGTTCGTTGATCATACCGGAATAGGGCACATTGCCTGTATTAACATCCGCCCTCTTCAGCGTATAGGTATATTCTTTATCCTCGTAGGGTCTGTAGATGGTGATGGTAACTTCGCTTCCGGCAGAACCGCGCATCACCTCGCTGATGCCGTTTTGCATGGTGGTGACGATGAAGCCATCTACTTCTTTCAGAATGTCTCCAGCCTTTAAGCCCGCATCGGCAGCAGGGAACCCTTCAAAGACATCGGTGATATTCATTTTACCATTGACGGGTCGGATGGTCGCCCCTATGCCTCCGTAGTTGCCGGTTATCTGAAACTTGTATCCTTCCAGCTCTGCCTCCGAAATATAATTAGTGTAGGGGTCCAGCGACTCCAGCATGGCATCAATGCCGGTCCGCATCAGCTTGTTAGGGTCGAGGTCATCGACATAATAGGTGTTGAGCTCTTTATACACCGAAGTGAAGATGTCGATGTTCTTCGATATTTCGAACAAATCGTTGCCGGCGGAGGATGAGGTGAAAAGGATAGCACTGATGCCGGTAGCGGCAATCAATGTTATAAGGGTTATCTTTTTACGGAGTTGCATACTGTTGATTTATGGTACGGGATCATGACCGTGACCTCCCCACGGATGACAGGTGCTTAAGCGTTTGAGTCCGAGCCAGGTGCCTTTCAGCGGACCGTATTTTCTGATGGCTTCCACCATGTATTGCGAACAGGTAGGCGTATACCTGCAACCTCCCGGAAAAAGGGGAGAGATGCTGTACTGATAGAAGCGGACCAGTAAAATCAATATCCTGCTAAGTAGTTGACGCACCGGAGTCCAGCTCTTGATTTAAACGTTTTAAAAGTACACCGAATTTTTCGCTCATGTTGTTAAATGTTGTTGCCTTATTACCGGCATACAGAAACATAACAGCGCATTGTCGGGGCTTGTTCCCCTTGGGAGAGAACGATTGTGCTTTGTGGTGCCGGTAGGCTTCGCGCATCAGTCTTTTAATGCGGTTGCGGTCAACGGCGCGTGGGAAGTTGCGTTTGGATACAGCAAATGCTGCCTGAATGTTGGGGTTTTCTGCACCCTCCGGAGCATAGGTATAATAGATGAGCTTCAGGGTGCCTTCGTGCAACCTTTTGCCTTGTTGAAATAACTCAGCAATCACCTGCCGGCTTTTCAGTTTTTCGTGGGCTGGAAATGAAAGAGAGGTTCCGGAACGGGAAACCATTCGGTTACTATACGCGGAAACGCATCAATGTGCGCTCGTCGGAAACCGTCAGTTTATGACGTCCTTTGCGACGACGGCGAGCTATTACAGCCCTGCCATCTTTGGTTTTCATCCGGCTACGGAAACCATGCTTGTTTACTCTCTTGCGGTTAGATGGCTGAAATGTAGGTCTCATCAATTAAAAATTTGGGACTGCAAAAATAACCTTTAGTACGAAATGCACAAAATATCAACACGATTTAGTCGAAAATAATCAGGAATTCATTGAAATCAGGAATTCTTCGTTGCTTTTTGTGCCCTTCATGTTCTGTAAAAGGAAGTTCATAGACTCTTCCGTGTTCATATCGGCGAGGTGGTTTCTCAAAATCCACATGCGCTGCAATACTTCCCGGTCGTGCAACAGGTCGTCTCTCCTGGTGCTGGATGCTGTAACATCGATAGCAGGATAGATGCGTTTGTTGGAGAGCTTTCTGTCGAGTTGAAGCTCCATATTACCGGTTCCCTTGAATTCTTCAAAAATCACTTCGTCCATTTTGGAACCGGTGTCTATTAGTGCCGTAGCGATGATGGTCAGTGACCCTCCGTTTTCTATATTCCTTGCGGCACCGAAGAATTGCTTGGGTTTGTGCAGGGCGTTGGCTTCCACACCACCCGACAATACCTTTCCGGAGGAAGGAGCAACGGTGTTGTGCGCCCTTGCCAGACGGGTAATGGAATCGAGGAGTATCACCACATCCTGTCCGCATTCTACCAGTCGCTTGGCTTTTTGCAAAACAATGCTCGATACCCTAACATGTTTATCGGCGGGTTCATCGAAGGTGGAAGCGATTACTTCTGCATTGACACTTCTTTCCATGTCTGTTACCTCTTCCGGACGTTCGTCTACCAGCAATATAATCAGGTATACTTCGGGGTGGTTCTGGGCAATGGCGTTGGCAACGCTTTTCAACAACATGGTCTTACCTGTTTTGGGCTGGGCCACAATCATTCCGCGCTGTCCCTTGCCTATAGGCGTAAACAAATCGATAACCCTTGTGCTGTAATCGGAGCCGCTGTACACCAGGTTCAGCTTCTCTTCCGGAAACAGTGGTGTCAGGTAATCAAAAGGTACCCTGTCGCGCACTTCTTTGGGATCGCGGCCATTGATGGTTTCCACTTTCAGGAGGGCAAAGTATTTTTCTCCTTCTTTCGGAGGACGTATGGTGCCCTTCACCCAGTCGCCGGTGCGTAAACCGAAGAGTTTTATCTGAGAAGGGGAAACGTATACGTCATCGGGAGAAGTGAGGTAGTTGTAATCGGCGCTGCGCAGAAAACCGTAACCATCCGGCATCATTTCCAGCACACCTTCTCCGGGAATGGCGGCTTCCTGATCCAGGTTGAAACGCTCTCTCTTTTTATTGGGGTAAGGTGTTTTATTATCTTCCTGACGGTCTTCTCTAGGGCTGTTATCCCTGTTGTAGGAATGCTCTTCGCGGCGGGGCTTGCGCTCTTCCCGCTCTTGCTTTTCTCTGGCTGGAGGTGTTGGCGGAGCTTCTGCTTTAGGTGCTTCTTCAAAGGGAATTTCTGCTGCTGGAGGTGCGTCGCTTTTCGGCTCGTCTTCTTTCTTCTTGCGGTTCCGCAGCGGGCGCTTGCGATCGGGTGTTTCTTCCTTTTTTTCTGCTTTGTCGGCTTTTTTCACCGGTTCATCCTTCGCCGGTAAATCCTGCACAGCCTGAGCGTCCAGTATGCGGTAAATGAGGTCCTGCTTGTTCAGCTTCTTGGCATCTTTGATCTGCAGTTTATCTGCGATCTCTTTCAACTCAGGAACGAGCATCTCGTTCAGTTGCAGAATTTCATACATAGTAAAGAATCAATTAGCGATTTCGGATAGATAAAGTAGTTCGTAAAGTTGTAATCGGGAAATCCAGAGGGATTTGAAAGGTTACAAAGGTGGGGACACCAACCTTGATGCAATGTTACGACCTAATATTGGAATATAAAAATTTGTCGCCGGCGGCACAAAAGGGGCACCAACCAAGTTCGGTAAACCGTTCTATCTTTGAAAAAAATATTGCCATGCTGGATTTGCCATTTCTGCGTCAACATGCTGATGAAGCCAAAAAAAGACTTGCTAAACGACCGGGCTATGACACCTCGGTGATAGACGAACTGCTGGCAGCCGATGACGAACGCCGCCAGATTCAAACCCAGCTGGATGCCCTGCTGTCAGAGCAGAATATACTTTCTAAAGAAATAGGGAAGCTGTATGGTCAGGGCAAGAAGGAAGAGGCAGATGCCATCAAAGAGAAAAGCCTGGAGCTGAAGGCCCAAACAGGGGAGCTGCAAAAACTCCACGACGAAGCTTCCGACTCTATTCGCAGCATGTTGTTGTTGATTCCCAATCTTCCGCAATTGCGGGTAGCGACAGGGAAGTCTGCAGAAGACAATGTTACTGTTAAGGAAGGTGGTCCGCGGCATCAGCTGTATGTAGGCGCACGACCCCACTGGGAGCTGGCCACCTCTCTGGGCATCATAGACTTCGAGACGGGAAATAAGATTACAGGCTCGGGCTTTCCGCTGTACGTGGGGAAAGGTGCCCGCTTACAACGCGCACTCATTGCTTGGTTTCTCGATAAAGCAACAGCACAAGGGTTTACGGAGTACATGCCGCCACTGATGGTGAATGAAGACTCTGGTTACGGTACCGGTCAGCTGCCCGATAAAGAAGGACAGATGTACCATGTAACCGCAGACAACCTGTACCTCGTGCCTACAGCAGAAGTACCCCTCACCAATATATACCGCGACACTATAGTGAAGGAAGAAGACCTTCCTATCAAGATGACAGCCTATACACCCTGCTTTAGAAGAGAAGCCGGTTCCTATGGTAAGGATGTGAGAGGACTGAACAGGCTGCATCAGTTTGATAAAGTGGAGATTGTGCAGATTGAGCACCCCGACCGCTCCAATGCAACCCTCGATAGCATGGTAGCTTATGTAGAGTCATTGGTGGTGGAACTGGGACTCCAGTACCGCATATTGCAGTTGTGCAGCGGCGACACCAGTTTTGCTTCTTCCATTACCTACGATTTTGAGGTGTTTGCAGCAGCGCAGGAGAAATGGCTGGAGGTGAGTTCAGTGTCCAACTTTGAATCGTTCCAGGCCAACAGAATGAAGTGCCGGTATAAAAGTGCGGAAACAGGAAAAAATCACCTGGTGCATACACTCAACGGCAGTGCGCTTGCATTGCCCCGCATCATGGCTGCAATCATGGAAAACTACCAGACAGAAAAGGGAATCGTTGTACCGGATGTATTACGACCTTTCTGCGGATTCCATATCATTGACTAATCCCGCTCAGGAAGCCGGCAATAAGCCCTGTTCCAGCAAGTACTGGGCAATCTGAACAGCATTGGTGGCGGCGCCCTTGCGCAGGTTATCGGCAACGACCCACAGGTTCAGGGTGTTGTCCTGTGTAAAGTCTTTCCTTATTCTTCCGACAAAAACAGTGTCTTTGCCTTCTGCATCCAGCGGCATGGGATATTGATTGTGGGCCGGGTCGTCTACCACTTCCACTCCAGGCATCTCTTCCAGCATGCTTCGAACTTCAGCTACTTCAAAAGGCTTTTCGAAGCGCACATTGATGCTTTCACTATGTCCTCCGGAAACGGGAACGCGCACAGCTGTAGCGTTGACCATTATCGAATCGCTGCCCAGAATTTTTCTTGTCTCATGGTGGAGTTTCATCTCCTCTTTGGTGAAGTCATTGTCCAGAAAAACATCGCAGTGCGGCAGTACATTCATATCTATGCGATGCGGATAAGCCGGATTATCAGCTATCCGGCAGTTCGATCTTCTTTCGGTATGCAATTGCATGATGGCATTCGCTCCGGTGCCCGAAACCGATTGATAGGTACTCACTACTATTCGCTGTATCCCGAATGCCTGGTGGAGCGGATACAAAGCCATCACCATTTGTATGGTGGAGCAATTGGGATTGGCAATGATGCGCCTTTTACCGACAATGGAGCTGGTGTTTATTTCGGGAACGACCAGCGCGCAATCGGCATCCATTCTGAAAGCGGATGAGTTGTCAATTACCCATGCACCGGTGGCTTCAAATCGCGGAGCCCATTCCTGTGCCGTTGTCCCACCGGCAGAAAAGAGCACCAGGTCCGGGCGCTGTTCAACTGCAGTTGCCGGAGCGATGACGGTAACATCTTTTCCATTAAACTTTACCTGCTTACCGACAGATTTATCGGAAGCGACAGCCAATAACTCCGTTACCGGAAAGGAACGCTCTTCGAGCACCCTTCTCATCATTTGTCCAACCAGTCCGGTGACACCTACAATTGCAACTTTCATTCATGCAAAAGTAGACAGTTGGTAATTTAATGATGAATTATTCCGGCTAATTTTAGTGAATGCCGGGCTATTTGTAATTTTCGCACTATATGAAGCGCATATTCCTTGCTGTATGGTGTTGCTGGTCGTTAACGGGATACTCCCAGACGTTCTCAGATAATTTCTCCGACGGAGACTTCAGCGATGTCTGGACGGGCAGTAGCACAGCATTTTTAGTGAATGGCACGTTGCAATTGCAGCTGCAGGGCGATTGTGCCAGTGGTGGGGAAGACTACCTGAGCGCTGCGGTAAGTACCTCCGATACTGCAACCTGGGAGTGCCGGATAACACTGGGGTTCGACCCGTCGGGCAGCAATAATGCGCGCTTCTATCTTCAATCGGATAATCCTGACCTAGGTGCGAGTCTCAATGGTTATTACGTGCGGGTAGGGGAAGATGGCAGCAATGATGCGCTCAAACTGTATCGACAGAATGGCACTACCTCCACCTTGTTGCTCAGTGGTACCACCGGCGCCGTTGCAGTTGCTCCTGATGTGCGCATCAGGGTAGTGCGTACCAGTGGTGATGAATGGCGCTTGTTTGCCGATTACAGCGGGGGAACAGATTTCGTACTGGAAGGATTTGTAGAAGACCCCTCACCGGCCAGCGGGATGTACATGGGTGTTTATTGCGATTATACCAGCACCCGTTGCGATGACTTTTACTTTGATGATTTTTTCGCCGGACCATTGTTTACGGATGAAGACCCGCCCGTGTTAACAGGTGGAACGGTGCTGAATGCTTCACAACTGCGCATTCAGTTCGGTGAGGCCGTAACACCTGCAAGTGCTGAATCAGAATCGAACTACAGCTTAAGCGGGGGATTCGGAAATCCACTTAATGCACAAATAGATGCAGATAATCCAAGTAGGGTAGTGCTCACTTTCGCGGACGAGTTTCCGAATGGTGCAACGCTTACCCTGGAGTGTTCCGATATCAGTGACCTGGCGGGAAATATAGCTGGCCTGCAGGTTTTCGAATTCTCTTATTACGCTGTGCAGCCGCTGGATGTGCTGATTACTGAAATTATGGCGGACCCGGAACCGGTGGTGGGACTACCCGCAGAAGAGTACCTGGAACTATGGAATGCCACGACACTGCCCATCGATCTTTCGGGCTATACCATTGCCGATGCCACCTCTTTCTCCGGTGCATTTCCGGCATTTGTACTCGACCCCGGTGTGTATGTGATTATTACCGACATAGACAATGAAGATTTATATACATCTTATGGAGATGTGATTGGTGTCGACGGATTGCCTTCCCTCAACAATACGGGCGATAGTCTGCAGGTATGGAATGCTGAAATGGTCCTGGTGCATCAGGTGAACTACAGCGATAGCTGGTACCGCAACGCTATCAAGGAAGACGGGGGTTATTCGCTGGAGATGATAGATACACAGAACCCTTGTCAGGGGGCTGATAACTGGATAGCATCAGATGCGGCAATTGGCGGAACACCGGGACAAGTTAACAGCGTGGCAGCCTCCAACCCCGATGAGGTGGCTCCGGAACTCAGCAGTGTTTTCCCGCTCGATCCCAATACCCTTCAAGTAGTGTTCAGCGAGGTTGTGGTAGCGGGCAGTATTACGCTCGATGGTTTCACGGTGAATAATGGAATCGGTGTACCTGTGTCATTTACTTTTGACGGAGAACGCACCGTTGCCTTGCAGTTGGCTACACCGCTTGCACCCGGAGTTGTTTATGTACTGGAATGCAGCGGTATCAGTGACTGCAGCGGAAACGGCATCAGTTTAGGCAGTGCCATGGAATTTGGCATACCCGAACCGCCGGAGGCAAATGATATTGTCATCAATGAAATTCTTTTCAACCCCGTGACCGGCGGATATGATTTTGTAGAACTATATAACCGCTCTAATAAGTTGATTGACCTTTCCGGTCTGCGTTTGGTAGAACTGGATGTTGCGGACACTACTAATGTGCTGGAGTTTTGTGCGGTCAGTAATACTCCAAGGCTTCTGCTTCCCGGTCAGTTCTTTATTCTGACAGAAAACATTGAGGGTATTATCACGCAGTACAGTCCGCCAATGGGCATGCTGTTTTCAGAAGACAACGATATGCCTAATTTTCCGGATGACGAAGGTATTGCACTACTGGAAACCTTGTCTTTTACCCCCATCGACAGACTGCAATACAACAGCGACTGGCATTACGCATTGCTCGAAGATGAAGATGGCGTTTCACTCGAGCGTCTGAATTATGAGCTTCCGTCTCAGGATGCAGACAACTGGCATTCTGCAGCGGAAGCAGTCGGGTTTGCTACACCGGGCAGGATCAACTCTGTGTTCAGCTCCTTTACAGGTAGTGCTGCAATTTTTGAGCTGGAATACCCTGTATTCACACCGGATGGCGACGCCTTCAGGGATGTGCTGGTACTATCTTATCAGATGCCGGGTGTGGGTTACACGGCCAATATTCAAATGTACGACCTGGCTGGTCGGCCTGTTGCCACCGTGGCATCCAATCTGTTACTGGCCGAATCGGGCTTGCTCACCTGGGACGGTATTACAGATGAGGGTGAGGCCGCTCCTATGGGTATCTATATGATTTTTGCAGAAGTGTTCAACCTGAACGGCAACGTAGAACGCCACAAGTTAAAGTGCACGCTTGCCAGAAGGGAATAAAAAAAGCGAGCACCGGGCTCGCCTTTAAAAGTTGGTAGAACAGGAATTACTCTATGCGGAGTAATTCGTATTCAATTGTTGTAGTCACATTAATTTCATCTGTAAGCGCTACAGTTTCGGTATACACAATTACCTGACGGTCTTTTTCATTTACCTGAAAGGCAAATTCGAACTCTTCATTATCGTACTCAATGATGAGCGTGTTGGCATCCGTAATGCTCCACTCAAATTCAATGAACTGAAACTCGTCCGGATCTTTCAGGTCTATCCACTGACCATCATTGTTGGTAAAAAAGTACATATATCCCGAATCGCCATATTCTGTTACATCATCCGGCTGACCGGTGGTAGAAATGGTGATGGTGTAGTTGTCAATATTCCAGCGTCCGCTTTGCCTTGTCAGGTTATCGGCTAATTGTGTCTGCTGAGAACAAGAAGCCAGTGTAAGGGCTGCTCCCAGGATAAATAAAGACAGTCGTAGTTTTTTCATAACTGGTGTGGTTATTTATTCGCAATCTCTTCTTCGCGCACAAGACGCAGTTCTGTAGTCGTAGTTACTGTAACGGAACCTACTGTTTCAACATCTTCGCTGGTCCAGATTTGTTCATCCTTGCTTACCTCGTTGACAGCGTATTCGGTTTCAGTATCAGGGAAGTCTTCAAAATTCAGAATAACAGAGTTAGCGGTGTTCTCCCATTCGAAGTAATAGGCAACATTCAACATTACCAGGGTATCATAGGTAATCCATACGCCTCTGCCTGAGTCATAAAAGGAAACTTCTCCCACATTGAAATCCTGGGTATTAATCGGGTTGTCGGGATCGTTGGAAAATACAGTCGTGCTTTTTATTTCATCGAGGTTCCAAAGGCCACTGTCTTTGGTAAGCGTATTCTGCAGTTTTATCTCATCTGAGCAGGATGCCAACACGAGACCCAAAGCTGCGACTGCCGTAAATAAAAGTCCTTTTCTATTCATGATATAGCGGTATGAATGGCAAAATTAACGAAATATTGCGCGTAAAATTATTGTTTAGGCAGGCAGTACAGGTGTTATTTTCATCAATTTGTCATATAAATGGTACAGCAGGAGCCCGGAATAGATTGTTTTTTCAATCATTTTGGTCGATATAGGTGGGTTTTTTCAGGTATTTCATCAGCAGAATATCGATTACGGAATGCGCAGTAATAGCAGTAAGAATGCCAAAAAAACGCATCAAATAACCGAAACCCGCACACACCACCACCATGAATAATCCGTATACCAGAACGGGTCGGTCTTTTAAATCGAGGTAGCCGTGCAAGGCAATGAATACAAAGGCGGTGGCCCATACCCCTATCCAGGGTTGTATGCCGCCCCGGAACAACAGCTCTTCCCCAATACCTGCACAAAGAGAGATAAACACAATATCTATGGTCCGCATTTTGAAACGCAGCATCAGGTTGCTGAATACAGTTCTTGCCGCATCCATCACCCGGCGCCGCAACAGCAGTAGCATGAGCATGCTGGATAGCCAGCCGTATACAATACCGATGCCGAGTTGAACTGCCCAGTCTTGCAGGTTATCGGGGAATAGTGCCTGCCAAGGTATGCGGTGTACCAGCAAAATAAGCAAAACGCCTATTCCGCCCATTCCCACTAAGGTGAGCAAGCCGGCTACATATATGGGCCTGCGGGCTTTGCTCAGCAAATTAGCGGGTCGTTGTTAAGGTGGAAGTTCCTGTGATGGAGATGCTCATTTTTTGACCCTGAGCTTCCATGTTCAGGTTGAGTTTTTGTTCCAGATTAGATTCCATGGACCATCCCGATTCCCTTTCTACTTTCATGGTTCCTTTCTGATAGCCGGTCATCGTTACCTCATCACCGCTGCCGCCCAGACTCCGCAGCATATCCTTATCGATAGAAAAGTTAGAGTAGACATCCACCCATGCATATTGCGCATCGTAGCGCTGCAGGGTGAACGTGTTGCGCATGATGGTAGGAAAGCCTCCCATATCTACCGAATCTACGGTAGCCCATGAGTCGCCGTTGGCAACCGGTTTGGGGGGGAAGGCTACAAAGCTGTTCACCACCTCCTGATTCATGTCGCTCATTTGCATAGATGCGGTAACGGCTTCATTGCCCAGTTTCTCGGCAATCTTTCCCTGTACGGCCTCTATTCCTTTTATGCCGATTACTTCCGCATTGCGGTCCATGGTAATATCGATGGGCATGTTGATGTAGCAATCCAGAATCTGGCGCATCATATCAATTTCTGGGTCTTTCGAAGGTTTTCCCGACTCGAACCCCGCTGAGATAGTGTCTTGCTTCATCATCGCCTTAAAGTAGCTCACCGTAGAAGAGAGTGTGATGCTTTTGCCGGGGATATTTTCCAGTACCTTGATCTTGTTGTTGGTCGAAATGTCCATCAGACTGCTTGAACTTTGGTCGAACATGCTCTGGCGGATATTGGTAACCGTCTTCATCTTGGTAGAATAGGTGACTCCTTTCGGCGGATTAAACCGCAAAACAATTTCATTGTCTTTGGGAGCAGGAATATCTTCCTCTGCTATATCCACTTCGTCTGCGAAGAAAATATCGCTGTCACCGGCAATGTCAAGGCTGTCGGACGCTACTACCTGATTGTCGGTATCGGTTTGTTCTTTGTTTTTACATGACGCGGTAAGGAGTACCAGCGTCAGGGCGAGTAGCCCAATGGATGTTTTTTTCATACGCTATATAAGAGCGCCAAAGTTACCCGAAAATTGTTACATTCGGCTCGATGGAACAGCACCCCGATTATAATGCGGCCTTTAAAAAAGCATACGCAGGATTGAATGCGGCACAAAAGGAAGCCGTTGATGCGATAGAAGGTCCGGTGATGGTAGTGGCGGGGCCGGGTACAGGAAAAACACAAATACTTTCTGTCCGGATTGGCAACATACTGCAGCAGACAGACACCCAACCCGAGAATATTCTGTGTCTCACCTATACCGACGCCGGAACCATTGCCATGCGCCGAAGGCTGCTTACGTTCATTGGTCCGGATGCGTACCGTGTGCAGATACAAACGTTTCATGCTTTTTGTAATGAGGTTATTCAAAGCCATCCGCACCTCTTTGGAAAGCGTGACCTCGACCTTATCAGCGATCTGGAGAACATAGAACTGCTGGAGCAATTGCTGCTGCAACTTCCACCCCAGCACATATTAAGAAAATTCAAAGGAGACCTTTCCTTCGATATCGGCAAACTGAATAATTTATTCAGACAAATGAAAGAGGAGGACTGGACCGTGGAAGTTATCAGCCATGCAGTGGACAGTTATATTGCAGACCTGCCCACAAGGGATGAATACATATATAAGAAAGGCTCACCTAAGAAGGGAATTAAGGCCGGCGACCTGAAGCAGGCAGCTATTGATAAAGAAACGGAGCGCATGGAAAAACTGCGCGCCGGGGCTGCGTTGTATCCCATCATGCAGGAGAAGATGCGGGAATTGGGTCGCTACGACTACAGCGATATGATATTGTGGGTGCTCAAGGCATTTCAGACCAATGAAGACCTGTTGCGCACTTACCAGGAACGGTATCAATATGTGCTGGTGGACGAATACCAGGATACCAACGGCTCACAGAATGAAATCCTGCAGCTGCTGATCAATTTCTGGGATGTGCCGAATGTATTCGTGGTGGGTGATGATGACCAGAGTATTTATGAGTTTCAGGGCGCCCGCGTTCAAAACATATTAGATTTTTATAATAAGTATGCTGCTCATATCAAGACGGTTGTTCTTACCGACAACTATCGGAGCGTTCAGCAGGTGCTGGATGCGGCAAAGGCGGTCATTGACAGAAATAACGATAGGCTGATCCGGCATATTGAAGGATTGTCCAAGGAGCTTTTTTCCAGCAATCCGGCACTGTCAGCATTGGATAGCCAACCTGAAGTGCATGTGTATCCCGACCTGCTGCAGGAAAATGCCGGCATACTGGAAAGCATAAAGCGGGCTTTACAGGAGGGACTTCCCCCGACAGAAATTGCGGTGATTTACCACCGGCATGCGCAGGCCGAAGACCTCGCACTGTTGTTCGAGAAGGCTGGTTTACCCTATACCATGCGGAAGAAAATCAACGCCCTTGACCATCCCTTCATTCGACAAATATTACAAATTCTGGTCTATGTTTCGGAAGAATTCGGACAGCCTAATTCAGCGCAGCACCTGTTGTTTGAGTTGTTGTACTATCCCTATTTTAATATTAGAAAATATGATATAGTTTCTATTGCAGCCTATATTCAAAGCAAAAGAGGACCGCTCACCTGGCGGATGGTTATGTCCGATGAAAACCTTGCCAGAGAAGTGCGACTCAAAGACCCGGAGCAGTTGCAACAGCTGGATGGGCTGCTTGCTACCTGGATTGGAGAGGTAGCCAGCCTTACACTTCCCATGTTGCTGGAAAAAATATTGAATGAAGGTGGAATTTTACGCTATATAGCTGCACATGAGGAGAAGCTGTTTTTGCTGGAGCTTGTCAATACCTTGTTTGATTTTGTGAAACAGGAGGCTGCAAGAAAGCCATCCATGCGGGTGCAGGACCTGATGGATGTATTCCATCAAATGCAAACGCATGGTATTCAGCTACCCGTAGTGAGAACTAATGGTCTGGAAGGAGGTGTTCAGTTTGTAACCTGTCATTCAGCCAAGGGGCTGGAATTTGACACGGTTTTCTTGATGGGTTTGACCCGCAACAAGTGGGAAAGTGCACGAGGTAACAACTATCAGTTTAAATATCCTGATACCCTGACCAAAAGTGCAGCCACCAACGAAATAGAAGCACTGCGTCGGTTGTTTTACGTTGCCATTACCAGGGCCAAGAAACACTTGTTCCTCTCGTATGCAGCAGCGGGCAACGATGGAAAGGAGCAGGAGCCTTCGCTCTTCATTGCGGAAGTAATGGAAAGCGGAGTGGTGGCATCCAGGGATGTGGAGCTGGAGGAAGCAGCTATCGAGCAGACGCGGTTTGCCTTGTTAACTACCAGTCCACCCATGGATATCCCCATGCTGGAGGAGGCTTATCTGAAGACCAGAACAGAACATTTTGTTTTAAGTGCTTCTTCCCTGAATACGTATTTGAAATGTCCGGTTACCTTCTACTTTCAGCAGATATTGCGGGTGCCGCAAGCCAAAAGCGATAGCATGCAGTTTGGAACAGCCATACATGATGCACTGCAACGGCTGTTTGCGAAAATGAAAGACAATCATCAGCAATTCCCGTCGGCTGAAGAACTGGTGCGGGACTTTACCTTTTATATGCACCAGCATCGGGAGGCCTTTACCGATCAGCAATTCAAGAACAGACTCGAGTACGGACAACTCATTCTGCCGGAGTACTATAATCACTATATCGGCACATGGAACAAGGTGGTAACTACTGAATACCCTATCCGCAATGTAACCATAGAAGGTATTCCACTGACAGGGAAGCTCGACAAGCTCGAGTTTGATGGCAACGAAGTGGTAGTGGTAGATTATAAAACAGGGAACATAAAATACGCCAAGGATAAGCTGGAGCGTCCGGGGGAGAAAATGGAACATGGCGGTGACTACTGGAGGCAGATGGTTTTCTATCAGCTGCTCATGGATCTGCAACGGCAGAAAAACTGGAAGATGGTCAAAGGTGAATTTGATTTTGTGGAGAAGAATGCAGAAACCAATGCGTTTGAAAAAGCCGTAGTGGTTGTTTCAGAAGAAGATAAGGCCATCGTGGTGGAGCAAATCCGCACTGTGTACGCCTCCATAAGGGAGCATCAGTTTGCGAATGGTTGCAGTGAAGAGGATTGTTACTATTGCAATTTAGTGAAGAATTAGTATCGGTCTAAGGGTAATTAATAATACTTGATTAACTTTCAGAGCAGATAAATCAGTATGGCAAAGAAGAGTTTATATGAACCGCTATTGGTAGAAGCGGCCTGGGAAGTATGCAACCAGATTGGAGGTATTTATACCGTGGTGCGTTCGAAAGTACCCTATATTGTTGAGAAATGGGGAGAGCAGTATTGTCTGGTAGGACCCAAGCTGGGCACCCGTCTGCCGGCAGAGTTTGAAGAGTCGCTGGAGTGGGATGCAGATGACCCATGCGGGAAGGCCGTATTGGCTATGCGGAAAATGGGCTATGAAGTCCACTATGGGAGATGGTTAACCCAGGGCACACCCAAGGTGGTGTTGATGGCACCATCAGAAGCGCTGCCGGAGCTGAAGGAAATTCGACAGAACCTGCTGACCCATCATCATATCAATATTTTCAATCCGGATGACTTGTTGCAGGATGTCATTCTTTTCGGTCATCTGTTGTACAAGTTTTTTGCAGCCCTGGAAGCGGCAGCTGGGGGCAGAGAAATCATAGGTCATTTCCATGAATGGATGACCGGTATGCCTATCGGAGATATTGAACGGAATAAACTGAAAATAAGAACGGTATTTACCACCCACGCAACCATGCTGGGAAGGTATGTAGCCATGAATGATAAAAACTTCTATAGAAACCTACCTTCCATTGAATGGTTGCCGGCGGCTCAGAAGTTTTACATTGAGCCCCAGGTAAGACTCGAACGATTGGCAGCTCAGAAGAGTACGGTGTTTACAACTGTAAGTGACGTTACGGGTAAAGAGTGTGAGTTTTTACTGGGTCGCAAGCCGGATATGATTTTGCCGAATGGTATCAACCTCCATCGGTTTATTGCTACCCATGAACTGCAAAACCTGCACGGGCAGTTTAAAGAAAAGATTCATGAGTTTACCATGAGTCACTTCTTTCACAGCTATACATTCGACTTGGATGATACCGTGTATTTTTTCACATCAGGTAGATACGAATATTTTAATAAGGGATATGATTTGACGCTGGAAGCCCTCCGTCGACTCAACGAACGGATGAAGAAAGAAAATATTAGTACAACTGTAGTAATGTTTTTTATCACCAAGCAGCCGTTTGAATCCATTAATCCGAAGGTGTTACAAACACGTGCGGTCATGGATGAAATCAGAGAAACGTGCGAGGAGATTCTGAAGCAGATAAGGGAGAAATTGTTTAAAGCGGCAGCTGCCAATGCTGATCATCATTTACCCGAACTCAATGAGTTTGTCGACGATTACTGGAAGTACCGCTACAGAAAGATGATCCAGTCATGGAAAAGTGATTACTGGCCCATCGTAGTTACGCATAATCTGGTGAACGACGGTTCAGATGATATTATTAAATATCTGAGGGATACAGATCTGGTGAATAAACCCGATGACAGGGTGAAGATTATTTACCATCCCGACTTTGTAACGCCTACCAATCCGCTGTTCGGAATGGATTATCCGCAATTTGTGCGCGGTTGTCACCTGGGTATTTTTCCAAGCTATTATGAACCATGGGGCTATACACCTCTTGAATGTGTAGCACGCGGTGTGCCGGCTGTAACCAGCGATTTAAGCGGGTTCGGGGACTATTGCTTCAAGCGGTTCCGCAATCTGGAAGACAATGGTATCTATATCGTTAAGCGCAGAAATAAAACTTTCGACGAGTCTGCAGATCAACTTGCCGAAACCATGTACAGTTTCTTGCAACTGAACCGCAGAGACCGCATCATTCTGCGCAATACGGTAGAAAGCTACGCAGAGAACTTCAGCTGGGAGTCGCTGGTAGATGAATATGAAAAGGCCTACAGAGAGGTGCTTTCGTAGTTCTATCTAATCAGTTGGAAGCTGCCCTTGGTGGTAAAGTCTTCACCAGTGTTGAAGGAGGCATCTATGAAATATACATAGGATCCCATTTCCTGTTCTACACCTTCGAATGTTCCGTCCCATCCGGCGAAGTAATCAGCGCTGTTGGTTTCGTACACCAACTGACCCCAACGGTTGTAAATTGCCATATAGTAGGAACTCAGATTGAAGGCAATACCCTGGAATAAATCATTGATATTATCTCTGTTGGGTGAAAAGGCATTCGGCACGAGCACTTCATTGCTGTAAATAACTGTAACAACAATGGTATCAATGGCGAAACATCCGTTAACGTCCGTAATGGATACGAAATAGGTGGTGGTGACAGATGGTGAAACTGTATATATGAAACACGGGTCATCTTCACAACCCAGCACTCCGCCATCGGGTGCCCAGTTCACACCTATCAGATCGGTAGTAGATGAGGTGGCTGTAAGTTCAGTGCTAAGGCCAAAAGTAATAGCCACATCCGGACTGGCTGTAATGGAAATAGGATCAGGTTCTGTGATACTAAAGGTCGTTTCCTGGGAACAGCCATTATTGTCTGTTACTACTACGTTATAATCACCGGCACCTAATTCAGTAAGGTCTGCATCCGTTGGATTGCCGTTGATGGTTATGGTATAAGGGGTAACGCCTCCTTCTATATCTACGGTAGCACTACCATTGGTAAAACCAAAGCATTGAGCGTTTTCGATGTCTTCGATAGTTACGGCGATAGGTTCCTGTTCGAGAACATCAAAAAGAAATGTTTTTTCACATCCATCGCTGGCAGTTACTATAACAGAATAGGAGCCTGCCGCCAGTCCGCTGACACTATTGGTACCCGTTGCACCGGTAGACCATTCGTAAGTATAAGGACCTGCCCCGTCTAGTGCGATGCTGGCACTACCATCGGTGGCGCCTCCGCAGGATACATCATTGACCGTTAAGGTGCCGGAGAAGCTTTCACCTACTGTAATGGTTACTTCATCTGAAAATTCAGTTCCGTCGCATAATGTTTGCACAACTGTATATACTGTGGTTACTTCCGGTGCAACATCTACTTCTGGTCCGCTGCCTATCAAGGTGCCGTCTTCATCAAACCAGCTGATAAATGTGGTGTACCACCTCCAGGATTCATTGGTGGCAGACCAATCGGTTGCGTTTCTTCCATCTACCGTAAAAGCAATGGTACCATCTGCGTTTTGAAGACCTTGAGTTGCTATACCTAAATCCCAGGTAGGGCACACAAGTACTTCTGTGAAATGATTGTCTATGAAATTGGTGGTCTCATGAAGTACTATCTGGAAAGTACCTGCATCGGAAGTGCAGGAAAACAGCGGAACTTCATCGTAGGTTACTACCAGTCTTCTGTCGGGAGCAGTTCCCGTGGTTTCATAAGATACGCAACCTGTACAAAGACCAGTGTGCCAGTCGGTCCAGGGTGCAAATATAGCTGCCTTGGGTACATTGGTCGCTGCATCCGGTATCGGTCCGTCAGGTGTCCAGTTACCAGCCCATCCCGGTCCGGGTTCAATGAAGCTGATCCATCCGTTGGAACAAACATAAAACTCATCGTATACCTCACCGAAGAAACAGAATTCAAAGCCAATCGGGAAAGGGCCTTCATATGTATCATCCACCATGGTGATGTCTGTTCCGGATGTTTCTTCCGGTAGATAAGGAATTTCTTCATATGTATAACAGTCCCCGCAAAATACAGATGCGTCTGAACCGAGTGTTACAGTCTCGCCGCTGCAAATAGTGGTGTCGGGGAAGCCTGTAATTTGTGCCTGAACAGACAGGGGAAGGATCAATGTAACAGCACTAAATAAGGCGATGATGAGTGGAGTTCTTAACATAAAAACGCTTGTTGAAAGTGGAATTAAAAATAGACATTTTTAATGTCCTTTTTTTCACTTACAAACCAGATATTGTGACAGCCTGTGCTTTAAGATAATATGCACAATTGCAACATTTGCATGCTCCATTTCGTTTTTAAACTAAACCCTATTCTTCTATGACTATGCTTGAATATTGTAAACTGATTCTGGAGAAGGTCAGTTTCGATGTAGTGCTGTTCAGAAGAGAGTTCCGAAAAGCACTCCGCAACTTATTGCCGCATGAAGTGCAGGATTTGAAGCAGTGGTGCATCACCACTTTCGGTTTGGCTTACTGTGTAGCCGCCGATCCCGCCTTCGCTTGATGGTTTTTTCTATTATTGCTTTTGATGGCGTTTTTTTGCCGCAGGAGCGTTGTGCCAGTTTTTTGACACAACGGTATACCTATGAGGGAGAACGTTGCGCAGAGGCCAAGTAAAAAAACATTTTTATTTAGTGAAATTGATTGCCCTAACCTATTGACAATCAATACTTTATTCTAAACTTGGTGGTGTATTCCCAATTTGGGCGAATAGTGAGCTCCGCCTCGTAATAAAAGGTCCTTTCCGGCTGCCGTTTGTCAGGAAAAGAGCCGGTATCCCATTTGCCATTTCTATTGGCATCATCGATAATCCGCAATCGATAGGTTTCAGGAAGCAGATTTTTCCAGACTATTTGCGTGGAGTCTGAGAATGCCGGTAGTTGTTGTCTGCTTTTAATACTTCCGTCTTTTCTGATCAGCTCCGCAATATAATTGTGCTGTCCGGGTGCAATGAGTTCTATGAGTAGTTGCCCGTATTCTTCCTGCGCCCTTGTACGAAAAGCGTATTGAAGCGAATCGTTGACGCGGCCGTACAGGTCGTTGGTGGCTCCTTTTTTCAGCATGAGGGAGTAGGCCGTATCATTCAGCCAGGTTGATGTTATGAGAAGTTTTTCGGGGTGGATACTATCAATACTTGCGGTAAAGGGCATTATTGTCCGGCCGCTATCAATGGTAAGGAGCATGCTGTCTATCGCCCATCCCACCAGCGGAACCTCGAAAGAGAGGATGGCCGGCGTTGCTAATTCTTGCGATGGGAGCCGGCTTCTACTGCTCTCTCCCCCTGTCGGCGGCGCATTGGTCCACTTATTGGCACGCGACAGAAAGGCACTGTCAATGGGTTCCAGCGGTAGAGATAGAGTGGTATCCATCATTCCCTGTTGAATACCTAAGCGCAGTGTATCGGGAACAGGTTGAGGATGCCAAAGGGTAACAGTGTCTTTTCTGCTATTGGATATAAGTAACAGAGAAGCAGAGGTGTCAACAGGCTCTATGCTGAAACTGTCTACCGGTGCACTCCAGATCAGCCTTGTTTTTCCGGGTCCGACAGCGCGTATATCACTGATAAATACCAATTCGTTTGCCTGTTCGAACAGCGAAAGTTGTATGCCTACCGTATCGCCTGTCAACACCAGAGAATCATTCATGAATGCAATGGCCTCGTTGGGAAGGTCATAGAAGTAATTAAAGTTCTGATCCCTCAGTCCGTAGACGCGGTAGTTGCCTTCCTTGATGTGGTTGATAGTGAAGTTGCCCGACGCATCGCTCTTGGCAAAGTAGGTGGGCTTTTGCTTTTGAAATGCTGAGTCGGCTGTATTTCTGTAGAGCAATACCAGTGTTTTTTCCGGTATTTCTCCGGAAAATGCGTCGCGCACACTGCCTTTTACGGTCAATGAATCCAGCTCATCTCCGGTAGAAAAGGCATAGACATAATTGGAAAGCCGGTTGTTTTCGGTTATATCGCCGATGCAATCTCCAAACTGAATGGTGTAGGTAGTAGCTTCCAGCAATGTGTCTTCTATATTGATAATAATGCTTTTTCCCTTTACACGAATATCCGGAAATGCATTGAGCGGAGGGCTGATGACTACCTGGTTGAAAGCATCATTCAGCTGAATGTATTCGTCAAACTTAATTTCTATTCTGCTCGATTGGAATTGCAGACTTTCATTAGGAGGGGATTCTGATAAGATAGCAGGAGGCGTAGTGTCTTTGTCGCCACCAGACGGGGGTACAATATTGGCGCATGAGCCTAATAGTAGCGACAGTATTACATAAGGGAATAGATATCTCATCGTCCCATATAGACCATCAAAACAGAAATGTCCGCCGGAGAAACACCGCTAATGCGCGTTGCCTGGCCTAATGTTTTGGGCTTTATTTTGCTCAATTTTTCCCTTGCTTCAGATGACAGGGAGGGCAATTGATGATAATTGAAGGATTCCAGGAGGGCAATATCTTCCAGCCGCTTCATTTTTTCTACCATTTCCAGCTCTTTGGTTACATATCCTTCGTATTTAATCTGTATTTCGGCCTGTTCAATGTGATCCTTGGGATAGTGTTGTAGTTGTTCCTGCAGAGCAGGCAAAGCAGGCATCAAATCAACTATGGATATGTGGGGCCTGGATACCACGCCCGCGAGTTTCATCTTTTGTTTAAGGGGTGCAGATGACTGTGCTTCCAGCACCCCGTTTACCTGGTCTGGGCTCACCGACATTTCTTCCAGTAAGCGTATTATGGCTGCTGTATGTGCTTTTTTCTCGATTACAGCGTCCATTCTTTGCTGTGAGGCAAGGCCCAGGTGAAAAGCTTTTTCTGTAAGACGCAAATCAGCGTTGTCCTGGCGCAGCAACACCCGGAATTCCGCCCTGGAGGTAAACATGCGATAAGGCTCTTCTGTGCCCTTGTTGATAAGGTCGTCTATGAGTACGCCTATGTAGCCTTCAGAGCGGGAGATGGTAAAAGGAGCTTCGTCGCGTACCGCCAGATGGGCGTTAATTCCTGCCATAAGGCCCTGGCAGGCAGCTTCTTCGTAACCGGTGGTTCCGTTTATCTGACCGGCGAAATAGAGGTTTTTAACCAACTTGGTTTCCAGTGTATGGTGCAGCTGGACAGGAGGGAAATAGTCGTATTCTATGGCATAGCCGGGTCGAAACATTTTGACCTGTTCGAATCCGACCATCTTGCGGAGTGCTTTGAGTTGCACATCTTCCGGCAGGGAGGTAGAAAATCCGTTAACATATACCTCAACGGTGTCCCAGCCTTCCGGTTCCACAAAGATTTGATGCCGGTCTTTATCGGCAAAGCGGTCTATCTTGTCCTCGATACTGGGACAATACCGCGGCCCCGGACCTTTAATGCGCCCGCTGAACATAGGAGAATCGTCGAATCCCTTGCGCAATTCCTGATGTACAACATCGGATGTATACGTTACATAGCAGCTGCGCTGCGTGGTCAATAAGGGGGTGTCGGTATAGCTGAATTTGCCGGGGTTTTCATCTCCGGGCTGTTCTTCCATCACGGTGTAGTCCAGGCTTCGACCGTCTACCCGCGGCGGAGTACCGGTTTTCATGCGCCCGCTTTCAAATCCGAGTTCTATCAACTGTTCTGTAATGCCGGTAGCTGCCCGCTCTCCTACCCGACCGCCACCGAATTGTTTTTGTCCGACATGAATGATACCATTCAGGAAAGTACCATTGGTTAATACGACCGACTTACCGGGGATTTCAAGCCCCATGCCGGTACGGACACCTTTTACCACACCATTTTTGACGATAAGTCCGGTTACCATGTCCTGCCAGAAGTCGACATTAGGTGTTTGCTCCAGCATGTCGCGCCACTTTTTGGCAAATAGCAGGCGGTCGCTCTGTGCCCTGGGACTCCACATCGCGGGTCCTTTGGACCGGTTCAGCATGCGGAACTGCACAGTTGTTGTGTCTGTGACGATGCCGGAGTATCCACCCATGGCATCAATCTCGCGCACAATCTGTCCCTTCGCCACGCCGCCCATAGCGGGGTTGCAAGACATCTGGGCAATGGTTTGCATGTTCATGGTGACCAGCATGACGCTCGAGCCCATATTGGCTGCAGCAGCTGCGGCTTCGCATCCGGCGTGCCCGGCTCCTACCACTATAACATCGTATTCTTTAAACATCGGCGCTGCAAATTTACGTCCTTAAGCTTGTATCTTTTGTTTCACGTGAAACAATCAACGATGGGCGGTCGGGTTTTGTTTCACGTGGAACATAGTTGGCAGGCACAGGTGTATCCGGCTCTTTAAAGGTGTTCCAGCAGATTCAGCGCGGCAACTTCGGCATCCCGCATGGCCTTTTCACTGGCCTTTTCTTTGTCTTCAAAGCCGAGCAGGTGCAGTACTCCATGAACCATGACCAGTTGCAGTTCTTTTTCAAAGGCATTGTTGAACTGTACTGCATTGTCTTTGATACGGTCTATACTGATGAAGATATCTCCGGAAATAACAGCACCGGAGCTGTAATCAAAGGTAATCACGTCTGTGAAGGTGTCGTGGTCGAGGTACTGCTGGTTCATTTCTGCCAGGTAGTTATCGCTGCAGAAAATGAAAGTGATAGCCCCCGGATAGCGATGGTGCATGGCAATAACGCGTTCGAGCCACAAGGTATGGGTGGGGATGTCTGCCAGTTCAAATGCAATATCCGCAGACTCAAAACTAAAGCCCGGGGTCATAAGCGGAACTGGATCTCTACGTGGGTGCCGTCGTTGGAGAAAATCACCATGTCGCTGAGGTGCTTCATGAGGAAGATGCCTCTGCCTCCCTCTTTCTCCAGGTTTTCAGGAGCGGTGGGATCGGGCACCTGATTGAAGTCAAAGCCTTCACCTTCGTCGGTAATGATGCAGGTGATTACATTGCGCTGTCGCTGCAGGCAGACATTCACCTGTTTTTCCGTATTGGTTTTATTGCCGTGGATAATGGCATTGTTGACAGCCTCTGTTATGGCTACCAGCATATTGCCATAGACATCTTCACTGATTTCGTGGTCTTTTCGGAAAGCTTCTACGAAACGTTCAATCTGAACGATGTTGGCGGGATGCGATGAAAGGCAAATCTCTTTTTCGGCCATTGCTTGTTGCACAGACATGATCTATTGAAAACTTATGCTTCTAAAATACTCTTCTACTAAATTCTGGTAAAAAGGTTTCAATTCAGGAGCAACAGTTTTATATAAATCCAGCTCAGCCTGGCGTTTGCGAATATATTCCTCCAGTGCCGGTGGCATCTCGCGCGGTGTTTCGCGGGCGGTATTGCTCTCGCGTTCCTTGTCCTGTTTGCGTTCCCGCTCGGCTTCGGTGGCTTCCAGCAGTCGGGTGAGAATGTCTTCCTGCCGGCGTAGGGTGGCCTCTGTAAGGCGTTTGTTGACGATGTCTTCTTCCGTCTTATCCATTGGCTCGGCAATCTCCTGCAGTTGTTTGGCCAGCTGTCCGTCTTCGGTATTACCACCACCCAGCTCCTTCGCCAATTGCTGCAGGGCTTCGCGGATAGCTGCTTGCTTGCGGGCAGTTTCTGCCAGCTGCTGGCTCATGCCGTTGCGTTCACCGGGCTTCGGACCTTCGTTCATTTGTCCCTTCATTTTCTGCAGCTGGTCGTTCAGTTGTTTCTGCATCTCGCTCATGCTGGGTAGTTGCGATTCTCCACCCGGCTTCTGGCACATTTGTGAACCCGGCATGGACTGGGCCATTTGCTGCTGCATCTGCTGCATCACCTCGTCCAGCATCAGAGCCAGGTTATTATAAGATGTCATCGCATACTGCTGGTATACATTCGCCTGCTCGGTGGTGCGTTCGTG
>DDYY01000015.1 GCA_002346225.1 Bacteroidetes bacterium UBA3022
GATTATTGCGGTGATTATTTTGTGCCCGGGTCGCCTGTGGAAGGTTGGCAACTGCAAATCGGTTCCGACACCTGGGCCAATACGGATCAAAGTTGCTTCACAAGTGACGTGCCGGGAGACGTAACGGATTACTCCTACGCAGGAGGTATCTACACTGGTGTATGGGAGGGAAGCATAGCTTCTGAAAACCTGAGCATCACGCAGATTACCACGCTGCCGGAAGATAAACTGTACTTCGTAACCCGGATACTCCTGTGTAACGATGGCGCGACGCCTATTGAAGATGTTTATTATATGCGTAATGTGGATCCGGACAACGACCAGCCATGGTCAGGGGATTTTACCACTGAAAACGTTATTGTATACCAGCCACCAGCTGATGATCAGGCGCTTGTTACCTCTGAAGGTTTGACTTTCGGTTGCTTTTTGGGAATAGGTGCCCGCGATACCAACGCCAGGGTTTCTTACGGAAACTTTGCTACCACTGCAGGTACACCTGAAGATGTGTGGTTTGCAACCGGTGGATACAGCGGTTCAGGAACAAGTACAGCAGATGAGGCCAACTCTATTTCATTCTATGTACCGATTATCAATCCGGGCGAATGTAAGTGTGTTGCTTTTGCATACATCCTGAACGTCGATGACCTGGAAGAAGCACTGGAAGCTACTGTTACCTATAACCTTACGGTTGATGGAGAAGCAGTAGCCAGCGGCGATACCGTTTATATCTGTGAGCCGGGCGATCCTGTAGAGCTGGCGGTACTGGGTGCAGATGATTATGAATGGACATGGAGTCCGTCAGATATCATCGACACCGATACAGGCTCCGTTGTTATCGCCAATCCAACCGAAACTGTAACCATCACCGCTGTCGGTGTGGGTGGTTTCTGCGGCGATGCATCTGTGAATGTTACCTTATTAATTGATGAAGAAGAATTTGCCGATGCCGGTGTTGACCAGGCTATTTGCTTTGGTTTATCAACAACCCTCGATGGAGACGGTGGCGATTTCGAAAGCCAGTACAGCTGGAGTCCTACCACAGGCCAGTGATCCTACGATTGCCAACCCGGAGGCTGCTCCCACCTCTACTACTACCTATACGCTTACTACGCTTGATATTTACGGTTGTCCTGCAACGGATGAAGTAACAGTAGTAGTGAATCCTTTACCGGATGTTAGTGCTGGTCCCGACCAGGAGTTTTGCGTGGATGGTGTTATTACACTGGAAGCTTCAGGCGCAGTAACCTACGAATGGAGTCCTGAAGTAGGCTTGAGCGATCCCAATATTGCCAATCCGGAATGTACCGTAGATGACGAAACGACCTATACCGTAACAGGTACAGATGCCAATGGCTGTATCAATACCGATGAGGTGAATGTTTCTGTGAATTACCTTCCTGAGGTGATTGCGGTGGCCAGTCCTTATACCATAGATGTATTCCTGGGCCAGACATCTCAATTAAGCGTAACAACAGGTGGGGTAGTATTTGAGTGGTTCCCAACAACCGGCTTGAGCAACCCGACGATATCCAATCCAGTTGTTAGCGGTATTCCTGATACTACTGTTTATGTGGTTACGGTTACGGACATCAATGGCTGTGTAAGCTCAGACACTGTAGTGGTAAATGCCATTGGCGAACTGGTTATTGGTCTGCCAACAGCCTTCTCACCCAATAATGATGGTATCAACGACCTGTATGCACCTGTGGTGGATGGTAGTGGTGACCTGAGTTATTTTGCTATCTACAACCGCTGGGGACAGTTGATTCACGAAGGTGCCAGTTCCCTCGATGGATGGGATGGTACTGTGGAAGGAAAACCTGCTGATGTGGGCACCTATGTTGTGGTTGCCCGTGCAAGGACCAGCTTAGACGAAGAACGCAGCTATCAGGGGTATTTTACCCTCATACGATAATCACAACGTAAAATCTTGTTAAAGAACGGGTATGCACATGCCCGTTCTTTTTATTTTAGGCGTTCATGAACTACCTTTATAGTACACATAACAATGCTATGAAAAAACTTAGCCACTTCCTCACACCTTCTTTCATCCTGCTGGCGCTGACACTAATGCCCGCGAAGCTGCAGGCACAGATAGTGGGTGCTAATGCGTTCTTGCAGGGTTCCGTCGTTGAAATAGGCGTGAACACATGCGGAGCTTATGGAAGTAATGTGCTGCCTCCAACAGGTTATCACCCGACTGAGTTTGCTGGACTGGGCTTTGTGGCCGATTCCGACCTAGATGGTTGGGATGTCGGAACGCCGGATTATTGCGGTGATTATTTTGTGCCGGGCTCTCCTGTAGAGGGCTGGCAGATTCAAATTGACGGAACTACCTGGACCAACACTGACCAAAGCTGCTTTACCTCAGAAGTGCCCGGTGATGTTGTTTCATACGATTATACCAGTGGTATTTATACTGTAGTATGGGAAGGAGAAGTGGGAAGTGAAGATCTGGGAATTACCCAAAAAACCATATTACCTGAGGATGCCGGTTTCTTCGTTACCAAGCTGATTTTTTGTAACAATGGAGTAAGTCCGTTGGAAGATATCTATTACAATCGAAATGTTGACCCCGATAATGACCAGCCTTGGTCCGGTGACTTTACAACAGACAACCTGATTGTCTTTCAACCGCCAGCAGATGATAAGGCCCTGGTTACCTCCGAAGGTTTGACTTATGGATGTTATCTCGGCATCGGCGCATTAGATACCAATGCAAGGGTTTCCTACGGAAATTTTGCTACTACTGCTGGTGATCCGGATGATGTTTGGTTTGCTACCGGAGGCTATTCCGGCTCCGGTTCCTCTGTGGGAGATATTGCGAATTCCATTGCATTCTATGTTGGCGATCTGGACCCCGGAGAATGCGTTTGTAAGGCTTTTGCCTACATCCTGAACGAAGACGACCTGGAAGAGGCGCTGGCACTTACCGGTTCTTATCAGCTGTTTGCCGATAACCTGGAAATATCTGAAGTGTCGGAAGTAAACACTTGTCAGGGCGACACCATCCATTTTGAAATTACCAATGGAGATGAATACGACTGGACCTGGACACCCGGTACTTTCCTGGATACAGATGAGGGAACAACTGTAGTCTGTATTCCTGGTGACACTGTCATCTATTATCTCACAGGTACTTCAGAATGCGGAACCGTGTACGATACTATTACCGTCAATGCCTATACCATAGAAGGTACAGCCAACGCGGGACCAGATACTGTGATTTGTCCCGGTGATACCATCAACCTCCAGGGCAGCGGTGGCTTTACTTACGAATGGGTACCACCCGTTTATCTGGCAGATGTCTCCGATCCCAACACCGAACTACAGGCACCATTAACAGATACTTATTATTTCCTGATAGCCTACAATGAACTGGGCTGCTCAGACACTGATATGGTGTATATCGACCTGTTGCCTGTGCCTGATATCGATGCGGGACAAGATAAGGTGATGATATTGGGCGGATTTACCCAGCTTATAGCAGATGGGGGCGTGACTTACGAATGGACGCCGGCTGAATCGTTGTCCAATCCATTGGTATACAATCCTATCGCTTCACCTGAAGATACTACTGTTTACTACCTCACAGGCTACGATGAATTCGGTTGTGTAGGGTATGACTCAGTAACGGTCTTCGTACAAGATCCTGTTTACATAGTTTCTCCTAATGCATTTACACCAAATGGCGATGATTTGAACGACTTTTTCCGTCCGGTAATCATCGGTCCCGGAACACTGCTCGATTTTCAGGTCTTTAATCGCTGGGGAGAGATGGTGTATCAGTGGAATGGCGTTGACAGGGGTTGGGACGGCTATTTTGCAGGTAAAGAGGCTGAAATCGGCACCTATTTAATTAATGTAAGGGCATTGGATGACCTTACAGGCAAAGAGCTGACAGATGTAGGCTCCGTAGTATTGATGCGCTGATGACCATCAGGTCGGTCTGTCATGCTTGTGTTATGATTTGAACATTGGTTTCAATTAGTTGTTTTTTTGGTAATTTTATTCCTTTACAGGCCAAAGAAACCGCACAACATGAAACGCTCCTTTCAAGCTATTGTAGGCACTTTACTGCTCATATGCTCCACTTCGGGCATAACTTATGCTCAGATTTCCGGTGGCTCTGTGTTTCTGCAGGGGTGCTTTATCGAATTAGCTATTTCCGATTGCGGGGTTTACGGAACTTCGGTGACACCGCCCGACGGACCATTTGGTGACTACCATGAAATTAATTTTAACGGACTGGGTTTCGTAGCTGACCACGAAAAAGATGGTTGGGACGATGCAACAGGTCCCGGAGAACCGGTGTTCTGCGGTGATTATTTTGCTCCCGGTTCGCCTGAAGAAGGCTGGGCCATTCAGGTGGGTTCGGATATTTGGGAAAATCACGCTATCGGTTGCCAGGGCTACGGCTTTGGCTTTGGTCCAGATATAGATGGTAGCGTAACCGGTTACTTCGAGCTGTCAGGTGGTATTAAGCAGGCGGTATGGGAAGGTGAGATTTCCGATGGGGATGTGAATCTGAATATCGTTCAAACCACTTCCATGCGCAATGCAGGTCTCTACTTTTTAACAGCGGTGGAACTTTGCAATACAGGTGATTCCGATATAACTGATTTATACTACACCAGAAATGTGGACCCTGATCAGGATGTTGACTGGTGTGGTCCTTACACAACTACCAATGATATAATCTATAATTTCCCCGGTGACGATACATCTCTCGTAACAGCAGAAGGCTCATCCTGTGGCTGTTTTCTGGGAATTGGCGCACTGGATAGTCGTTCCAGAGTAAGTCACGGAAACTTCTTTATTTCTCCCGCCACCCCGGAACAGGCATGGAATGGAACAGGAGGTTACAGCAGCTCCGGTTCGCAGTTTTGTGATTGTGCTATTCAGATAACTTTTAAAATCGATATCCCTGCAGGTACTTGTGATACGATTTACTTTGCCCACGTACTGGATCCTTCCGATTTACAGGAAGCCTTATTAGCTACCCAAACAGGAGGAATCACCCAGGTCACGGCAGATGGCACAGACATCAGTCCTGAAAATAATGTGTACAATACTTGCCAGGGTGATACGGTAGTGCTGAACATTACCAACGGGTCAGGTTATGAGTGGACCTGGTTCCCTGATACCTACTTGAATGTCGATACCGGTACCACGGTTATTTCTATTCCTTACGATACAGTTGTGTATTTCGTGCAAGGTATTGGTGAATGTGATACCATTATTGATACCATTACCATCAATGCAGAAAGTGTGGAAGGAATTGCGAATGCAGGTAACGATACCATCATCTGTATTGGTGATACCATCAATCTGCAGGGAAGCGGTGGTGCTACCTATCTATGGCAGCCACCTGTTTATCTCGAAGATGTTAATGATCCGAATACTGAATTGCAAGCTCCACTCACTGATATGTATTACTTCCTGATAGCCTATAACGAGTTAGGTTGCCCGGATACGGATGTAGTATACATTGACCTCTTGCCAGAACCGGATATCGATGCCGGGCAGGATAAAGTGATAATTCTGGGTGGGTTCACACAACTTATTGCAGATGGAGGGGTGTCCTATGAATGGACGCCTGCCGAATCATTGTCGAATCCGCTGATTTATAATCCTATTGCCTCTCCTGATGATACAACAGTATATTACCTCACAGGTTACGATGAATTCGGTTGTGTCGGTTATGACTCTGTAACGGTCTTTGTACAGGATCCGGTTTATATTGTTACACCCAATGCTTTCACCCCGAACGGTGATGAACTGAATGACTTTTACATCCCTGTTATTATCGGCCCCGGAACGCTATTGGAATTCCAGATTTACAACCGCTGGGGCGAGCAGGTGTATGAATGGAATACTACAGATCGCGGTTGGGATGGATTCTTCCAGGGCAAGGAAGCGGAAATGGGCACTTACATAGTGAATGCTTTAGCAAAAGATGATCTTACCGGCAAGGAAATTCGCCAGACCGGAACAGTCATACTCATGCGATAAGAACATATCAATCCAATAAAAGGCGTCCACTACGGGCGCCTTTTTTTATGTAGTATTGTAATGGCTGTATGTTGCAGGTAAACAGTGATACGCAAAATTTATGTCTCAACTGTGGAACACCGTTGCAGGGAGAGTTCTGTCATGTATGCGGACAAAAAAGAATACGACCCTACAAATCATTTCCGTATTTGCTAAAGGAGCTGCTGGGTTCCTATTTCAACTTTGATTCTGCTTTAGTTGACACCCTGAAACTGCTCATAACTCGTCCCGGCTTTCTGACAACAGAATATGCAGCAGGAAAAAGAACCCAATACATTCATCCTATAAGGTTGTATGTTTTTACCAGTTTGATTTTTTTTATCGTTTTTATTCCTGTGACAGAAAGCAGGAATTTAAACGGTTCAGTAAGTATTGCTACCAGTAACGGCGAATCCTTGCCAGGAGTTGTCGACTCCATATCTTTATCAGACAGTATCTTTCTATTCAATACCTCTTATCCCTTGAGAGAGACCAGAGAAGCCATGCAGGCTTATCTCGATAGTCTGCCGGATGGGCAACGACCCGGGTATATGGCTAAGGCATTTCTCTTTAAGACCATTGAGCTTAATAACAAACCGATGGAGGATGTGAATAGGGAGTTTGTAAGTGCCTTTCTGAAGAACCTTCCCAAGATGCTGTTTTTTCTATTGCCTATCTATGCACTGTTGTTGAAGGCTTTCTACTGGAGAAGACAGTTGTATCTGGAGGAGCATCTGGTATATACATTACACTTGCACATATTCTTATTTATCTTAATTCTCATACTGCTATTTCTGGCCTTGATAAGCGGTTGGTTCTGGCTGCTGCTGGTCTTCATCGGGTTTGCCTATATGCTGCAATCGCAACGCGTAGTTTTCAGACAAAAGAAAAGATGGATACTTCTAAAAACAGGACTTATACTGATGTGCTATGCTTTAGTCATATCCATAGTGTCGATATTAAACGTTGTTTATTCCTTTCTGACCTATTAATAAAAAAGGCTGTATCAATTTGATACAGCCTTTTTATTGAAGTAAGTATTGGTTTAGAACAATTTCATATTGTCCAATACATCGAGCACTTCTTTTACTGCTGTGGCAGAGTCTTTCAACAGCGCCATTTCAGCATCATTCAATTTCAATTCAATGATTTCCTCAATACCGTTACGACCTAACTTGACCGGTACACCGAGATAAATATTGGAAAGACCGTATTCGCCATTCAACATGGCGCAGCAGGGGAAAATGCGCTTTTCATCTTTTAGGATGGCTTCTACCATCTGAGCAGCGGCAGCTCCGGGTGCATACCATGCACTGGTACCCAGCAGATTCACGATTTCTCCACCACCTTTTTTAGTGCGCTCTACAATGGCATTCAACGCTTCCGCATCGATGAGGTCCGTAACAGGAATTCCGGAAACGGTAGTGAAACGGGGTAGTGGCACCATGGTATCACCGTGACCACCCATGAGTATAGCCTGAATATCTTTAGGAGAAACTTGCAGTGCTTCTGCAAGGAAGGCGCGGTACCTCGCAGTATCCAGTATACCTGCCATACCAAACACGCGACGTGAGTCTACCTTAGCAGCTAAGTAAGCACAATAGCTCATTACATCCAATGGATTGGAGACAACGATGATGATGGCTTCAGGCGAGTGCTGCAGCACGTTTTCCGTTACTTGCTTTACAATGTTGGCATTGGTATTAATCAGGTCATCACGACTCATGCCCGGTTTTCTGGGTAAGCCGGAAGTAATAACTACCACATCAGAATTGGCAGTTGCTGCATAGTCATTGGTAACTCCTTTAACAAATGTGCTGTAATAATCAACAGGTGCTTGCTGCCAGGTATCCAGGCTTTTGCCTTCAGCAGTGCCCTCCTTGATATCCAATACAATTATTTCGCTGAGGAAATCTTTGTGAGCCAGCACATTGGCTACGGTTGCCCCTACATTGCCGGCTCCGATAACGGTTACTTTATTCATTTTAGCGTCAGATTTTGCCGCAAAGTTACTGCTTTTATAGCCTTTTAATGCAGGATAGGAGAACGAAATTTGGCTTTGATTGTTAAGATGGTAGTTTTACACCGAAATATGAAAAAAGTATTAACTATTCTGCTTGTACTGACACAGACGCTAGCCTGGAGTCAGGACAATTACTGCGGCACAGAGATGTCGGAGGATCAAATGACCTGGTTGCGCAACTGGCAATTGGAAAATCTTTCTATTGCCGGAAGTACCCGGGAGGATGACATTATTTATGTTCCACTGAAAGTGCATGTGGTGGGCAACGATGAAGGGGGAGGATACATATCTCTCAATATACTGATGCAGGACATTTGCGATCTGAACGATCAGTTTGCACCAACCGGATTCTATTTCTACATCTACGAAGGCATCAATTACATCAACAATAGTGATTACTATAACCACGATTGGTTGAATGGTGCTTACATGATGTCGGAAAATAACGTTGCGAATGTGGTCAACATGTATTTTGTGGGTGACCCTGCGGGTAATTGCGGTTACTTTTCACCTTCAGGTAATGCCATGGCTGTAGCTAATGCCTGTGCAGGTATAGGTAATTCTACGATAGCGCACGAATTAGGACATTTCTTTTCGCTGCCGCATACTTTCTACGGATGGGAATGGGGAACGCCATCTTTGTCTGAACAAGAGCAGGTAGATGGCGACAACTGTGTTTTTGCGGCAGATGGGTTTTGTGATACGCCGCCCGATTATGCTCCCTACAGATGGAACTGTTCCGGACCTCCAACGTTCACGGATCCAGATGGCGTGGAATTTCAACCGGATGGCACTTATTATATGTCCTACAGCAACGATGAATGTACAGACAAATTCAGCCCTTTGCAACAGGAAGCCATGATTGCGAATATCAATGGTCCACGTGATGAGCTCCTGGCATACGATCCTATTGTAATCACAGATGTAGACACAACTACTTTACTTTTCCCGGAAGATTTACAGGAAAATTTGTTTTCCAACTATGCAGAACTGTCCTGGGCGAGTGTCGAAAATGCAGAGGCGTATATTGTTCTTGTCAGCTTGACGGTGAACTTCACGGCTATTGCGGCCAGCATTTACACCACCGATACCTCGGCCATTATTACCAACCTGTTACCTGAAAAAACCTACCGCTGGAAAGTGAAGGTAGTGGGTGAGGGCAATACCTGTGAAGGATACAATACCTACCGAACATTTAGCACGGGAGCAGAGACATTTTCGCCTACTTCCATTGAAGACATAGACGGCACCGCTGCTATGCAATTGTATCCAAATCCTGTGGCCTTGGGTGGAATGGTCAATGTAACTGTTGATGGTCAAATGGATGGCCAGTGGCAGGTAAGAATGATGGATATTACCGGAAGGCAGGTGATGAACAGCACAGAAACAATGGCACAGGGTAGGTTACAGCTCGAAATGCCGGCTACCCAGGCGGGTATGTACATTATCCAATTGTCCAATGGAGATAAATTCTTTCAGTCTGCCATTCAGGTAAACTGATCAACTTATACATCAGTAAAAGGTGCTCCTCTTGATGGGGAGCACTTTTATTTTAAGGATATCACGGGTGTTCTCTTTGACTTTGAACCGTTCATCCTGGCGTATGCCAATTACCCATACAATTTGTTGACCACTGACCAGCACCCAGACGCGTTCCTTCTGAAAGTGATGTAACTTTTTGTCTGTCAGCAAATCACTCACCTTTTTCTTGCCCGGTTGGCCCGAAGACTTATACAATCCCAGCGGGTAAAAATAGTCGCCTTGCGCACGCGGTCTTATTTCCAGCGGAAATTGTAATCTGGAGGCGTCCACAAGAATGGTATCGCTGTCCGAAACAGCATGGACCCTGGTGGCAGTGTATTTTTCCATGGTCATTTTGAAATCCATCCAATACACCGATTTTTCTCCTGCATGCCAGATAGCCCTGTTGGCTACTTCCTGAGCAGGTGCCAGTACGATATGCTTTCTGTCTATCCACAGGCGTTGCCTGCTTCCTTCAAAATAAAGTGCCTGACCACTCAGGCCATGCAGGATGTCGTCCTGCTGAGACCTCGTAAATCCGCCATCCTGGAGCAGGTAATGCAATAGTGTTCGTCGGGCAGGGTGCTGTAGCAAGGCAGCTTTATGGACGTAGGTTTCCTTTTCTCGGATGTGCACCATCTTTCGCAACGCTTTTTCTACTGCAATTTCCGATAGCTGGGCAGCCTCGCGTAAATTTTGAGCTGTTGACTTGAAAGTTTCGTGAAGCGCAGGATTGATGTTCAACAAGGTAGGGATCACCTCATGTCTGATCTTATTGCGCATGAACCGTTTATCTGTATTGCTCTCATCTTCCAGGAATGCAATTTGATGCGCGCTGGCATATTCGGCTACCTCATTTCGTGTAACAGCCAGAAAGGGGCGGGCTATATTACCGTTCAGCGGTTGAATGCCACTGAAGCCGTGAATGCCTGTGCCACGGGTTAAAAACAAAAGGGTCGTTTCAAGATTATCATCTATATGGTGGGCTGTGATAATCCGATGGCAATGGTGATCTGCACACAGTTGCCGGAAATACCTGTACCGGATAACACGTGCTGCATCCTCCAGCGAGCGACCCTCTTTTTCCATAACCTCCCTCGTATCGGCACGCAATACAAAGTATTGTAGCCCTAATTGCACGCAGGTGGCAGCTACGAGGTCACTTTCCGCATCAGAGGCTGCACCCCGCAGGCCGTGGTTAACATGGGCAACAAGCATGGGATATCCTTCGTGGAAAAGGAAATGCAAAAGGCTCATCGAATCGCGGCCACCACTTACAGCTACCAGCAGCCGGTGGTCTTTCGTCCAAAGCCGGTTGGCAGTAATGAATTCCCTAATTGTATTTTGGAATGATGCAGGCATCAGTCGTCGAATTCCACATCAAAATCATTCACCAACTCATTGCGGGCTCCCTGTAATTCACTCAGTGCATGGTAGTCCTGTATCCGTTGAGCTACCTCTATGCCTGTGGAGTAGGTCTGTTCTGCCAGTTCTTTTTTGTTTAATGCTTCCAGTAGCTTGCCTTTGTGGTAATAGGTGGCGACATAATCCGGATGCCCTGTTTGCAATTTGTCGAACCACAGCAAACCTTCTTCCTTGTCACCTGTTTTTATATACTCCAGCGCGATACAATACTGCATGAATGGATCATTGGGTTGTTCTTTAAGAAATTGCTTCAATTGTTCCATTCTGGTCATCGTAGTGGCGGTTTGTGCTTGTTAAATACTATCTTTGCAGCGAAATTTAAGGACTTCTCTGATAATTATAAATGTATGAAAATTCTAGTTTGCATCAGCAAGGTGCCGGATACTACGGCAAAGATTTCTTTCACCGATAACAACACCAAATTTAACGAGGATAAGGTTCAGTTTATCATCAATCCTTATGATGAATGGTATGCCCTGGTGCGTGCTTTGGAATTAAAGGAGGCCAATGGCGGAACTGTTACTGTTATCAATGCAGGTCTGGCCGATAATGAGCAAATTATCAGAAAAGCATTGGCACTGGGTGCAGATGATGCCATACGCATTAATATGCAACCGGAAGATGCCTATCAAACTGCAGCGGAAATCGTTGCGGCCATGAACGGCGAACAATACGATATCATACTGACAGGTAAGGAAACCATCGACTACAACGGAGGTATCATGGGTGGCTTTATCGCCGAGATGCTGGATTTACCTTACGTTTCCATGGCATCAAAGCTGGATAAGAATGGCGACGTATTCGTTTTGGAAAGGGAAATTGAAGGTGTCAAGGAAATTGTGGAAGTCAAAGCTCCTTTCGTCCTGAGTGCACAGAAGGGAATGGCTGAGGCACGGATTCCCAATATGCGGGGTATCCTGGCTTCAAAAAGCAAACCCGTAAAAGTGGTGGAGCCTTCCGGAACCGGCGCACGTACACATGTAGCGGCCTTTGCACTTCCAGCTGAAAAAGGTGGTTGTAAGATGATTCCGGCAGAAAATGCGGAGCAGCTTATCGATTTATTGAAGAATGAAGCAAAAGTTATTTAAAGTAAAAATTATTTCATATGTCTATATTGGTATTTGTTGAACTGCAGAATGGAAATTTGAAGAAAAGCGCTTTTGAGGCGGCTGCCTATGCTGCAGATTTAGCTGCTTCCAGATCCACAGAAGCTGTGGCCATAGCATTGGGAGAAAGTAACGGAGACCTCGAACAACTGGGAAAGGTGGGTATCAGCAAAGTATGGCATGTAGCAGATGCGAAATTGAATCATCTCACCTCTAGGTCTTATACAAAATGTATCATGGCCGGAGTAGAGCAGACAGGAGCTGACACAGTGGTGCTTTCCCATACATCCACCGGTAAAACACTGGCACCGCGTGTAGCCATCAGGATGAATGCAGGACTGCTGGCGTGTGTATCGGATTTACCGGATGCAGAAGGCAATTACCGTAAAAGCATGTTTTCCGGTAAAGCGTGGGGAAATATCGGTAACAAGGAAGGAGCCGCTGTTATTACCGTCAATCCGAATGCTTACACCTATGTTGTGAAGGAAGGAGCTGCTGCAGTGGAAGCACTTGCTGTATTGCTAGGTGATAACGATTTTGACTATACTGTAAAAGAAGTAATCAACGAGTCGGCAGGCATGACTCCGTTACCGGAAGCGGAACTGGTGGTTTCTGCCGGAAGAGGTATGAAAGGTCCGGAAAACTGGGGCATCATTGAAGAGCTGGCCGGTGAACTGGGTGCTACCACAGCATGTTCACGACCTGTTTCGGATATAGGGTGGAGGCCACATCATGAGCATGTTGGTCAGACAGGTATTACCATCAAACCGAACTTATACATAGCAGTAGGTATTTCCGGCGCCATTCAGCATCTCGCAGGTGTGAACCAAAGCAAATGCATTGTTGTCATCAACAAGGATCCCGAGGCACCTTTCTTTAAAGCTGCCGATTATGGAATCGTAGGCGATGCCTTCGATGTCGTGCCCAGGCTGACAGAAGCCATCAAAAAAATGAAGGCTTCTTGAACCTGAGTCACTTGCTCATCAAACATAAGTGCGTATATTAGCCCTGCTATCATGCGAAAGATTGAACTGGAAATAACAGGGTTATCCCACACTATTACCCAATCTCAAAGCTACGCTGTACTGCTGGCAGAGGTGGGCGGATTGCGCAAGCTTCCCATTGTTATCGGCGCCTTCGAAGCCCAGGCGATTGCAGTAGCCATTGAAAAATTGAATATCAACAGGCCCTTGTCCCACGACCTTATTAAGAACATATTGGGGGCTTTCGAAATCCAGCTCAAGGAAGTAATCATCGATAACCTGCAGGACGGTATCTTTTTTGCCAAACTTATCTGCGAAAAAGATGGTCAGGAAATAGACATCGACTCGCGCACCTCCGATGCACTGGCGCTGGCGGTAAGATTTGAATGCCCCATCTATACGTATGAGTTCATTCTCGAATCGGCAGGAACCATCCTCACAGACGAGTCTAAAGATGATGACGACGACGAAGCCTCTGACCTGGATGAGCTGGCAGAAGAGTTGAGTGCTGTTGCCTCCAAAGATGAATTATCCCAGGTATCAACAGAAGATCTGAAAGCCAAACTCGAAGAAGCGCTGGCCAGTGAAGATTATGAAAAGGCCGCCCGGATAAGAGACGAAATCGAACGTCGCGAGGCCTGACGGTTTGCCAACCTGATCTTCGAACATACTTTATTACCCGCTGCTTTACTGTCAATAATTTGAAGTATTTTTCCTGCCAGTTATGATAGAAGATATCCTAAGGGGAGGGGTGGGCATTGCGTTTTTGCTGGGTATATGTTACCTGTTTAGCAATAACCGAAAAGCCATCGACTGGAAACTCGTACTTACGGGTATTGCATTGCAGGCTGTCTTTGCCATTCTCGTTTTAAGAACGCCTATCGTCTACCAGGCTTTCCAGTGGGTCAGCAATTTCTTTGTCCAGATCATCCAGTTTACCGATGCAGGTGCATCTTTTGTATTAGGTTCCTGGCCCGGCAATACCCAGATAATTGATGGGGATTCCAATCAGATCTTTAACGTAGGGTTTATCTTTATTTTCAAAGTACTTCCTACTATAATCTTCTTTTCGGCGCTTACATCTGTGCTGTATTACCTTGGTGTATTACAAAAGATAGTATATGTTTTTGCCTGGATAATGAGCAAGACAATGCGCATGTCGGGTGCTGAGAGCCTCTCTGCAGCCGGCAACATCTTTATCGGTCAGACGGAAGCTCCGCTGTTGATAAAACCCTATCTGGGTTCCATGACCAAAAGTGAGATTCTTTGTGTAATGACTGGGGGAATGGCGACTATCGCGGGTGGTGTTATGGCGGCCTATGTACAGTTTCTCGGCGGTGCAGACCTGGAGCAGCAGCGGATTTTTGCTACCCACCTGCTCACTGCTTCCGTAATGAGTGCACCTGCCTCAGTGGTAGCAGCAAAAATGCTGTTCCCGCAAACGGAAAAAGTAGACCGGTCGGTTAGTGTCAACAAGGAAAAACTCGGAACCAATGTGCTGGACGCGCTGAGCAATGGCACCACTGATGGTGTGAAGCTCGCAGTGAACGTTGGGGCTATGCTTATAACCTTCATTGCTGTCATGGCCATGCTGAACTACGTCTTCAGCAATATGATTGGTAACTGGACCGGATTGAATGAGGTTATTGCAAGCAGAACAGCCTACGACGGACTTACACTTCAATACCTGTTCGGTTTATTGTTTGCGCCCATTGCCTGGATGATGGGAACCCCTACTGCGGATATTATGCTGGTGGGACAATTACTGGGAGAGAAGACTGTTCTAAATGAGTTTGTCGCTTATGGCTCCCTGGGTTCCATGAAAGCAGGGAGTTTAATGTCGGATCCCAAGAGTATCATCATTGCCACTTATGCCTTATGTGGATTTAGTAATTTTGCTTCAATAGGTATACAGATTGGTGGTATAGGCGCCCTTGCTCCCGGTCAGAAAAGTACCCTGGCAAAACTGGGAATGCGTGCGCTGCTGGCCGGCACCATAGCCTGCTTTTTAACGGCAACACTGGCCGGTATGCTTGTCCAATAAAATAGCTTATGTATCAATTTATCGTAGGAATTGCGTTCGAACTGGTGCTCATTGTATTATTCTCTCTGGGCTATCTTTCTCTCGATGGGCGCATACAGCTGGGAGCAACCAACGATGATTTCGAAGAATGGCGCTGGCGCAATGGCAGGATGCTGAAGATGATTTGTATCATGACCATCATAGTACTTCTCGCATCCATTTTATCTAAATATTTCCAGTACTTTCATACAACACCACTTCCTTCATTACAGTCAGATTGATATGTCAAAGTTGGTGCATTCCATAGCCATTATCCTGTTGCTGCTGAGCATGAACGATGCAGTCGCTCAAACAGGGAAACGCCCCCCAAAGGAGGATTCACTCGTATTCCTGCTACCTCAACTGGCTTTTGATTCTACCGAAAGCACGAACAGGTATGTGCATCCCAGTGGATTTACAGTGCGCTATACCTATAAGTGGAATCGGGACTATAGCCTCTCAGACGAATTGTATTTACAGCTCCGCAACCCCAATCCCAATTACCCGGCCACTTTTCGGGAAACAGTATCTGTGATCCGTGAAGTTTCAGAAGACAGCAGTAAGACGCTGGAGGAGATGGCAGCATTCTATGCAAGACTCAGCGCTGATACCTGGGAGCAGTATAGGATAACCTATGCAGTAAAAGATTCCGGCGAGGTCATGGTGAACGGGAAGAAGATGTACTATTTACGGGTAGGATTAAATCAGCTATCGCAGGAGAAACTGATAGTCATTGTTCAACGCGTGAATCAGTTCTTTATCATGGAGTATACAGCTACTGATAAGACTTTTGCCTTTTTCCTGGAAGATTTCTGGAAAATGATACATTCCTGCGCCTTTATTGAGCGGTAGAAGGGCATAGCCACTCCGGCATACCGGGGTAGTTCACAATAAATTGAAACAAGCGTTTTCCTTCTTTCCATTTTCCTGCTTCAGTAGGATGGATACCGCCTTCATCCGCATCGGAGCGATTCCATGTATAACCTTTACTGTCCCCGATAGCACCGTTGGTCCATAATGTTGGTCCCCAGTCAATGCAAGGGATGTCCTGGTAGCCGAAGCTGGGCTGTTCAAGAATTTGTTGCTCTATCAGCCATTTTACAGCCCAGGAAGTATAGTATGCTGCAGGTTCGCGAAGGGGTAATGCCTGTTTATTAGTGATATAACCTCCATAAGCACGGTCCGAAACCCACACCAGGCGCAGGTTGGGAAAATGCTGTTGCAGTAATTGCAATACTTTTCTGTACTTCTCCAATTGACTCAGGGCCTGCTGCGGAAATTCCTGATCATATACCTGCATATCGCCGGTGCTGAGCCAGACAAGCTGCACCTGAGCAGCCGAATACCCCAGCATTGTAATTTGCTCGAGCGCTTTTTCCCAATACCCGGATGGAGTGTCCAGCATGGAATTTATATCCATACCTCCTTGTGCTGCGCTGATGATGCGCAAAGCAGAACCACTACAGGAATCCTCCCATAGCCGAGCAGCTGCGGTGGTCGTCATCGCTGCGGTGCTGTAGCCAAAGCCTGCGAGTACCACATTGCCGGAAGTGTCTGGCATGCCGGCGGTATTCAGGGGCTGTAACATGGAGAGCTGTGTAACGATGGCTTGGGTGTGGGAGAGGGGTGGCTCGTTGGTGCCTTCGGGATAGAGACCTCCCGGAAATCCCTGAAAGGTAGATGTCCCTAAATCGTACAATGGCGTAAATTGATGGCTTTCGGCAGTCTCATGCCTGCAAGCACTCATGAGAAGAAGCAGGAACAGCACGGGATTCGGAAACGGTTTAATCACGACCGAGGTAATAGTAAATGCCACCTCTGATACCGGTTGTAAAGCTGTGCTTGGGGTAATTGCTCAGTGGGTTGTCGAAAGTGCTGAGGTCCTGCGACATCGAGGCTTCCACACCTAAGGATACCATCCAGTTGGGGAATACAAACAGTTCGTACTCAGTTCCGGCGAGGAATGACCAGCTGGTAGGTTCAAAAATCACATCATTGGGACTTATCTCGTAACGACGCTCCTGAGGAATCTTATAGGCGCGCAACTTATTGTATTGTAAACCAGCTATCAGGTTCAGGGAGCCTGGTCGATTGATGGCAGCATGATAGGTTGGTGTTCTGAATTTGAACATCACCGGAAACTGATCGAAGTAGAGGGAAAGGTTGAGCTGCCTGTCATTGGCCCCTTCTGCAGTATTGATGGCCACTCCCTCTGCTATGTTGTGTGCATATTCAGCCTGAATAGAAAACCTGTCGTTAATAAAGTAACCCAGTACAAGGCCTTTGGAAGGCAGCAGGCGGAAACTGTTGGTAGCGCCCTCATAATTGCTCAGGATGGCTCTGTTGATCAGCATGGTGGTTGCGTTGTATCCGGCAGAGGCACCTGCGTAGAATCCATGCAGACTGTTGTCTGTTTCGTTGATTAGTTCCGTGATACCATCAAAATCGTGCGCGTAATCGGCATCATCCGCAGCAATTCCCCTGTCTACAGCATAACCGCTTTTGTCATTGCTTTCTCTCGGTACATCTGTTGATGCTATTTCAGTGGCGCTCTGTGCAAGAATAGTAGTATGGTCATCCGAAGGAGTAGGGGCTTCCGGTAGCTGAAGATGCTCTGATGCAGATTCTTCATAAATAGCAGAAAGAGGCAGCTCTGCAACGAGAGATACCTCATCTGTGGGCGCTGCCTGTTGCATCTCTGCCACATTCGTTGCTGCTATCGCCTGATCAGACGCTTCTGCACCGCCAATGAATCCGGGTGCATTTTTATCGGAAGTTATACTTTCAGCTTGATTTGTAAGTTGCTGATTATAAGTATTTTGTGAATTTCTATTCAAGGGTGTTATTGGGGGGGAGCCAATACCTTCATAGGCTTGCATACCGGGAGATGACTGGAAGAATAGCATACCGGTTAAGGTCAGCAGCAGCACAGCGACTGCGCTCCAAAGCGCCTTCCTTCTATTTTCGGCAGCAATGGCTTTTCGATCGGTTTCCAGCGTCTGGTGAATACCCTCCCATACTTTATCGGAAGGACTTATTTCCCAGTTAGAAAGTTGAACTTTAATATGTTCGTTATTGAATTCCTTATTCCCCACTTGCTTTCTTGTAGTGACCAAAGTGCTTGGTTACTTCTTCCATTAGAATGTACCGTGCTCGTGCCAACTGACTCTTAGACGTTCCTTCGCTTATGTTTAGTTGCTTCGCGATTTCTTTATGTGAAAATCCTTCTACAACATACATATTGAAAACGGTTCTGTAGCCGGGCGACAACTTGTTGATAATCTCCATAATATCTTCCACGGCCAGTTTGTTCAACACGTGGTCGTATGAGATATCATATTGACTATCAGTAGCTTCTAAAAGGGGGTAAAGGTGATTTTTTCTTCTGTATGCTTCAATGGCAGTATTGACCATGATTCTTCTGAGCCATCCTTCGAAAGATCCGTCAAATCTGAATTTTTCCAGATTTCTGAATGTCTTTACGAATCCTTCCTGAAGAATATCCTCGGCTGCAGGTATATCGTTGGCGTAACGCGCGCAAATACCCAGCATTTTGGAAGCATATTTGTCGTAAAGTGCTTTTTGAGCTTGTCTGTTGCCTTTAATGCACTCTTTGACCAAAAGCTCATCTCCGGAATTACGGTCAACTGTTTTGGTGAGCATAGAACTTGTTGAGGGTTAAAATTAAGCTGTTCTAGGACTAAAAATAATGATTAATTCACAATTTGTAGGTGGTCTCCAAAAAAGTGACCAGTTTTTGAAAAGCAAGGGCTCTGTGGCTGATAACCTGCTTGACGGAAGGCTCCATTTCCGCAAAGGTGATTTCATATCCTGTTGGTAAAAAAACAGGATCATAGCCAAAACCGCCTTCACCGGTAGGTTGCTGTGTGATAGTACCATTGATAATCCCTGTAAACTGCTCCAGAGCGGTATCAGTCACGAGCGTGAACACGGTTTTGAATCGCGCGCGACGATCGGTTATGCCATTCAGTTCGAAAAGCAGATGGGCTATATTGTCGGCAGCTACTCCTGTGCCGGCATAGCGGGCGGAATACACACCGGGTGCTCCGTTCAGGGCAGCCACTTCAAGTCCGGTATCTTCTGCGAAACACGGATAGCCATACTTCTCCCGCACGTACACCGCTTTTTCCATGGAATTCTCTTCAATGGTGGCATGGGTTTCCGGCAATTCTTCCAGGCAGCCGATATCTTTCAAACTGAGTACCTTCAGTTGCGGAGGCAGGACCGCCTGAATTTCTTTTTGCTTGTTCTTGTTGTTAGTGGCAAAGACTAGTTCAATCATAGGGACAACATTTGCTTCACTTTTTTCCAGTATTGGGATTTTAAAGGCTGGTCATTTTGTAATGCCTCAAAGGAAGGACATGCCATCCAGGTGCTTTCTTCGATTGTTCGGGGTACCAGCGACGATAGCTTTTCCGGGCATCCCAATAGGTGTCCGTCTATGCCATGCAGCAAAACAAACTGTGGCTTTTGGGGCCAGTTGGCCCAGTCTTTTTCTACCGGAGTCAGTTGCGCTATGTCCAATTGCAACGGTGGGTAATCAGTAAAAGGCAGGGCTGCTGCGAGTTTACCTACCATGTCCTGCAAGGCGGTATGGTCGCTTGTTCCGGATGAATCAAAACAAAGATAAATCGGCGATAAAGGGTGGCCTTTCGCATTTTTGAAGTCAACTTTTTGCTCCGATTTTGTTAATTTTGCTGAGCTATTTATCAGATACAACTGTATTGATAGAAGAGCTTCCTCGAACCGAATCATGATTCCTTAACTATTTGATTCGGCAGTAAATTAAACCATTAGTAAGCAGTTGTAAAAAGGGAGATATGAACGTTATAGAAAAATCTTTTAAAATCGATGTGCAACCCATTGCACAAACCAGGCTGACGGAGCTGGACTATGAAAACATTCCTTTCGGAAGGATTTTCACGGACCACATGTTTATTGCAGAATATAAAAATGGCGAATGGAAGAATGCGCGGATACAGCCTTTCGGTCACATTCCTATGCATCCATCCTCCTCGGTGCTGCATTATGGACAGGGAGTATTTGAAGGGATGAAGGCATTTAAAGATGAGCAGGGGAATGCCCGCTTGTTCAGACCATTGAAGAACTGGGAAAGACTCAATGCTTCCGCCCAAAGGATGGCCATGCCCACAATTCCCGAAGAACTATTCATGGATGCGTTGACAACGCTGGTGCGTATGGATAGCAACTGGATACCTGATACGGAAGAAGGCGCGCTGTACATCCGGCCATTCATGTTTGCCAATGATGAATTCGTGGGCATAAAACCTGCCGACGATTTCGTTTTCATGATTTTTTGCTGCCCTGTATCGAAGTACTACCAGAAACCGGTTAGGGTCACCATGTCGGATGAATACGTACGGGCATTCAGAGGAGGCACCGGCCACGTGAAGGCCATGGGCAATTATGGTGCAGTTATGGAACCGCTCCGGAAAGCCAGACTGGATGGATACGATCAGATTCTGTGGCTCGATGGCTACGAGTTCAAACGCATACAGGAAATTGGCACCATGAATGTCTTTGTCGTTATTGACGATAAAGTGCTTACACCTTCCCTGGAAGAAAAAGCCATCTTACCGGGTATAACACGCGACAGCTGTATCACGCTGCTGCGGGATAACGGATATACCGTAGAAGAGCGGGATATCACTGTAGATGAAATCATTGCTGCAGCATCCTCCGGAAGGTTGACAGATGCATTTGGCACAGGCACGGCGGCAACAGTAGCACCTATTGGCGAGATTGGCTATAAGGGCCAGCACTATATGCTGCCATCTATTGACAACAGACCGGTTTCCATATGGCTAAAGGATGAAATGCGAAATATACGCAAAGGGCACAGACCCGATACTTACAATTGGTTGTATCAGGTATAATCATAAAAAAAGCCGCTTAACAAGCGGCTTTTTCTTTTAATGGGTTAAATCCCATTCGTACACCCGTACAATGTCTTTATTGGTAATGATGCCTTTGATGAGGCCGTTTTCTACCACTGGAAGTGCCTGGAAATTTCCTTCGCTCAGAATAGCGAGAATTTCTACTAAGGAATTGTCGGGTGCCACGCTTACAGGATTATGAGTCATCGTCTCCTCGAGGTTGAACCGCTCATTGAGCGTAGCTTCGGTGAAGGAAGCGCCATCTGTGATAGCGTTCTCTACAAACTTTAGCATATCGTTGATGCTGATGATGCCCAGCAGCTTGTCATCGAAAGTGATGGGTAGGTGCTGAATTTTATACCGCGTGAAGAAATCCATTAATTGACTGAAATTATTGTGGAGATTGCCAACAATAATCTTTTCAGTCATAATTCCTGATGCAAGTATTTTTTTGGTCATGAATAATATTTGACGCAAATATAATCAGACAATACCGGCTTGTAGGTCATAAATAAGTGATTTACGTCATCATCTATTGTAAGTAAAAGCAAAAAGCTTCCTGAACAAGGACGTTTTTTTGCCGGAATAAGGTGGATAGCGCAAGGACAGGTCTGGAAAGAACCGCTTATGGTAAACACTGATATGGTGAGAAAAAATGTCGAAAGTGGCTTTTCCCTGGTATTTCCCAAAGCCACTTTGTCCTTTGCCGCCTACCGGCATGAAGATATCGCCAAAATGAACTACTGCGTCGTTGATGACAAAATCGCCACAGCTTATTTCACGCATCAGTCTTGTAGCCAGCGCATCATTGTTGCTGAACAGATAGGCCACAAGCGGCGTAGGATGCTGACGGATGGTGGCCAATGCCTCCTCCATATCATCGTAGGGAACCAGCAACATTACAGGACCAAAGATTTCCTGCTCCCAGATGGCGGCTTTCGGGTCAGAGCAGGTAACAACCGTCGGCTCCAGGTAGAGGTCCTCTTTATCGGCGCTACCGCCATGCACTATTTGGCAATCCTTGAGCAAACCTACTAATCGCTCCCAGTGTCCCTCATGGATAATCCGTCCGTAGCTGCCGGATAACTGAGGATCAGATCCATAGCATTTTTTTATATTTCGGATTATCGCGTCGGTCAGTGGCTGTTCCATGCTCCTTGGAACAAAAATGTAGTCCGGGCTTACGCAAGTTTGTCCGGCATTGGTGAATTTCCCCCATACCAATCTGGCGGCAGTGATTTCCAGATGCATATTGGTATCGACAATGCAAGGGTTTTTTCCGCCCAGCTCGAGTGCAACAGGGGTGAGGTTTTGTGCTGCTGCACTGTAAACTTTGCGACCCACTTCCGAACTCCCGGTAAAGAAAATAAAATCGAAAGGTTGCTCTACCAGCGCTGCGGCACCTTTCGCATCGGTTGAAACAACCTTGCAATATTCCTCCCTGAAATGCTTGTTGATGATGTCTTCCAGAATGCGGGAAACGGCTGGTGCAGCTTCTGATGGTTTTATAACAACGGTATTGCCGGCTGCCATTGCTCCAATGGCAGGTCGAAGCGCCAGCATAAAGGGGTAGTTCCAGGGTGCAATAATCAGGGTGTTGCCATGTGGCACAGCAAGGGTGTAAGATTTTGCCCTGAAATGAATGAGGGGGGTAGGCAGACTTTCCGGTGCCATCCATGAGCGCAAATGCCGAAGGTGGTAGCGCAATTCCTCCATAACCACTCCGATTTCGGTGGCGTAAGCTTCCATCGGCGACTTGCGGAGGTCTTGCATCAAAGCTGCTGCAATGGCAGCTTCATGGGCTTGTACCAATTCAAGCAGCCGCCGCAATTGCTGCTTTCTAAAATCGTAATTCCTGGTAGCGCCTGTTTGAAAATATGCCTGCTGTCGGGTTACCAGTTGCTGCAATAACGTTGATTCCATTCCTATACTTAACTTGGTGGTTAAGACTTGACTGAGTTGTCTTATTGTTTATCTTTGATTGATTCAATCATGTTAAAGATATCAGAATTTCATTGTTTCGTGCTGACCATTGTTCTAACTCTGGTACATGCGAATCTTTCTGCGCAAAACCTGATGATTTCGGGACATGTAGTAGATGCTGAAGATCAGAATCCACTGGTGGGCGTTACAGTTTTGAACAGCAGCGATGGATCCGGAACAGCTACGGATATAGACGGGATTTTTAGACTGTCGGTGTCGCCCGACGATGTTGTGGTATTTCGCTATGTGGGCTATGCACCTGAAAGCAAAACCTTTAGGGCCGGGGAAGATACAGTCTGGCAGATTGCGATGGTGCAGCAAGTGGGGAAATTGTATGAGGTGGTGGTTACCGGAAGCAAATATGAAAAAGCCATAGGGGAAGAAACGGTTTCTATCGAGGTGCTCGGGCCGCAGTTAATAGAGAGTTCCAATAATGTAACGATTGAGAGCTCTATCCAGAAAATTCCGGGTGTTAACGTCATCGACGGACAGGCGAACATTCGCGGTGGCAGCGGTTATTCCTATGGTGCTGGAAGCCGGGTTTTATTATTGATGGATGATATTCCCCTGTTGACGGCAGATGCCGCATTAGCGAACTGGAACTTTGTTCCGATGGAGAATATCGGACAAATAGAGGTCATCAAAGGGGCCGCATCTGCTCTGTACGGTTCTTCCGCTTTGAATGGAATCATCAACGTTCGAACAGCTTATCCGCTGGCGGAACCCGAGACGCGCATCACCATGTTCAGTGGCATCTACGATAGCCCCTCCGATACAGCACAGCGCTGGTGGGGGAATGACATTCCTTTTTTTACAGGGGTTAATGCTTCCCATCGTCAGAAATTTGATCGCTTTGATCTGGTGGCCGGGGCTTATGTCTACGCCAATGAAAGCTACCTGCAGCATGATCACGACCGGTTTGGTCGTATCAATATCCAAACGCGGTATAGAGTAAATAGTAATCTGACAGTAGGGCTCAATAGTGTTCTTCAGTTAAACAGAAGTGTATCTTTCTTCTACTGGAATAACCTCGACAGTGGTTTATACGTACCTGCCGATAATACCCTGACCATTAACCAGGGGACGCGCATGGCATTTGATCCATTTGTGCAGTACTATGATGGTGCGGGCAACAAACACAAGTTACAAGGCCGCTTTTACAAGTCCGACAACCGTACCCAAACAGAACAGGGCGTCCTTTCCGATTTGTATTACGGGGAATATCAATTCCAGCGCCGACTTCCGGTATGGAATATGGTGGTAACTGCAGGCCTGACCGCCAATCGCGGCATGGTCAATGCGGAGCTCTATGGAGATACCAGCTACGTCGCTACCAACCAGGCGGCCTATCTGCAACTGGATAAAACATTCTTCGGAAAATGGCAGGTCAATGGTGGCGTGCGGTACGAGCAAAATCAACTGGATAATCTGGATGAGGCGAGGCCGGTGGTGCGGATTGGCAGCAGCTATCAATTAGCAGATTTTACATTTCTCCGGGCGTCCTGGGGACAGGGCTACAGGTTTCCGACAGTGGCCGAGAAATTCATCAATACAAGTGTAAGTCTTTTTAATATTTATCCGAATCCTGATTTGGAATCTGAAACCGGATGGACAGCAGAAGTGGGACTCAAGCAGGGCCTGAAAATCAACGGATGGCAGGCTTACGCTGATGTGTCTGCCTTTGTGTCCCGCTATTTCAATATGATGGAATTTACTTTCGGTTATTACCCGGAAAATGGCGGCGTGTTTCCCTACGGATTCAAATCCCTGAATATCGGTAACACAGAAATCAGAGGTTTGGAGTTTTCCATTGCCGGGGAAGGTAAGATAGGCAACCTACCGTTGACCTTACTGGCAGGATACACCTATATCGATCCTCAGTTTCAAGACTTTGATTCGCTCATTGATGCACAATCAACAGCCGATTTCAATGTGCTGAAATACAGGTTCCGGCATGTTGTCAAATGGGATATGTTGTTACCTATGGAGCATTTCAGACCAGGGCTGGAGGTCAACTACAACAGCTATATGGAAGCTATTGATGAAGTATTCAACAGCTTTATTTCCGGGCTGGCTGAATACAGGGAGATGAATACTAATGGCGAAACAGTTGTCAATGTTCGGGCTGGATATGCCTTCAATGATAACACTGAAATTTTCTTCATATGTAACAATGTATTCAATAACATGTACATGTTACGACCTGCCTACATGGAACCGGTACGAAATTTCACCTTCCGTTTTACCCACAAGCTCTGATGAGCCTTAGCTCGCCATTGTCTTGGACTGGCAAACAAAATCAGAAGTGCTGACATCAGTCTTTTTGATAGCACCAAAACCGCCTTCTACTTCTGTGAAATTTCGGAATCCTCTGGCTTGCAATATAGATGCTGCAATCATGCTGCGGTAACCGCCGGCACAATGCAGGAAGAAATGTTCGTTGTTGTCGATATCACTTACCCATTCATTGATGGCAGCCAGTGGCCTGTTATAAGCTTCATTGACGTGTTCTGCCGCATATTCCGAAGCCTTCCGCACATCCACTACTTTCTGTTCCGGGGCCTGTTGCCAGCGCTCAGAAAAGCTGGCTGCCGATATTCTGTTCACCGTATCAGTCTCTTTGCCTGCCGCCACCCAGGAAGCAAAACCGCCTTCAAGGTGACCAATGATGTTATCAAAACCTACACGACTCAATCGCATGATGGATTCTTCTTCTTTACCTGCTTCCGTAATCAATAGAAGCGGTTGCTGTACATCGGCAATTAATGCACCCACCCAGGGAGCAAAATCACCATTGAGGCCGATATTGATGGATTGTGGTATGAAACCTTTGTAGAACTGATCTGGACTGCGGGTGTCGAGTAATAAGGCTCCTGTTTCTTCTGCGGCGGCTTCAAAAGCAGCTACCGATAAGGATTGCATACCTTTTTGCTTCACCTCGTCGAAACTGGTGTAGCCCTTTTTGTTCAAAGCAACATTCATTGGAAAATAGGCGGGAGGTGCCAGCAGTCCATCCGTAACTTCCTTAATAAATTCATCCCGCGTCATGTCGCTACGCAATGCATAGTTGGTTTGCTTCTGTAAACCGATGGTGGACACTGTTTCCTTGCTCATGTTTTTACCGCAGGCGCTACCTGCTCCATGGGCTGGATACACCACTACATCATCGGGCAGGGTCATTATCTTGTTGCGAAGGGAAGCATACAATGTGCCGGCCAATTCTTCCTGGGTCATGGATGCCGCTTTCTGGGCGAGGTCAGGTCTTCCGACATCACCGATAAAAAGGGTGTCACCAGAGAAAAGCGCCTTTTCTTTTCCATCTGCATCGATCAGCAGATAGCAGGTACTCTCCATTGTATGTCCGGGCGTATGAACGGCACGTATAGTTACATCTCCTAATAGGAATTCCTGCCCGTCTGTGGCAATGATGGCATCAAAAGAAGGGTTGGCCATTGGACCATAAATGATGGGCGCTCCGGTCTTTTTGGATAAATCCAAATGACCGCTGACAAAATCAGCATGGAAATGTGTTTCAAAAATATACTTGATTGTCACTCCGTCTCTTGCCGCGCGATCTATGTAGGGTTGCACTTCCCGCAGCGGATCGATTACAGCCGCCTCGCCATTGCTGGTGATGTAATAGGCTCCCTGAGCCAGACAACCGGTATAAATTTGTTCTATATGCATGCTGTATAAATTTTATTGTCCTGATTCTGACCATTGAAACATACCGATATGGCCGAAAGTTCCCATCAAACGATACCGTGCTGACGGGCCTCCCTGGCAAGTCTTGCTGCATCAATAGAAACCACACCCTGGTATTCGCAGACAATGCCTCCTGCCAGATTGGAAAGTGCAGCGAGGGTAGGCAGGCTTGTTCTTGCTGCCAGACATAAGGCCGCTATGCTAATAACTGTATCTCCGGCACCCGAAACGTCGGCAACATCCCTGACATGGGCAGGTTCCAAGAGTGTATGTTCCCCCGAATGCAGAAAAACTCCTTTGTCGGAAAGGGTAATGAGCGTAATACCATTATGCAGGCGTTCATTCAATGACAATGCGGCAGCGCGCAAGCTTTCTATATCCTTTGGGTCAATCTCCTGCAGCAGATTGTCGCTGATTTCTCCGAGGTTGGGCTTGAAAAGGGTACACATCTGATAACTGGAGAAGTGTCGTTTTTTGGGGTCTACTGCTACGGGTATATTGTTGTTCAGGCAAATCATGGTAGCGCCACGAATGATTTTTTCGGTCAACAGACCTTTGTTGTAATCCTGAAAAATGAGCACGTCCGGAGTCTCTTCCTTTACCACTGTTGCTATATGCTCGAGTAGAATGTTTTCCAGTTCTTCACTGATTTCATTGCTGTTTTCATGATCCAGACGCATCATTTGATGACCCTTGGCAATGATTCTCGTTTTGGTGGTCGTAACCCGCCCCGGATCCTTGGCAATGTAACCGGAGGCTATATTTTTATCTTCCAGCAGATTCAGTAAAGCACTGCCGTCGCGATCATCACCTACCATGCTTATTAAGAGTGGTGTGGCTCCCATGGCTTTGATATTCATTGCGACGTTGGCGGCTCCGCCGGGTCGTTGTTCCCTTCTGTTCACCAACAGCACAGGTACAGGCGCTTCAGGGGAAATCCTGTCTACATGCCCATAGATATAAGCATCCACCATGACATCGCCAACAATAGCTACTTTCAGATTTTTGAAGCTTTCGAAGAGATCCGTTTTGGAGGGAGTTGCTGCCATTATACCAGTTGTTCCAGGGCTTTTTTCATTCTTGCAATTGCTTCTCTGATAGTTGCTTCAGCTGCCGCATAGGATAGACGGATGCAGTTATCATCGCCAAAGGCGGTTCCCGTAACCACTGAAACACCACCTTCCTGAATGAGGTACATGCATAAATCATCTGCGTTTTGAATGACGGTATCACCGAAGCGCTTGCCAAAGAAATATTGAACATCCGGAAAGAAGTAGAAGGCTCCTTCCGGTAAGTTGAATTGTAATCCTTTTATTTCTTTTAATAAGTCATATACGATATTTCTACGCTTTAAGAATGCTTCCTGCATTTCCTTGCGGGCCGACTGATCGCCTGTGAGGGCTTCAATAACGGCGCGCTGTGTGATGCTGCTCGCAGCGGAGGTGTATTGACCTTGCATCTTATCGCAAGCCTTCGCAATATCCAGCGGAGCTCCGAGGTAACCCAGTCGCCAGCCGGTCATGGCGTATGCCTTGGAAAGGCCATTGATAGTTATGACTCTGTCCTCCATACCGGGAATGGTGGCCATGCTTACATGCCTGTTATTAAAATTAATATGTTCGTATATTTCATCGCTCACCACATACAGGTCCGGAAATTCCAGCACCACCTTGGCGAGTCCTTCGAGTTCTGCTTTGCTGTATACGGTTCCCGTCGGATTGCACGGGGAACTGAAGATGATAAGTTTGGTCTTAGGTGTAATAGCAGCCCTTAATTGCTCAGGGCTGATTTTGAAGTCGGTTTTCACAGAGCTCTTAATCGCCACAGCAGTGCCTTGCGCAAGGTCTACCATGGCCTTGTAACTCACCCAATAGGGGGCCGGTAAAATCACTTCCTCGCCCGGGTTAACCAGACAGAGCACGGTATTGATGATGCTTTGCTTGGCACCATTGGATACTACAATCTGCTGAGGACTGTAATGCAGTCCGTTTTCCGTTTTGAATTTATAGCTGATGGCTTCTCGCACATCCAGGTAACCGGCAACTGGTGTATAGTGACTGTATCCTGCATCAATGGCCGCTTTAGCTGCATTGCGTATGTTTTCAGGAGTATCAAAATCGGGCTCACCCAGACTGAGGTCTACAATATCTCGACCCTGACTTTTCAATTCCCGGCTAAGCTGGGCCATTTTGATGGTGGCTGATTCGTCGAGAGAAAGAATTCGATTTGCTAATGCAGACATAAATTCGCTTTGTGCGAAGTTAAGCAATGAAAATGTACAGCCTATTCAACTTTCAACAGAACAATTTCTACTCGCTGGTTTTTTTGTCGCCCTTCCGGAGTGCTGTCGTCGGCAACCGGTGCACTTTTGCCCATACCGTTAGTAGTTAGGCGCTCAGGAGCAATCCCTCTGGATAAGAGATAGGCCGCTATTGCTTCAGCTCTTTTGCGCGATAAGCTCAGGCAGTAAGACTCGTCGCACAAACCATTGGTATGTCCTCTGATTTCAATATTCACCTCGCGATGCGCCAGGAGAAAGACCTCCATTTCCGTCAACGCGGTAAAGGATGAATCGAGCAGTGTACTGGTATTGGCTTTGAAGTACACTTCCTCCAGATTAAAGGTCGCACCTGCCTTCCGGGGAATCAACATAATATCCAACACAGCAGAAGTTGTCGCTGTGTCGGCTATCAACAGGTCATGTACTACACCGAAATAACCATCTGCTTCTACGGCCAGCATGTATCTGCTACCGGGTAGTACCTCGGGATTGTTACCAAACTGCCTGTTCATTTCCGTGGCTACTTTATTGCCGCCGGCATCTTCTATTTGCAGGCAGACAACTTTAGCCTGTACCGGGAGTCCATCCGATTTATCTGCCACATGCACAAAAAGTGTAAGCGCTTCCGGCGGTGCAGGGGTTAATGCCACTTCCATCAGGTCGAAATTGTTGCTTTGGAAGGAGGACGCAAATAAAGCAACAGTTGCATCGGGACTCACAGAAAAGTAGGCTTCCCAGCCGGCAGTATTGATTTGAGGACCCAGGTTTACAGGGTCTGTCCATTTTGTCCAGGTATCATCGAGTCGTTTCGATGCGTAGATATCATAGCCACCATAGCCGGCCCTTCCATTTGACGCAAAATACAATGTGGTGCCATCAGGGGAAAGGGAAGGACTCATCTCTACAGCTGCAGTGTTGATTGATTTACCCAGATTGGCGGGCTTGCCAAAGGAATTGGGTCCTGTTCGCCTGGAGACATAGATGTCGCGCAAACCCCAACCATCAGCTGCTTCCACTGCAAACAAAAGATATTCCCCATCAGCCGAAAGGTGGTATTCATTGAAGCGGTCTGCGTTGGTAAAGCCCTCCACATAAACAGGCTTTGGTCCTGACCATACATTATCGATTTGCTGCATGACAACCAGCGGATGGTCTCCTCCGTAGGCATTCCCCAGCAGCAGGGAAGGAGTATCATCTGTAACGGCATTGACATAGTTATGCTGTTCATTGTTCAATGGTGAGGAAGGATGTTCCGGTTGCGTCCATGCGCCCGATGGCAGCCGTTTGCTCATCCAGATATCATCCAGTTTTTCTATCCCTGTATTTTCTGGATGTCCCTTGCGATCGAAGTAAATCATATTGCCGTCTTTGCTCCAAACGGGCAGTACCTCGTCGCTGGAAGACTGCAATGAGATTATCTTCTTCGCTTTATTGCTGATGGTATTGCTGGTCGGGGACAATAAATCAAAATCCCATTCGCCATTGCCAATGCCGATAGCATCGAGTTGAAAGTTGGTTTGAGAAGGCAGCCAGACGATTCTAATTTCGGCGATTACCTCCGGATAATTCAAACGGTACCGCATCCTGTTGCCGGCAGTCTGAGTATTGCCCCTCAGCACAATCGTGGCTCCATTGGTATTGATGATCTGCAATTCGAGCGGGACTGATGGTACGTGACTTTGTATCAGCAGAATTTCACTACTGGGTAGAACAGACCGAAAGCCCACATGGATAAAAACACTTCCTTCGTTTTTATCTGCTGAAGGCATCCAGGAGCAGGGAGTAAACTCATGTAGGGGAAAGCGGCTTGGTGGACCAAGCACTTGTGTTGCTGAAAATAATTTATCGCCTTTCTGGGAAGAAAATCCGATTAACTTCTCGGCCCATTGAATATCCTGCGCGTGCAAGGGCAGGATTAGCGTCCATGATAACAGCAGTAAAAGAAGGGGGTTTTTAGCACTCATCTGATTACAGGATAGTAACCTCCACTCGCTGATTGAGTGAACGTCCTTCCGGTGTATCATCTGATGCAATGGGTCTTGATTTTCCATAACCTACCGCCTCAATCCGGGAGGCATCTATACCTTTTTCCTGCAAATAGGTTTTAACAGCTTCGGCTCTTTGTCTACTCAGGTTATTGCAATACTCATCGTCGCATAGCCCGTTGGTATGACCTCCAATCTCTACCCGCAGTTTGCTGTTGTTCCTCATGAAGATAGCCAATTCATCGAGTTCCTCCCAAGATTCACTCTTGATAACATAACTGTTGGCTCTGAACTGAAGGTTGTCAAGTCTGAACGATTCTCCTTTTTTGGCCGGGGTTAGTCTGAAGTCTATCCGTTTCACTTTTTGCTCATTGACTTCTGCTATTTCCACCAGTTCTTCGTGGTAGAGATAGCCATCACTTATTACTATAACCTTATATGTTATATTATCAGTTATTTTTTTTCTGTAATTCTTGTTCAAAGTGTTGATGGAGTCTGGAGGATAGCTGAAGTCGGCAACTTCAAATATTACCGTCGCTTCAATTGGTAATTCTGTAGCTTCATCGAACACAGTTCCGAACAACAGTAGATCATTGGTCAATACGACAGGTTCTGACGGAGTATCTGTTGTGGACAGCGGTTGTACGGATTCTTTTTCGGTAGAGGCTTCTGTTACTATTTCCTCTTCTTCATGCAGAACTGGTGCTATCTGTATTCGATAAATATCAGGGTTGAAATAAGCATCTCTGGTAGATGTAAAATAGGCGTAGGAGCAACTGTCATTGTAAGTAAAATAGGCATCGAACCCGTCGCTGTTGATTTTTGGTCCCAGGTTTTTAGGTGTACCCCATTTTAACCACGTATCATCGAGTCGCTCTGCGATGTAAATATCCATTTCTCCATATCCGGGCAAACCGTCGGATGCAAAAAAGAGGTATTTCCCGTCGGGGGATAAGGACGGTGCCATTTCATTGCCGCTGGTATTGATCACATTGCCCAGGTGCATAGGAGGTGTCCATTGCAGCTGATTAGAGGAAAAGCAAACATAGATATCCTTCATGCCCAGTCCGTCGGCTTTTTCCAGTGAAACCAGCATCACCGTTCTGTCGGTATTGACAAAGTATTCAGCGTAGAAGTTGTAGCTAATTAGACCGGGGGTAAAAAGGTTGAGAGGGTAGCGCCAGGTATCTTCGTTTTGCCAGGTTTGAGCTACGCCCATGCTGCGGCGGCCATCGGGGTAGTAGGCATTGGCAAGAGAAAGCAATTTTCCGTTATTGGAGGTTCCAATAACATAGTTGTTGTAACTGTTATTGATGGGCGCTCCGGGGTTAACTGCGGTACTTAGGGCTTTACCAGAAATGTCCGCATACCAGATATCGTCATTGAGCACATTACCCGTATTGCCCGGATGGTCTTTTCTGGTAAAGTAGAGTCTTTTGCCATCGTCGCTGAGGATGGGCGCAATATCCGAGCCGGGAGAATTGATAATGGCTCCTGGATTTTCGGCATCCCCGATAAACTGAAAATAATCAGTTAAAGGAACTTCGGGCATTTGATAAGGTACCTTGCCGGAGCTAATACCGATAGCATCTATCTGATTGAAGCCGGGAACGCTTTCTGTATCGAGAATCAACTTCAGGTCGGATGTGACAAAGGAAGTTCTGGGAATATCTATTACCAGCATCCTGCCATATTGGGGTTCCACTTGCGGGCGAACGTACACCGAATGGGCTACATTATATTGATCAAACAGTAATATTTCTTTGATGGCACCGGCATTGTGGTTCTCGGAAACGTAAATGCGTTCAACCTGAATTTTTTCTTTGAAGGCTACACGGACAAACTCCTCCTGGTTATTGTCGGGAAGCTTAGGAACCCAGGCGCAACCGCAATCGCCCAGTGCCGGCAGTTTGGAAGGAGGACCCAGGACTTGCTTTGCGCTGTAAGCTATTTCACCTCTTTGGGAAGAGTAGGAAAGCAGCCTGTCGGCCCACTGAATTTGCGCTGATGCAAGGCCTGTGCCGGCGATAAGAATAAAAAGCAGGTAAAGCGGTTTCTTCATAGAAATTGAAATACGGGGCAAAGCTACACCTTGTAACGGGCCTGTTTCAGACAATGTTGTATATTCTTATCAACAACCAAAGTGGGTGTATACTGTTAATTTTACACGCTGTAATGACAAAAAAAGAAAGAGTAGCATTTATAACCGATAAACTCGAGGAGCTATATCCCGAAACTCCCGTGCCGCTGGACCACAAGGACCCTTATACGCTTCTGGTAGCAGTTGTATTGAGTGCGCAGTGTACAGATGCCAGGGTGAATACGGTAACTCCCCGGTTGTTCAGCCTTGCAGACAATCCAAGGGATATGGCCGGGCAAAGTGTAGAAGAAGTTCGCGAAATCATTCGTCCATGTGGTTTATCTCCCGGTAAATCAAAAGCCATTGTAGAGTTATCGCGCATCATTACAGCGTCGCACGGTGGTAAGGTGCCCAATACCTTTGAGGATTTGGAGAAGCTTCCGGGGGTTGGACATAAAACGGCAAGCGTTGTGATGTCGCAGGCTTTCGGCGTGCCTGCCTTTCCTGTAGATACGCATATACACCGGCTTGCCCAGCGCTGGCGCCTGACCAATGGTAAAAGTGTGGAGCAGACGGAAAAAGACCTTAAGCGATTATTTGACCAATCGCTTTGGAATAAACTCCATTTACAAATCATTTTTTTTGGCAGGGAATACTGCAAAGCCAGAGGACACGACCCACTTTTTTGTCCCATCTGCAGCGTAGTGAACAAAAAAAAGACGGCCACTTAGGACCGCCTTTTCGCATATACTCATGAAAAGATCATCGTAATATTACGAAATCCTTTGTAAATCTTGTTCCATCCACATCAAACACCAGCTGGTAGATACCTGCGGGCTGGTCGCTTAAATTCAGTGGTCTGTTGGCTTGTATCACTGAACCGAGGTTTTCAGCAAATACCATTTGACCTGAAGTATTGTAAACTTCATAGCGAACATCGCGTGCTGTATTGAAGTTGATGTTGATGAATGCATTTCCATCGGAAGGATTGGGATATACCACTGTCATAGCCGAAGGATCCAGCGTCTCGATTCCGGTTACACCAACATAAATGATGGTGTCATAAGAACTGTAACCACAGTAGTTTTCCGCTACCAGCACTACGGTGTAAACACCTGTAGCGAAAGTGTGGTCAGGATCTTCTGCAATTTCATAGGTTCCATCACCATAGTACCAGGTATAATCAGCACCCGGGGATGATAGGTTGTTAAATGAAACCAGAGAACCCGTCATGGTGAAATCGAACAGGGCATCAGGTGTGTAGTTGAGTTCTACATTGATGGTATCACCTTTGATACAACCGGTTACAGGGTGGGTAACCAGTACCCAGAATTCACCGGGAACATCCACTGTTTCTACCTGGGTTGTCGCGCCTGTGCTCCACTGATATATCATACCCGGATTTTCAGCATCCAGCACCAGAGAATCACAAACAATCTGATCAAAACCAAGGTCAACTTCCGGTGCTTCCAGGTTGACAATGGTTGTGCAGAGTGTATCGTTGGAATAATCTTCGTCCACGTATATTTCAGTCCATACACACACTTCATGCGGACCTAAAGCAGAAAGATCTGCAGGTTCATCGAAAACAAATATTTCAGATGTACCGGGAGCGATGTTGGTGGTCATGACTTCAGCATTTACCGGACCACCATCAATTTGATACTTCACGAGGAAGCTTGCAATAGCTGTCGGACCAAAGTTCTGCACTTCCACAGCAATGGTTGTCAAACTATCGAGTCCACAACCATCAGGAGGAGAAGTAAGTGCAACTACACCTGCATCCACCGGAGAACAATACTTCATGAACTCAAATATGTTCTTTCTCAGGTTATCAGCTTCAGTCGGAGGAGAGTGGTATTGTGCCGGCGTCATACCGCCAAAGAGCACTATGCCTTCTCCCCATTCTTTCATCTGTAAAACGGCTGTTGAAGGAGTATAGAAATCTTCAATCAATTTAGTCAGACCGGTTCCTGTAATCTTGGCGTGCGCAAAGTTGTAGAAGAAGCCTGTCCAGTCGTCGCCTACAGGCGTGTAAGGCGCATTGAAAATCACAAAGCCATCGTCGGTTGCTTCACCCCAGTAAACATAGCTGGGGAAATTGAGCGTAACGCCACCAAAACCAAGATTAATGTTGGCACCTTCATAAGGGGCTGCATTAAGAATAAGATTACCTCCGGAGGTAACCCAGTTTTCCATGGTATTGATATTTTCGTCTACAAATGCCTTGAACTCAATGGCTGTATAATCACCACCATCAATATAGACAAAGCAGGTGTTTTCGTTAAATACATCATTGGGGTCCATGGTATCGAAAAATTCTTCAGTCCATCCATCCTCACCAAACACCTCATCCATTTTATCCTGATTATCAGTAGAACCAAATGGATCTGCAGTAGACAGGTGGATATAGTAGGCATTGGTTCCAACGACAGGTGAGAGGTTCTTCACCAGTTCACAGAGTGTATCGTTGGAGGTATCTTCATCTCCGGGAAGGCTTGTCCATGCGCAGAGGTCGTAGTCACCATCTGCAAATAAGTCAATGGTGCCGGAGAAAGTAAAGATGTCGGTCTCTCCGGGGGCCAGAGAACCTGTCCAAAGCTGCGTTACCGGAGCAGCGCCATCTAATGAGTAGCTTACATCCAGGCTGGTATGAGTGTTGGTACCGTAATTGGTAATTTCCACAGACACCACTTCTGCAGCAGAGAGTTCTACATCGGAAACTGGTGATATGATGGCCGAAACACCTACGTCATCTGGGAATGGATCCTGGATGCGAATGTTATCAAAGGCAATTCCGTTGTATCCGGAAAGAAAAGAGCTTTTAAAGCGCATTCTGAATTTAACAGAGCTTTCTCCTGCCAGGAAGGCAATATCATGGTGGGCTGTTTTCCATCCACCACTGGATCCCACCCAGCCTCTTTCATAGGTTGCTGTTACAGGGTCATATTCAAAGGAATAGCCGAAGGTGGTATACCAGTTATCACCGGTACCAACATCGCCTAATACGGTCCAGGAAGCGCCTGCATCAGTTGAATATTCCAGCTGAGCGCCGTCATAAGAAGGGTAGGTTTCCCACCAGATATCCAGTTCAATATAGGGAAGCAGCAGGGAACTGAAATCCAGACAAGGACTTTCTACATAATCATCTTCATAGGTGAGGTAGTTGCCATCTATGTTGGTTCCCCAGGATTTTAAACTTGATGGGGTAGCAGGAGGTGCCTCGTCGATAATAGAAGCCGATGGTGTGCCCAATTCCCAAGATTCGGTTCCGTAATTAATCCATCCGCCGGCACCCAATTCAAAATCTTCGAAATAAGGATACGAGCTGATTACCGGTATGTTGGTAAAATTGACGGTGGTGGTATCATCGCTGTATACCGTATCTAAATCCAAAATGGTATAAGCTGTAAAGGAGTAATCACCCGGGTTGCTTAAGTCTGCCGGTGTGGTAAATGTATAATCTACAGATGCATAGGATGCTATCGGGCTGCCGGTATAAGTTTCTACTACCGGAGTGGATAATCCTGAAACAGGATCATCGAAGAAATAGGCCACTTCAAAATCACTAATAGTTTCCAGACCGATATTGGTAATTGTTACCGTTACGTTTTCTTCGCCTATTCCGCAGGCAGTTTCCAAATCTACACCTGTAACACCTAAATCATAATCAGTAGCAGTTGGGATGAATACTGAATAATCCTCTACTTCACCGTAGCTGTAGCTGGTAGCACATGCGCTGATAGCACCGGGAGGGAAATATACACAACGCAGCCTCAGTCGGGTTTCACCCGGCAGCGCTGTAAAAGGTACAGTGAACGTGATGGTTCCTTCTGCTCCTGCTGAGATAATGATATCACTTCCGCCTAACTTTTCTGATGCACTGAAAATTTCATTCTGATCCCAGTCAATCCAAACAGCATAGTACTCTGTATAAGACGGACAGTTGTGTATAGTGAGTGTGTATTCCAGCCCTGGAATTAACAAAGTACTCAGGTCGGTATAGTCGTTGTAATCGAGCCCTGCACCGGTGAAATTGGAAATGTCTCCGAGCTCGAAGCCATCACAGTAGTCACCGGCGGCGGTACCTGAACTGTAGTCAGGAATACAGTACTGTGCTTGTGCATTGAGCCCTACCAAGAGTGCCAGACTTAGGGTTAGAAATATCTTGTACATGTGCTTCATTGTTTACTAGCTGGTTTATGCCTAAAAAACTACGTTAAAGTTACGTAATCAACACCGGAACTTGCAAAATGCCTACTGTGAATAAAAATTCTGACAATTTGATGAAACAAAAAACGGCAGTCCGGTGAAGGACTGCCGTTTGGTTAAAACCGGTTCGGGGTTTATTTATTGAGAATAATGGGTTTAGAGAATTGGTTTTCTCCTGCATACACCCTCAGCGTGTAAACGCCATCGGCATAAGGAGCCAAGTCAAGTTCCCATGTGTCATTCTGTATAGTGCCAGGTATTGCAGACCATACAACTTGTCCGAGGCTGTTGACCACTTCCATCCTTACCTCATAAGCAGCTTCGAAGTCCATGGTAACGACTATTTTGCCACTTGTTGGGTTCGGGTAAACTGTAGTGCTTCCGGCCAGGATGTCTTCAATACTGTTAGCTACAGAAATAGTAGCACTGTAGAAGTCAGATCCGCAACCATTGGACACTGTCAGTGTCACGTTGTACACACCCAGTGCAGTGTATACATGTACGGGGTTGGTTTCTGTAGAAGTAATACCATCGCCAAAGTTCCAGCTGTAGGAAGCTCCACCTGTTGAAGTGTTGGTGAAGTTTACTGTCAATCCGGTAGCTGTATATGTGAAGCTCGCCACAGGAGAGAACTCCATATTTACTACTATATCATCCGTCGCAGAACAACCGGTAGTAGGATTGGTAACAGTTACAGAATAAGTGCCTGATGAGGTAACGATGATTTCCTGTGTATTGGCTCCGGTGCTCCACAGATAGGTAGATCCTGGATTACCTGCATCCAGTTCCAGCTCATCACAGAATGTACCGTTGGCAGGCAGTGTAACTACCGGTGTTGCCAATGCTGTAACAGTAGTAGTGAGGTCATCATTAGAACCATCAATATCACCGGGAATAGAAACAGATGTTTCTATCGTGTGCGGTCCGGCTGCAGAAAGGTCTGCAGTTGCCAGGAAGGTGTAAGTATAAGTAGCACCTGCGTCGATAACATCTGTTATGGTTTCAGTAACCACTATTCCGCCATCCACAGAGAAGGACACATCCACGTCAGATACTGCAATACCGGAGAGGTTTTCAATTTCTACAGTAACAGCTTCTACGCCCAGTCCGCAGCCACTTTCAGGCGATACCAGTTCCACCATAGCCAGGTCCACAGGTGCAACAGCACACTCTGACAGATAAGCCAGGATATTCGCTCTCAGGTTGAAAGCTTCTGTCGCTGGTGAATGGTAGAATGTAACGGTCATACCACCAAACATAACCCTACCGGCACCCCAGCTTTTTTCTGCCAGCACCACGTTGGAAGGAGCAAATTCATCAACCAATACGGTGTCAAAATCACCCTGTATCCGCGCATGTCCGAAGGAACCACCAGACCAGCTGGTACCTACCGGTGTAAACGGACCGGCAAAAATGGGATGGGAAGCATCATATGCCTCAGCGTTGTTGGTATAATAAGCATAGGTGAGTTCTGTTCCGTCAAATCCGAAATCCATTCCATCACCTTCGTTAGGTGCTGAATTCAGGAACAGCTTTCCACCGGAAGAAACCCAGCCTTCTATCAGGACGATGTTATCATCCAGGAATTCTTCGAGTTCATCTGCATGTCCGTCGCTACCTTCCAGCCACACAAAACAGGTAGCTGAACTGAATACGCTTGTGGGGTCAACATCTTCGAAGTAGCCGAGCTCCCAGCCATCGGGGAATGCTTCGTCCATAGCCTCAGAGTTGGTAGTAGTAAACCATGCTTCGGCACCACCGTATACATCTGAATAGATGTAATAAGCGTCGTCGCCAGTTACCGGCAACAGGTTGGAGATGGTTTGACAGATACTATCGTTGCTGAGGTCTTCATCACCTGCCAATGCTGTCCATGCACAGATTTCATAATCACCATCGTCACTTAAGTCTACAGTTGCAGAGAAAGTGTACTCTGCTGTAAGACCCGGATCAACAGTACCTGTGAATGTTTCGGTGACAATAGCACCACCATCCAGCTGGTAAGAGACAGGGAAGCCTGACTGAGGAAGTGTACCAAAGTTTTGTACTTCAATAGTCACTGATTCAGTTGTAGATAAATCAGGTGCTGAGAAAGGTTCTACGATATCCACCACACCTACATCATTGGGGAATGGATCAGAAACATAGAAGTTATCGAAGGCAACTCCATCTGCAAATCCGATGAAACCGGAAGTTGCCATATGGAATCTGAATTGTACCTGAGGTTCTCCAGCGAGGAAAGTTATGTCATGTTGCGCAGTCTCCCAGCCACCGCCGGAACCTTCCCATGCAGGGAAATAAGTACCTGAAACAGGGTCAAAGTCAAATGCGTAACAACCGCCCGGGGTATACCAGTTATCGCCCGTTCCAATGCCTCCTATTGGATCCCATGATGCGCCGGCATCTGTGGAGTACTCGAGTCTTACACCATCCCAGAAGTCGGGCGTTTCCCACCAGATATCGAAACGTACAAACGGCAGTACCAGATCGGTGAAGTCGAAACAAGGGCTTTGTACCCATGAATCTTCGGTGAGATCGTAGAAGTCATTCAGGTTAGTTGCCCATGAATTTTCTGAAGAAGGAGTTGTAGGAGGTGCACCATCAATGATGGAAGCTGAAGGGAATCCTAACTCCCAGGTGCTGTTGCTACCGCCTGAAGTCCATCCTTCGGGACCGTCTTCAAAGTCTTCAGAATAAGGGAATGTGGCAATAACAGGAATGTTGGTAATAATGGCATCGGCAGTATCATTGCTGATAATAGTGTCGCCTGCCAGTGATGTCCATACCAGGATTTCGTGTTCGCCCAGTGTTGACAGGTCTGCCAAAGCGGTGAAAGTGTAATCAACTGATTCACCCGGATCAAGTGTGCCGGGAACAATTTCAGTTACAACGGAACCGCCATCTACCTGCAGATTAACAGGTATATCAGTAGCGGGATCAAAGCCGTAGTTGCGCACTTTGGCGATTACGGTAGCTGTTTCCAGTCCGCAGCCATCATTGGGTTCAATGATAGTAGCCACACCGGCATCGATATCAGCTAAAGTACAAGCCGCCAGGTAGGAGACTATATTGTACCTCAGATTGGTAGCTTCTGTAATGGGTGAATGGAAAGCAAAAGGTGTCATACCGCCGAACATTACGCTTCCTGCGCCCCAGTTCTTTTCAGCCAGCACCACTCTGGTTTCATCAAATTCATCTACAATGATAGGATCTGCATCACCTGTAACAGTAGCATGTCCGAAGCTGAAACCACTCCAGAATGATCCGACTGGAGTGAATGGTCCGTCAAAAATCGGGTGAGACGGATCGCCGGGAATAGCATTGTTGGTGAAGTAAGGATAGAACAGGGCAACACCGCCAAATCCGTAATCCATACCGTTGTCTTCATTGGGGGCAGAGTTCATGAATAAATGCCCGCCGGATGCTACCCAGTTTTCAATAGCTTCCATGTTTGCGTTCAGGAAGTTTTCCATTTCTACGGCCATGGCGTCACCACCTTCCAGCCAGATAAAGCAGGTTGAAGTGGAGAAGAGCTCATCCGGGTCTACGGTCTCGAAAAAGTCAAGGTTCCATTCGCCGGGACCATACACTGCATCCATGGTTTCTGCACCACTGGTGGTAAACCATGGTTCCGCACCACCATAAGTATTAGAATATATGTAGTATCCATCTGTACCTGTAATTGGCAGCAGGTTGGAAACGGTAGTTATTAAGGTATCATTGGATAGGTCTTCATCCGTGCCCAGAGCAGTCCATGCCGTAAACACATAATCACCATCTACACTGAGGTCTTCAGTAGTGGCAAAGGTGTGGAACCCAGTTTCTCCGGCGTTAATAGTACCGGCAAAAGTTTCAGTTACCACTGCACCACCATCCATTTGATATGCTACGGTAAAGCCTGATTGCGGGTTTACACCAAAGTTTTCAATTTCAACTGTAACTGCTTCTGCAGCTGTCAGGGAAGGAGAAGAGCTGGGCGCTGTCAGGTCAACAACCCCGATATCGTTATCGAAGGGGTCACCTACGAAGAAGTTGTCAAACGCGATACCATCAGCAAAGCCGATGAAACCGGCTGTAGCCAGGTGAATGCGCAATTGCACCTGAGGTTCTCCTGCCAGGAAGGTGAGGTCATGCTCTGCTGTTTTCCAGCTGCCACCTGAGCCTTCCCATGCCGGATTGTAAAATCCGGTTGCCGGATCGAAACCGAATGCATAACATTCTCCGGAATACCAGTTGTCGCCGGTTCCTACACCACCGATAGGCAGCCAGGTATCACCTGCATCTAAGGAATATTCCATGCGGGCACCATCCCAGAAATCACCGGTTTGCCACCATATGTCAAATTTAACATAAGGAACCACCAGATCAGAGAAATCAAAACAAGGGCTTTGCACCCATGAGTTTTCAGTGATGCCATAGAAATCAAAGAGGTTAGTAGCCCATGAGTTTTCAGAATCGGGCGTTCCCGGAGGAGGGCCGTCAATTACGGAAGCAGAGG
>DDYY01000035.1 GCA_002346225.1 Bacteroidetes bacterium UBA3022
GGGTTAATTACGCTCTGAAATGCGCAAATGCCTTGTTGGCTTCTGCCATTTTGTGAACATCCTCTTTTTTCTTGATGGTAGAACCCTCATTATTAGACGCAGCCAAAATCTCCGCAGCCAACTTCTCTGCCATTGATTTGCCGGAACGTTTCCTGCTGAAACCAATCAGCCATTTGATGGATAATGAAATTTTCCTTTCGGTGCGAATCTCTGTAGGTATCTGAAAGTTGGCACCACCAATACGACGGCTCTTCACTTCCACACCCGGAGTAGCATTACTCAACGCTTTTTTCCAAATTTCATAACCACTCTCACCTGTTTGCTTTTCTATGCGCTCTAATGCATCATAAAAAATGGCAAAGGCAGTGCTTTTCTTGCCCTGCCACATCAGGTTATTGACAAATTGCGTCACCAGCGGATCGTTGAATTTGGTGTCCGGGTGGATGACGTGCTTTTTCGGTTTATCCTTTCTCATTGATTCTTCTTTGCTATCGGTTATTACTTAGCGGCAGCTTTTGGACGCTTGGTTCCGTATTTGGAACGGCTTTGGGTCCGGTTATTCACACCCGCAGTATCTAATGCACCGCGAACGATGTGATAACGCACCCCTGGCAGATCTTTCACACGACCACCTCTGATCAGAACGATAGAGTGTTCCTGGAGGTTGTGACCTTCTCCCGGGATGTAAGCAATGATTTCTGTCTGGTTGGTAAGGCGAACCTTAGCTACTTTACGAAGCGCTGAGTTCGGTTTCTTAGGAGTAGTAGTATACACCCTGGTGCAAACACCGCGGCGCTGAGGACAACGGTCCAAAGCCCTTGACTTGCTGGCGTAATTTACGGTCTCCCTTCCTTTGCGTACCAATTGCTGAATTGTAGGCATATCTGGTCTTTACTTAATACTTTACATTCTGTTGGAGGCTGCTGTGAATCGAGGGAGAGAGTGCCGAAGAGAGATCCACAATACAAAGGTGCGCATAGCCTACCCGGCTTTCCGGGTGTCATGCAGGTCTAGTATTGTGAACATTATCGGGGTCCACGCCCTTAATTTACCTGCCGCCTGTTAAAAACGGACTGCAAAGGTAATCAAGGATTTGATATCCACAAAGGAGTGCACATAAATTTTTTACCTAATTACGCCTTTGCGCCGGCCGTTATCTCTGACGGTCTCAAATATCCCCCGAAATAGCTCCTGAGCTTCGCTGGAAATAGATTTCCTATCTTTGAAGCACGACTTTTTAACCGTATTATACCTATATTATGAAATACCTCCCTATACCTTCTGCCTTATTTGTCCGCAACAGGCATGAGTTTGCCAAGCAATTGAAGCCCAGATCCATGGCCATTTTTCATAGCAATGACGAAATGCCCTCGAATGCCGACCAATTCCACCCCTTTCAACAAAACAGCGATTTGCTCTATCTGAGTGGCATCGATCAGGAGGAAACCATCCTGTTAATATATCCCGATTGCCCCAATCCCAAGTACCGGGAAGCGCTTTTCCTGAAAAAAACCAATGAGCATATCGCCATTTGGGAAGGCCACAAATACACGGAATCAGAAGCTAGAGAGGCCAGCGGCATACCCACTATCCACTGGAAGGAAGATTTTGACGGCATTTTCAATATGCTGATGCATCATGCGGAAAACCTTTACCTCAACAGCAATGAAAACGACAGGGCCAGTATCACTGTAGAAACCCGTGAAATGCGTTTTGCCCGCAAAATACGGAAGTCCTACCCCATGCACAACATGGAAAGATCGGCACCCATCATGGCCCGACTACGCGTCAGCAAGACCCGTTGGGAACGTGAATTAATGGGAATTGCCTGCGATATCACCAAAAAAGCCTACCTGAGAGTGCTGCAGAACATTCGGCCGGGTATGATGGAATTTGAAGTGGAAGCGGATATCACCCACGAATTCCTGCGCAACAGAGCCAGCGGTCACGCCTACAGCCCCATCATTGCGAGCGGAGCCAACGCCTGCGTACTCCACTATGTAGATAACAACCAGGAATGTAAGGACGGCGACCTGATACTTATGGACTTTGGAGCACGATATGGCAACTATTGCGCCGATTTGACACGCACCATTCCGGTGAATGGCCGGTTTACGGACCGTCAGAAGGAGGTGTACAACGCCTGCCTGAACGTTCAGAAAGAAGCCTTGGGTATGATTCAGGCAGGTATGATACTGAAAGAGTACAATGCTGAAGTGGGCAAGGTTATGGAGAGTGAATTGAAGCGTATTAAATTGATTTCGGAGACAGATATACGGCAGCAGGACCCCGAATGGCCGGCCTATAAAAAGTATTTCATGCATGGTACAGGACATTTCCTGGGGCTCGATGTACATGATATCGGCAACCACTACGAACCTGTTCCTGTGGGTGCTGCCATGACCTGCGAACCCGGCATTTACATCAGAGAGGAGGGCATTGGTATCAGGATTGAAAACGATGTGGTCATTACAGATCAGGGACTTTTTGATTTTATGGCCGATTTCCCCCGCGAAGTGTCCGATATTGAAGATGCTATGAACAGTAAGTCCTGACCATCCGCCGATGAAACTCCTGCGCAACCTGCCTAACCTGCTTACCCTGCTGAATTTACTGCTGGGTTGCTGGGCTATAGTCTACATCTATTACGATCACCTGCTGATTATGGATGCCCAGCGAAATGTCTATGTAGACATGGGCAGGATGCAAACGGCAGCGCTTTTCGTCATGGTAGCGGCTGTCATCGACTTTTTGGACGGATTCGTAGCACGATTGCTGCGCGCCCAAAGCGCCATCGGTCAACAACTGGACTCCCTTGCGGACATGGTTACTTTCGGCCTGGTTCCGGGATTGATCATGTACCAGTTGATTGCCCGATCCTACTACGTTTCAGCAGAAGCTTTCGATTATCCCATTTTGTATTATTCAGCCGGCTTTTTTCTGACATTATGTGCTGCCTGGCGACTCGCGAGATTTAATACAGAGCAGGCATCCACCACCTTTAAGGGGCTGCCAACTCCGGCGATGGCCATTTTTGTGATAGCGCTGCCGCTTATCATTCAAAACGACGAATGGGGCGCTGCTGCATGGCTATCTGGAAAATGGGTGCTGATGGGAATTGCCTTTGCATTGGGCTGGCTCATGACCAGCAGGATTCCCATGATCAGTCTGAAACTTCATGGATTCAGCTATAGCGCCAACAAATGGTCCTATCTGCTTATCGGCATATCGGTCCTGACATTCATAATTGCTGTTTCATTGTTCCAACTTACCTTTGCAGCCATACCATTGGTTATATTGGTATACATTATCCTTTCCATCATCAAAAACCTCATAGAAAATGGCATTTAGAGCCGAAATCAATATCATGCCGCTGAAAGAACTGCTGGATCCCAAGGGAAAAGCAGTGGCGAATAACATGAAAAGTCTGAATCTGGGATCTATCAAAGATGTTCGCATAGGCAAGCACATTCATCTGGAAATTCAGGCTGCCACTAATGAAGAAGCGCGCGAACTGACAGATGCTGCCTGCAAAAAACTGCTGGCCAATCCGATTATGGAATCCTATTCTTTCGAGGTGTTTGAGATTTGAGCAAACTCTTCATTGTTCCTACTCCCATCGGCAATTTAGCCGATATTACCTTTCGGGCTATCGAGGTTCTAAAGTCGGTTGATATTATACTGGCAGAAGATACACGAACCTCCGGTAAGCTGTTGAAAGCTTATGATATTACCACCCGCATGAGGGCTTTCCATGCTTTCAACGAACACCAGCAAGTGCAACATATAGTAGCAGAAATCGCTGCAGGGAAAACCATGGCCCTCATTACCGATGCAGGAACTCCTGCGATTTCCGATCCCGGATTTCTCTTAACCCGCGCCTGCATATCAGCAGGAGTAGCCATTGAAACATTACCCGGAGCTACGGCATTTGTGCCTGCCCTGGTCAATTCAGGGCTTCCTGTGCAGGAGTTTACCTATATCGGTTTTCTACCGGTCAAAAAAGGACGCGCTACGCGCTTACAACAGTTGGTACATGAACCCCGCACTATCGTTTTATACGAATCGCCCCACAGGATCATAAAAACCCTGCAGCAACTCCATCTGCATCTGGGTGACAGATTGTGTTCTGTGTCGCGCGAGATTTCTAAAAAATTTGAAGAGACCAAACGTGGCACCCTTAGCGAGCTGATTGTCTGGTTTCAGGAACATCCTCCCAAAGGAGAATTTGTTATGGTGGTGGCTGCAGCTGACTATAAGCACGGACAAGACGATAAAGACATCGAAGCGTAAAGGTCTAATCAATTATTTTCCCCGGATTAAGGATACCGGTGGGGTCAAAGACTTTTTTGATTTTTCGGAAAAGGTCTAACTGTATCTCGTTAAAGGCAATATCCATATATCCTTTCTGCACCAGGCCAATACCATGTTCGGCAGAAATTGTTCCTCCCAATCGGACGACCTCCTGAAAAAGTTCTCTGATGGCCACCGGCAAGTGCTCGTTCCAAGCCTCTTCAGAAAGTGTACCCTTCACAATATTCACATGCAAATTGCCATCGCCCGCATGTCCGTAGCAATAGCTTTCAAACCCAAACCTGCTGCCAATTTCCTTTACTTTTTTCAAAAGATTTGGTAGGGAAGCCCTTGGTACCACCGTATCTTCTTCCTTATAGGCAGAGTAGCGCTTAACAGCCTCCCCTGCTTTGCGGCGAATACTCCATAGCGTCGCTTTCTCAGCAGCACTTTCTGCCATCATGATTTCTCCGGCACCAAATGTCTCTACCAACGCAGCGATGGTGGTACAGTCCTCCATCAACAGCGTTTCATTATTGCCATCCACTTCCACAAAAAGAAAAGCCTCTGCTTCCGGGTCGTATTGAATACGCAAATCCTCTTCGTACCGGAGCACCAGATCAAATGCCGACTTTTCCATGAACTCCATAGCGCTGGGGATAATTCCGGCTCTGAATACGGCACTTACGGCAGCGCAGGCATTTACCGCATTCGAAAAAGGAATCAGCAGCAACTTATCCATGGCGGGAAGAGGCAATAATCGCAGCACTATTTTGGTAACCACTCCCAGTGTACCTTCACTTCCCACTATTAGTTGCGTGAGGTTATACCCTGTGGCATTTTTCAATACATTGGCACCTGTCCATATGATAGAACCATCTGCCATTACCACTTCCAGGTTGAGTACATAATCCTTTACTACGCCGTATTTTACTGCCTTGGGACCACCAGAGTTTTCCGCTACATTTCCTCCAATAAAGCAGGAACCCTTACTGGCAGGGTCAGGTGGATAGAACAATCCTTTTTCAGCCAGTGTATCCTGCAAGGTCTGTGTTATGACCCCGGGCTCTACAGTTACCTGCAGATTGCGCTCATCTATTTCAATGATAGAGTTAAACCGTTCCATACTCAGGGCGATTCCACCACAGACCGGCAATGCGCCGCCGCTCAGGCCCGTCCGCGCTCCCATAGGTGTTACAGGTATATGAGCCTTCTGCGCCAGTACGAGAATAGCAGCGACCTCTTCCGCCATCCGGGGCTTTACTACTGCAGCAGGATAGTAGACCAAATCTTCCGTTTCATCATGGCTGTAAGCGTGCAGGTCGTCCTTTTCCTGCATGACATAAGCAGTTCCGATAATGTTTTGAAGCTGAATAATATGCTCTTGCTGGAGTTGATTGAAAGTGTTGATCCCGTTATTCATGACACAGTGATGGCAAAGTAAAGCAATAAGCCAGCGAAATTTAATATTTTTGTAGAGACATCTATTACTTCAGATAAACAATTATTTATTAATGAAAAAGCTATACATTCTATTGTTCGCTGTAGCGATATTGGTATTTTCCGCCATAGAGGTACAGGCACAAGCCAAGAAATATCCATTGTTCGAGCATTTTACCCAGGCCTCTTGTGGTCCTTGTGCGACACTGAATCCATTTTTTCAGGCTGTGTACGAAAACAATGTCACGAATACTCATCATGTGGCATACCACACTTACTGGCCCGGAACGGATCCTATGTACGACTATAATCCTTCAGATATAGATCCAATAATCAGTTACTATAGCGTATCCGGAGTGCCAACAATGGTAATGGATGGAGATGTTATTGGCAGTCCATCAGCCGTTTCGCAGGGATTAATTGATGATGCAGCCGCACCAGGTAGCCCCATACGGATTATTGTTACTGAATCTACTGTTGGAAGCACCAGAAACGTCAACGTTGAGGTACAAACCGTAGGCACAGTTCCCGCAGGAAGTTATCGCCTGAAAGCGGCCGTAGTTGAGCGACTGATTGAGTATGGTTCTCCTCCGGGTTCCAACGGTGAGACTGAGTTTCCGAATGTCTTTCGTCAGGTACTCACAGCTACTACAGCAGGAGACGTGATTACGCTGGCAGCAATTGGCGAATCAGTGAGCTTCGATTATAGCTATGACTTAGATGATGTTTGGGTAGAAGATGAAATTTATGTTTTAGCGTGGGTGCAACAAACTGTTACTAAAGAAATCCTCAACTCAGGAGCTACAGGTGACCCGAAACTGGAATATGTAAATACTTCTGAAAACATCTTTACCAATGCAGGCGGGACCTTTAACTCCAGCGTAATGAATGTGGGCGATGCCGGTGAGTCATTTACCATTTCGTTTGTAGCCAATCAACCGGCAGACTGGACTGCATCTTATAGCTATGCAGGTAATACCTATACCGGTGATCACACTGCAACATTGTCCGGTGGCGGCGTGGAAGAGATAACACTTTCCGTCTCCACAGGCACAAGCGTGGGTGTTGGCGAATATATCATCACCATCAGCTCCGATGATCCTAATGTCAACCCTATGGTTGCCCGTTATTACACCATCTCAGGTGTTACCGATTTAATTGTAAACAATGTGGAGCCATGGGGCGATGGCTCGGCTTATGATACTTATGATTTTGAGCCGCTTTATGTTTCCGGTCTGGAACATGCCGGCAATACCACCTTTGGTGTTTGCGGTGACAATGTATTTGCTGCAGGTATGAAAGGCGATGCATTGGCTGATGTGAAGAACATCTATTTCAATGTGGCATGGACCTTCCCCGCGCTTACCAAAGACGATTTGCGCAATTACATCAAAGACTTCCTGGATGCAGGCGGCAACCTGTTCATTTCCGGTCAGGATATTGGATGGGAAGTAGATTACTTTCGTGACAATGGCCTTCCTGCGGCGAATACTTTCTTTGAAAACTATTTGCACGCTGAATTCGTAAACGATGCAGCTACAGGAGCATCCACATTCACAGCTGTTACTGACGACGCCTGGTTTGGAACAGTTGCCACATCAGACATCAGCAAGCCTTACGGAACAACCTATTATTATCCTGATCAGGTAGATGTGATAGATGCCGATGGATTTGCCATCTTCACTTACAACGACTCTCCTACCAAAATTGGAGGTGTTCGTTCTGAAACCGACACCTATAAGACAGTGTTTCTTGGAATTGGAATTGAAATGATTGAGGATGATGCTATTCGCGATGAAGTAGTAAAACTCAGTCACGACTATTTCTACGGCTCGCTGAATGGCATTGATTTTGATAATGCTATGCAGGCACTGTTAGGTAATATGGCTCCGAACCCTGCCAGCTATACCACCCAGTTGCAATTGAGTAATATGGTGACTTCCGGTATGTTGGTTATCACTGATATGAATGGCAGAATTGTGAAGCAATTACCTGTAGCTGCCGGGACAGAAAATATGACAATTGATATTTCAGATATGGAATCCGGTGCTTATTTGTATCAAATAAATGACGGCGTGCAATACAGCGCAGTCAAGAAATTTAATGTTGTAAAATAAATAGAAATGAAAATTATTTCGACTACCCTCCTGTTATTGAGCAGCACGCTGCTGCTGCAGGCTCAGATGAATATTGAACTTAGCATGGACACGGCATATGCTTATGGTGATCCTTCAGAAATCCATAAAGCAGAAATTACCGTTACCAATGTTGGTCCGGAAGCGCAGGAGATGACATGGATGCGCATAAAGAATGATATACCGGCCGACTGGGAAACATCCGTTTGTGATCCCAATTTGTGCTGGGCTCCTTTTGCCTCCACTCCTGGTTACGGTTGGAATCAGGGTGCCGGTGATGAAATTACATTTTTCGTTCAGTTCGATGGTCGCAATCTGCCGGACGGCCCTGCTGTTGCAGGCAATGGCGTGGTAGATGTGATGATTTACAGCATTGAAGATAGCTCCAACTACCATGCAAGAGGTGTTTTTATTGGTGATTTACAATCCGGGTTAAGCTTTTTCAGCCCAAGCATGGATAATGTATTTGAGGTATATCCCAATCCGGCTATCAACGAAATAACCATCATGGGATCTGCCCATTCAGGTGTTAAGGAAATTGTGATAGTCAATATCGTAGGTAAAGTCGTTAAAATGCAACCCTGGTTAACTGGTGATGGCACATTAACCTTACCAGTTGACGAGTTACCTGAAGGTATCTATTTTGTTCAGTTTGTCGGTCAGGACCGCATACTCTCTACAAAAAAGATATCCATCAGTAGATAATACTGCACTCATTCGCACTTAAAAAACCCTCCTTCGTGAGGGTTTTTTAATTTACGTGCTTCCGGTTGCATTTGCAGTTCTATATGTATTTTTGGCACTATGCCTCATTATCATGCAAATGGCAAATTACTGATCTCAGGCGAGTACCTGGTTATGAATGGTGCTCTGGCGCTGGCCATCCCCTGCAGCAAAGGACAAAGCCTGCTCGTAGAGGAAGGGAAAGATGCTGCACAGCTCCATTGGACCAGCCTTCTGGTAGACGGCAACCCGTGGATATCAACTGAAATCAACCCTGAAGAGCTATTGCATGCGGCAAAAAGCCAAGACAGCGATCTGATAAAAGTGCTTAAGGCTGCAGTCAGGTTACGACCCGATTTTATGGAACAACTGAGGGGTAAGGCTGCAACAACGCAGCTGGAGTTTAGCCCGGACTGGGGCCTGGGTTCCAGTTCCACTCTGGTAAGTTTAATTGCTCAATGGTCGGGTGCTGATGCCATGGAAATCAATCGCATGGTGTTTGGCGGTTCGGGCTACGATATTGCATGCGCCAAGTCCTGGATGCCCATTTTTTACAGATTGGATGAGGAAGGTCCTGTATTCGATACGGTTCACTTCACACCACCGCATGCTGCGCAGCTTATGCTGGTGCACCTAGGCGTCAAACAAAGTTCGCGGGAAGCTGTCGCCTCTTTTCAAATGGATAGTAAGCAATTCAGGGAAGAAACTGAGATCATTTCTGAGATCAGCGAAGCCCTGTTGTTCTGCGATGATTTCCCCGACTTTTTAACCCTGCTGGATGAACATGAACAGGTTATGCAATACGTCCTGCAAACTGAAAGGGTGCAAACACGGTTGTTTAACGAATTTCCGGGAGTAGTAAAATCGCTTGGTGCCTGGGGGGGTGACTTTGTACTGGCCGGAGCGGACATGGATCCTGCAGCTATTCGTTCCTATTTTGAGGAACGCGGTTACACTACCATCATTCCCTATGAAGAAATGGTATTATTAAAGAAACCTTCCCGAAAAAATAAGCGCATATGATGGAAGTCACATGGAAAAGTCCATCCAATATTGCATTGATTAAGTACTGGGGAAAGTATGGTACTCAGCTCCCCCGCAATCCCAGTCTTTCACTAACCCTGGAAGAAGCCTTTACCAGAACAACTGTTGCCATCGAGAAAAAGCGTTCCAGAAAGCCCAGTTGCACATTGCTGCTGGATGGTCAACCGCAACCGGCGTTTGAAGCAAAAGTGCTTACCTACCTGCAGACCATTGCGGGAGAAATGCCGCTAATTAAGAGCCATCATTTGAGCATTCAGACGCATAACAGTTTCCCTCATTCGTCTGGCATAGCCTCGAGTGCCTCGGCTATGAGCGCCCTGGCTATGTGCCTTTGCAGTCTGCATCTTATGAACGGTGGAAAGGCTCCGGAAAATGTTTATTCATGGGCTTCTCACCTTGCCCGGCTCGGATCGGGCAGTGCGGCGCGTTCTATATTTCCCGGTATGAGTTTATGGGGGAAAGCAACGGGCATACTGGAATCATCTAATAAGTACGCCATTGGATATCCTACTAATTATCATATGAATTTCAATGATATACAGGATACCATATTGTTGGTCAGTAAAAAGGAAAAAGCTGTATCCAGCAGGGCGGGGCATGCGTTGATGCAAAACCACCCCATGGCGCGCCAACGTTTTAAAAACGCCAAAGTCAGATTAGACCAACTCCTGGTAGTGCTTGAAAAAGGCGACTGGAATGCGTTCATCGAGCTTGTGGAGGCTGAGGCTCTGGAGTTGCATGCATTGATGATGACATCGCACCCCTCCTATTTACTTATGCGTCCGGAGACCCTTGCTATCATAGAAAAAATAAGGGCTTTTCGGGAGAAGACACAATTGCCGGTATGTTTTACTTTAGATGCCGGTCCGAATGTACATGTGCTTTATCCTTATTACGAAAAACGGAAGGTTCGTAATTTTATTCAGAAAGAACTCCTTCCCTATTGTGAAGATCAGGTACCTATTTATGATCACATGGGAAGGGGACCAATACAGGAATTATCATGATACCCAGTAATAAATATCCAGCTAAACTGATCTTGTTTGGCGAATACGGTGTGTTGAAAGGAGGAATAGGGCTGGCGTTGCCTTATCATGCATGCCATGCCTGGTGGTCAGACAAGACACCACACGGCACCTCAGCTGTTCCGGGTGACATCATGCGAAAATTGCAACAGTGGTGTGCAGAAAAACCCGAGCTGAATGCTTTTATTGATGTTGCCGCATTTCTGCAAGCGCTCAATAAAGGCGAAGAGCTGGTAACCGACATACCGATGGGCTATGGCCTCGGCAGTTCAGGAGCAGTAGTGGCTGCTATTTACGATAGGTTTAAGAAAAAGACAGTTGCAGACTTAGACCTTTTAAAACAACTACTGGGGGGAATGGAATCCGTTTTTCACGGCAAAAGCTCAGGTCTTGATCCGCTTGTGAGTTATCTGAATAAAGCCGTGCTGATCAGTGAAGGGAAAACAGAAACGCAACCTGTTCGCAACCCATTAAAATTTGAACTTTATAATACGGAAATAAGTCGCTCTACATCGCATCTGGTGGAGACATTCATGGAGCGCATGAAAGATGACGCCTATCGGAAATTGATAATGGATACCTATATTCCACTCAGCAACGAATGCATAGCTCTCTGGTTGGAAGGAAACCGCCAGGCTCTACTGCCGAAGCTTCATTCACTTTCAGCCTTTCAACTGGAATATTTCAATTTTGCCATTCCCAGCCATATCAGGAAGGAATGGGAAAACAGCCTGAACGGCGGGGCGCACATTTTCAAACTTTGCGGAGCAGGCGGAGGTGGTTATATGCTCAACTTCCCTAAAGATCAGTAAGCACTATCTCAAAATAAACTGGCAGGTGGTCGCTGTAGCCACCGTAGTAGTTGGAGCCACCATACGTCCGATTGGGCGTTGGGCCATACTTGGTGTTATTGTACATCTGGAAATCGTTCCTGATGAATCGCACTTTTCTCTTATCAGCCTGCAGCCGGCTATTACCGGTCAGCAAACACTCACTTACAATCATTTGATCCAAGGCCTGCCAATTTCCTTTGTAATTATAAGAGCCGTCATTGGTCTTTTGAAATTCAGCTACCAGATTGACCAGAGACTCATCTGCAAAATTTTCCTGATGCGTAGCAGCGCTTAAAGTAATCATCAAACTTTCATCAAAAGGGCTGTCATTGAAATCTCCCATAGCAATGATGACCGGATCATCATATTTGTTGTTCAGAGAATCTATCTGGCGCTTTAGCACTGATGCAGCTTTAATCCGGCGAGGTCTTGTTACCTCCTCCCCTTCGTAGCGGGAAGGCCAGTGATTGACAAATACATGGACCAATGTTTGGGACTTGTCGGCTTTAAAAACGCCACTTACATATAGAATATCTCTTGTCGCCCCTCCACCTTCCATACTCAGATCTACCTGAACGGGGAAAGCATCTTTCACCTCAAACCGATCCTTGCGGTAAAGCAGAGCACAGTCGATGCCTCTTGCATCGGGCGAATCGAACTGAGCGATACCATAATTTCCAGCCTGTAATTCTTGCCGGCCAATCAGATCTTCCAGTACTTTTCTATTTTCAATTTCGCACAAACCTATCAGTACGGGAAGGTCCTGCCCCGCAGTCACCAACACCTCGGCTATATGCTGCAACTTGGTAAGGTACTTTTCAGTGTTCCACGCTTTTTCTGACCCGGGCGTGAATTCATCATCCAACTTTAACGGGTTGTCGATGGTATCCATCAAATTCTCTACGTTGTAAAATGCCACACCAGCGCGGTCTACACTCTGTGATTTGCACGATGTTACAGACAGCAATAATACACAAGCGATAATTCCCGATTTCATGCTTCCTATTTAAATGTTCAACGCTCTGTTTTCTGTTGCTGCGAGACACGCTTCCTTGAATGCTTCTGTATAGGTAGGATGTGCATGACTCATTCTGCTGATATCTTCAGCACTGGCCTTGAATTCCATAGCTACTACGGCCTCTGCAATCATATCGGCTGTACGTGGACCAATCATGTGAACGCCTACTATCTCATCCGTTGCAGCGTCTGCCAGAACCTTTACAAAACCATCGGTGTTCATACTGGCCCTGGCTCTTCCACTAGCTGAGAAAGGAAACTTCCCTGACTTATAGCTGACACCCTGCTCTTTCAGTTGTTGCTCGGAGTATCCCACACTGGCAACTTCCGGCCAGGTATACACCACCCCAGGTATTAGTAAATAATTGATATGTGGTTTTTGTCCGGCTATTACTTCAGCCACAAAAACACCTTCTTCTTCTGCCTTGTGTGCCAGCATGGCACCCTCTATCACATCGCCGATTGCGTATACATTACCAACTTTGGTTTGCAGGTGTTCATTTACTGGAATCTGTCCACGCTCATTCATCTCAATACCTATATTTTCCAGGCCCAAACCATCCGTATAAGGCTTTCTTCCCACAGCAACCAGACAGTACTCCGCTTTTATCTCAACTGCTTCTTCTTTCTTATTGGTAGCGTGAAGTGTCACTTGTTTGGCTGTTGCTTTTACATCAGTCACTTTTGTACTTAAGTGAAACTCTACACCTATTTTCTTCATAGACCGCATCAGGTCTTTACCCAAATCCTTATCCATGGTAGGTATCAGGCTATCCATATACTCCACGATATGCACCTTGGTTCCCAACCTTGCATAGACAGACCCCAGTTCACAGCCAATAATACCACCTCCGATTACCACCATAGAAGCAGGTAGCTTTTCCAGAGAGAGTGCTTCGGTAGAAGTGATAATGCGTTTCTTGTCGATTTTGATAAAGCCGGGGGCAGCTGGCTTGGAGCCGGTAGCGATAATTACCTTCTCTGCCTTCAATGTCTCCTCCTTCCCATCCGCGTTTTTAACGATAACGGTAGTGCTATCTTTAAAAGATCCATGACCGGTGAAGACATCGATTTTGTTCTTCTTCATCAGGTATTGAATCCCTTCCGTTGTTTGCTTCACCACACCAGCTTTCCGCTGAATCATTTGTGGGAAATCGATAGTGAGTTTACCCACACCAATTCCGTGTTCACCGAAATGAGCACTGGCATTGTAATAGTGTTCGCTGGAATCGAGCAATGCTTTCGATGGTATGCAGCCTACATTCAGACAGGTACCACCCAAGGAATTGTACTTTTCAATGATGGCAGTTTTCATACCCAACTGCGCACAACGGATGGCCGCGATATATCCTCCGGGGCCGGATCCGATTACAACAACCTGATAAGTATTCATTTATTTATTATATATTTTGGATATTACATATCCAGTAACAAGTCAATCGGATCTGTACCAAAGAGCATATGCTCTGGTTTCTCCAGCTGCTCCTTCACCTTCACCAGAAAGCTGACAGACTCTTTGCCATCTATAATGCGATGGTCATAGCTCAACGCGAGGTACATCATGGGGCGAATAACCACTTGCCCATCGATGGCCACCGGCCGGTCTTGAATTTTATGCATACCCATAATAGCACTTTGCGGAGCATTGATAATGGGAGTACTCATCAGCGAGCCAAATACGCCACCATTGGTAATTGTAAATGTTCCTCCTTCCATTTCCTCCAGACCCAGGGTTCCATCTCTTCCTTTAATCGCCAGTTCCTTAATACCGGATTCTATCTGAGCCAGACTTAGACTCTCGGCATTTCTCAGGACAGGCACCACCAGGCCACGGGGCGTAGAAACTGCAATAGATATATCTACATAATTATGATACAACACCTGGTCCTCGTTCCAGTATGCATTTACAGCAGGGAAATCGGCAAGCGCGTTGGTAACAGCCCTGACAAAGAAACTCATGAAGCCGAGTCCTACGCCATGTTTCTTTTCAAACGCAGCTTTGTACTTCGTTCTGATTGCCATAATAGCTGTCATATCTACTTCGTTGAAAGTAGTTAGCATGGCAGTTTCATTCTTCACGGCGACCAGGCGCTTGGCAATGGTTTTGCGCAGCTTGCTGACTTTCTCTTCTTTCTCGTCTCTGCTGAATGACCGCATCATTGCTACTGCATCTTTTGCGCCAACACCAGATTGTATGGCATTCAGAACGTCTGCTTTGGTGATTCTCCCGTCTTTACCGCTGCCTTTAATAGCCTGGAGAGCGACGTTGTTCTCCGCTGCCAGTTTCGCTGCGGCAGGCGAAGGATGTCCGGAAGCATAAGTGGTAGCTGCAGGTTCTTCTTTTGTTTTTTCCTTGGAGGCAGGAGGCGCTTCTTTAGCCGGAGCTTCTTCCACTTTTTCCTCTCCCTGTGGCTTTTCCGGAGCCGGGGCATCTGTGTCGAGATGCGCAATTACATCCCCGATACCCAGGTCTGTACCTTCTTCCACTGCAAATTTTATGATTCCTGATTTTTCGGCAGGGAATTCGAGCGTTGCCTTATCGCTTTCAAACTCGCAGATGCTTTGGTCAATCCATACGTAATCACCATCCTGCACCAGCCATCGGGACAGTGTCACTTCTGTTACAGATTCTCCTACAGCAGGTACTTTCAATTCTATAGCCATGAATAATTAATTTATAGTAAAGGCCTTCTCTACAATAGCCGCCTGTTCAGCCAGGTGGATTTTCATAAATCCGGTGGCGGGCGAAGCAGATGCTTTGCGGGAAATTCTCTTGATGCCTATTTCTCCCAGAATATTATTGATAAAGAACCATGCACCAGCATTCATGGGTTCCTCCTGTACCCAGTACAGGGGAGCATCGGCATATTTGGATAAGATGGCATCCAGTTGCCTTAGCGGGAATGGGTACAACTGTTCCAGTCTGATGATGGCAATGTCTTTGCGCTTTTCTTCCGACTGGTATTTGAGCAGATCGTAATACACCTTACCGGAACAAAGCAGAATGCGTTTAACCTTGGACGGGGTTACGTAATTATCAGGTAGTACTTCTTTAAATGTACCGGATGTTAATTCTTTCAAATCACTGATCACCAATGGATGCCTCAGCAGGCTTTTGGGGCTCATCACCACCAGCGGTCTTCTGAAATCCCATTTCTGCTGCCTTCTGATCAAATGAAAGAAATTAGCAGGCGTAGTCACGTTGGCCACTATCATATTGAACTCTGCGCAGAGCATCAGGTAACGCTCCAGCCTTGCACTGCTGTGCTCTGGTCCCTGACCTTCATAACCATGCGGCAATAGCATGGTCAGACCACTCATCCGCTGCCATTTGCTGAGTCCGGAACTTATAAACTGATCAATAATAGTCTGTGCGCCATTCGAGAAATCGCCGAACTGTGCTTCCCAAATAACCAGTGGTTCCGGTGACGCCAGCGAATATCCGAATTCAAATCCCAGTACAGCAAATTCGGAAAGCAGGGAGTTGTAAATTCTAAACTCTCCTTTGCGCTCCTTGATGGCATTCAATCTGTTGTGCAATACATCCGATTCTTCGTCTCTGATGACGGAGTGGCGATGGCTGAAGGTTCCCCTTTTGACATCTTGTCCACTCAGCCGCACGTCATGCCCTTCCAGCATAAGGGTACCATACGCCAGCAATTCTCCCAGTGCCCAGTCGATTTGACCTTCTGCCAGCATCTTCTTATTGGCTTCAAATAACTTCTGCACCTTGCGAAGGACTTTAAAATCCTTCGGAACAGAAAAGATTCCGTCCTGTACCTGTTGCAACAATTTATCGGAAACGGAAGTGTCAGGAGAACGCTCGAAATCAGCTGGGCTAACAGTTTTTCTCAACTGTCGCCATGCCTGTTCCGGCTCCTGGTATTTATAGGGCAGGTTATTTTGTTTAACGAAATCGAGCCGCTCCTGCAATTCATCCCAGAACTGCTGTTCCAGTTGTTTTGCCAGTTCCTTTTCAATGTCCTTACCCTGCAATAATTTCTGCACGTACACCTCTCTTGGGTTCGGGTGATCGGCGATTAATTTATAGAGATGGGGTTGGGTATACTTCGGATCGTCGCCTTCGTTATGTCCGTATTTCCGATAGCAAAGCATATCGATGAAAACATCTTTCTGAAAAGCCTGCCTGTAAGCAACAGCCATTTCAACGGCATATACAATAGCTTCGACATCATCGCCATTTACATGAATAACCGGTGCCTGCACAGTTGCGGCGTAGGAGGTACAATAATTACCTGTACGTGCATCGTCGAAATCGGTCGTGAAGCCAATTTGGTTATTGATGACAAAATGGATAGTACCACCCACCCTGTAGCCGCTCAGCCCGCTCATCTGCAAAACTTCATAAACGACACCCTGACCTGCCACTGCCGCATCACCGTGAATGGTTACGGGCAATATCCGTGAGTGATCGGTTTCGTACAAAATGTCACCCTTGGCCCTTACAAAACCCTGCAATACCGGGTTAACTGCCTCCAGGTGCGAAGGGTTGGGAGTAAGCTTAAGATGTACCGGCTTGCCTGCCCTTGTATTGACAATACTGGAGTAGCCCAGATGGTACTTAACGTCGCCATCACCCATAGTCAGGTCGGGAACGATATTACCTTCGAACTCATTAAAAATGTGCTCGTAGGTTTTGCCCATGATGTTGGCTAACACATTAAGGCGCCCTCTGTGGGCCATGCCAAAAACGAATTCTTCGACACCCAATTCGCTGCCCTTATTGATAATGGCATCCAGAGCAGGTATCGTATTCTCTCCACCTTCGAGGGAAAACCGTTTCTGGCCGATATATTTCTTGTCGAGGAATTGCTCGAATACTACAGTGTGGTTGAGCTTATCGAGAATATGCTTTTTCTTATCTGCAGAAAAATCGATGTGGTCTTTTCCTCCTTCAATTCTGCTTCTCCACCATTCCTTTTCAATGGGATCAATGATGTAATCATATTCGAAGCCCATGGAAGAACAATAGACTTTCTGCAACCAGTCAATGATCTTTCCCAGTGTCGCATCGGGCATACCGATGAACTTGCCGGCATAGAATTTTCTGTCCAGGTCCTTTTCAGTGAATCCCAGTTCCTGCAGGGAAAGTTGTGCATTGCGATTCTTTCTGGGCCTGATGGGATTGGTATCAGCAATCAGATGGCCCTTTTCCCTAAAAGCGAGAATCAGGTTGTACACCTTGAATTCATCCGCATCCAGATGGGTGCTGCCATTAGAAGAGAAATCGGTTTGGGCAAAATCAAACCCGGCAAAAAACTTCCCCCATTCCTCATCGACCGATTGTGGGTCTTTGGCATAAGACCTGTACAACGAATCGATATAGGCGGGATCTGCGTTAGCGATGTAGGAGAATTTATCCATTCCACACGTATTCAGGGTGCAAATATCGTTAGTTTTTAGTGCTTTCAGCCATATTCCGGCTAATATTTGGATATTTGAGTGATATTCTTTGAGTAACAGCAAACTTGTCTGAGGGTTCCAAGCATTTGCGCTTCGAACCGGTCAAAAACTTAGGGCGAATGGATAAAAGCGAAAAGCAGCAAGCACTGGTAGTTATGGTGAAAAATCCCGTTGCCGGGAAAGTGAAAACACGCCTTGCTGCCAGCGTGGGAGATGAAAAAGCACTTACGGTGTACAAGGCATTGTTGGCCCACACGGCATCTGTGGCTGCAGCGACAAATGCTGTGCGATATATTTTTTACAGCGATCTCATTGAGCGGAACGACACATTTAGCGACACAGACTTTCGAAAATATGTGCAATGTGACGGTGACCTGGGTGTGCGCATGGATTACGCAGTATCCATCCCGTTTAAAAATGAATTCAAAAAGGTGGTCATCATTGGTGCCGATTGCCCTTCGCTTTCAGCGGCTCACATCCAGCAGGCTTTTGATGCCCTCGATAGCCACGATTTTGTCATTGGGCCGGCTACCGACGGCGGCTACTATCTGCTGGGTATGAAAAAGTGGAATCGCTGGGTTTTCGCATCTATGCCCTGGAGCTCGCCGGAACTATTGGCAGCGACTCAGGCACTTTTCGAGAGCAAAGGTGTGGCCTGGAAAGCACTGCCGGAGCTGACAGACATCGACACGCTCGAGGACCTGCAACATAGCAACCTTTCAGCAATCATATAAAATCAGGTAATTTCGTTTTCTACCAACTATGCAACAATCCTGGTTTACATACCGCAACTTTTTAACACTGCTGGCCATAGGCTTTGCAGTTTGGTTTATCTGGAATTTCTACATCCTTATTGCCTATTTCTTTATTGCAGGTATCGTATCATTGTTGGGCAGGCCTGTAGTGGAATTCATGGACAATATTCAATGGCGACGCTTCAAAATTCCACGATGGGTTTCTGCCCTCGTTGCTATGCTGGTTATTGTTGCCGTAATTGGTGGCATGATGGCTGTTTTTATTCCTTTGCTGGAAGAACAGGCAGAAATTATCAGCTCTGTGGACTTTGTGCAGGTTGCCAATCGGCTGGAAGAGCCATTGGTTCGCCTGGAACGCTTCCTTATTGACATGGAAGGGAGCAGCGAAAAGGTAACGCTGGAAGGATTTATCAGCAGTAAACTGGAATCGCTGGTCAGCGTGACTTCGCTTACTTCCATTGTGAACGGCATACTCGGGAGTCTGGGCAGTATCGCTGTCGGCATTTTTTCCATTGTTTTTATCTCTTTCTTTTTTCTGCGGGATGAAAAGCTGCTTTATCAGATTATTATGGTGTTAACTCCTACCCGATGGGAGGAGAACGTGCAGCATATTCTCAGCGGCAGCAAAAAAACACTTACGCGCTACTTTGGTGGTATATTGATTCAGTCGACCGTGGTGACTGTCCTCATTACCGTCGGTTTGTGGATCATGGGTTTCCAGTATGCCCTACTGATAGGTTTCTTCTGTGGCATTGTCAATATCATTCCCTACCTGGGACCGATTATCGGCACCTTGTTCGCCCTGCTGATAACGATTACCACTACGCTCAACAGCACTCCTGATGCCGACATTGGCCTTATAGCCATACAACTGGTAGCCCTGATACAAGGGGTGCAACTGTTCGATAATTATGTATCACAACCCTATATCTTTTCGAAGCGCATGAAAGCGCATCCCCTCGAAATATTTTTTATTGTGCTGGTTTTCGGCAGTCTTGCCGGGATAGCAGGAATGATTATGGCGGTGCCGGTTTATTCGTTTCTCCGCCTGGTTGCCCGAGAGTTTTTCAGCGAATTTAAAATCGTTCGAAAGATGACTGAAAACCTGGAACAATAATTCCAGCCACCCTGCTTTTTGCATACATAATTGTATTCCATTTTTAATATGGCATTCACCCGTCAATTCACGGAACTTAATTAAAACTCTATGGATTCTATTGTAAGTTTACTTGAAGAAACCACTACGCATGCATTATGTAATTATAGGTAATGGCATCACCGGTATAACTGCCGCCAGAACCATTCGCAAGAACAGCGACCATGATATTACGGTCATTTCAGGAGAAACAGACCACTTCTTTTCGCGCACTGCGCTTATGTACATCTACATGGGGCACATGCGTTACAAAGACACTAAGCCCTACGAAGATTGGTTCTGGCAAAAGAACAAGATAGCGTTGAAGCGCGCCTGGGTGGAACAAATAGATTCCGATAACAAGTCTCTACGATTAAGCGATGACAGCACTATTACATATGATAAATTATTGATTGCATCTGGTTCTGTGCCTAACAAGTACGGATGGCCCGGACAAGATCTGGATGGCGTTCAAGGATTGTACAGTTATCAGGATCTGGAAATGCTAGAAAAAAATACGGCCAATGGGATTGAGCGTGCTGTGATAGTAGGCGGCGGATTGATAGGCATTGAGCTGGCGGAGATGCTACACTCCCGACACTATTCTGTTACATTGCTGGTACGTGAATCCAAATACTGGAACAATGTGCTGCCTGATCAGGAGTCGGATATGATTTCGCGACATTTTATGGAGCACGGATTCGATTTGCGTCTGGGTAGTGAACTGAAAGAAATTCTGGACGACGGACAAGGAAAAGTACGCGGCGTAATTACTGCTTCGGGTGAAGAAATACCCTGCCAGCTCGTGGGTTTAACTGCAGGTGTAAGTCCCAATATCGGGTGGCTTGCAGGAAGTGGTATAGCCACGCAAAGGGGTATCCTGGTCGACCATCACCAGCGCACCAATGTGGAAGATATTTATGCTGCCGGTGATTGTGCTCAGTTTCACCAGGCCCTTCCCGACAGGCGTCCGGTGGAACAAGTATGGTATACCGGCAAGATCCAGGGTGAGAATGCTGCCATGAATATGCTGGGAAGGCAGCAGGCATATGCGCCGGGCTATTGGTTCAACAGTGCTAAATTTCTGGATATTGAATACCAGACGTATGGCATGGTTATGCCGCAGCTCAGAGAGGGAGAACAGGATTTTTACTGGGAAGACAAAGGTGGTAAAAAATGTATCCATCTGGTTTATAGAGCAAGCGATCGCCTTTTCATCGGCATCAATACATTTGGTATCCGCATGCGGCATACTGTTTTCAATAAGTGGCTCAAAGACCGTCAAACCGTCGATCATGTTTTACAGTATATTGCTGCTGCTGCCTTTGATCCGGAATTCTTTACCAATTTTCAGCCAGACTTCCTGGAAGCATGGAATAATGCGCATCCATCCTATGCTGTTAAGCCTGCCAAAAAGAAGAACCTACTCCAGTTAATTTTCAACAATTAAGCATATGAATAATTCAGATATAAGTATGTCACTGGCCAATCCCCATCCGGCCAACTACAACACATTGCAAAAAATAGGTTTAGCGGTAATCGCTTTGGGAGTATTATCGCTCGCGCTTGCCTGGGTTGGTATTGGAAGCCATCAGGCGTTGTTGCTCCTGCTGTCAACTTTGCTGGGTTTGGGCATCGGTGGATTGATATTTTTTTACGGCACCTATGGACACCTACCGGAAGGGATTAAAAATAACCGGGCTTTCTTCAGTTCCATTTCTTCCAGAGGTGCCCTGGGCTGGATGCTGGGAATCGTGCTCACCGGGTTTTATGTCAGTCTGTATTTTTTCCCTGAGTATATGTCGGGATTAACCAACATGTTTGAACCCCTGAGTCAGGCGCTGAGAGGAACTCCTTCCAGCCAATGGTTTGTTTATGGTACATTCTATACTGTTGCCGTACTGGTAATGGGCATTAAGTTCATTATGAAATACCGGCACAGCCGCTATCAGGTGCTTCGCACCATATCTGTTTCTTTCTTTCAATTGATATTTGCCTGGCTATTGCCGGCCATTATGGTAAGGCTGTACAATTATGAGCCCTATCTCACTTATTTCTGGCCGCTCGACTATGATGCTATTTTTCCCTCCAATATCAAATACATTCTTTCGAATGGCAGGCTAGGACAATTTGTAGTTGTCTGGGGGCTTGTATTGACATTTATCGGCACGCCGGTACTGACTTATTTTTTCGGGAAGCGCTGGTATTGCAGCTGGGTTTGTGGTTGCGGCGGTTTAGCTGAAACTGCGGGAGATCCATTCCGGCATTTATCAGATAAGTCGCTTCGCGCATGGAAAATTGAGCGGGTCCTTATTCACTCGATATTAGGTATTATCCTCATTATGACTGCATTGTTGCTGGTCGACAGTGCTGCCAAGGGCGGGTTGCTGGGGGAAAGCGCCGGAAAATCTATGGCCAAAACTTACGGCTTTTTGATAGGAAGCATTTTTGCCGGTGTCATTGGAACGGGTTTTTATCCTATTCTGGGCAACAGGGCATGGTGCCGTTTTGGCTGTCCCATGGCAGCCTATCTGGGAATTATACAGCGCTTCAAGTCTCGTTTCCGGATTACCACCAATGGCGGGCAGTGTATTTCCTGTGGCAATTGTTCTACTTATTGTGAGATGGGCATTGATGTGCGCTGGTACGCCCAAAGGGGACAAAATATTGTCAGATCCAGTTGTGTAGGTTGTGGCGTATGCTCTGCTGTATGCCCCAGAGGTGTATTAAAACTGGAAAATGGACCTGAAAACGCCAATCGCACCGGAATACAGCTGGACAATCAGGGATTAATCCCTTTGGAAGCAGTAAAAATACTGGATTGAGTTACCCTGTATATCCCACAGCTTTGCGTTAACTTTGCACTCTGTTTCAAACGAGCGGTATAATCCTGATATGAAGGTGAATGTTATTATCCCGGTCTTCAACGAAAGTGGAGCCATTGGATATGTGTTAAAGGATATACCTAATCACTTGGTTGCAGACGTGATTGTAGTGAATAACGGGTCCACCGATAACACTGCGCAAATTGCAGCTGAGCTTGGAGCAACCGTTCTTAATGAGCCTGTCAGGGGTTATGGTGCAGCGTGCTGGAGAGGAATGGAATACATCAGGGAAAAACCGGTTCAGGAACAGCCTGACGTTGTTGTTTTTCTGGATGGCGATTATTCAGATTATCCGGAGCAGATGGAATCGTTGCTGCAGCCTATTGCAGATGGTAAAGCGGCATTGGTGATTGGAAGTCGCGCCGCGGGATCAAGGGAGCATGGAAGCATGATGCCTCAGCAGATTTTTGGCAACTGGCTCGCCACTTCGCTGATGAAATGGTTTGCCGGAGCCCGATTTACGGACCTGGGTCCCTTTCGCGCGATTCAATGGTCGACCTTGCAGGAACTGCAAATGGTTGACAGGAATTATGGCTGGACCGTGGAGATGCAGATCAAAGCAGCTAAACGTGGCGTACCCTATATGGAAGTACCTGTTGATTATCGAAAAAGAATAGGCACTTCCAAAATCACCGGAACGATAAAAGGGACGCTGATGGCAGGATATAAAATTATAGTTACGATCATTAAATACATATAATAAATGGCCATTTTTGTTTTGATACTGTACACGTTAGCAATTACACTGCTGGTGCTGTATTGCCTGACGCAACTAAGTCTGGCCATCCATTATATCAATTATCACCGTAAGCTAAAGCACGAACAGGTGGAGCAGGCTGATCCTATCAATCCGGCCGAGCTACCTGTTGTCACTGTTCAATTGCCGGTTTTTAACGAACTGTATGTGGTAGAGCGACTGATTGACGCTGTCGCTGTATTCAATTACCCCCCGCACTTGTTTGAAATCCAAGTACTGGACGACTCAACCGATGAAACTGTTGACCTGGTAGCTGCGCGAGTGGCTTACTGGGCAGACAAGGGTGTAGACATCAAACAAATACGACGCATAGACCGAAAAGGCTATAAAGCAGGTGCTTTACAGGAGGGACTAGCCACTGCAAAAGGAGAGTTCGTAGCCATTTTCGATGCTGACTTTGTACCGGGACCTAATTTCCTGATGGACACTGTTTCCTATTTCAAGGACGAAAAGATAGCGGTTGTTCAGACACGCTGGGAGCATATCAATAAAGACTACAGTATGCTCACCAAAATCCAGGCGTTTGCTTTGGATATGCACTTTAGGGTTGAACAGTTGGGAAGAAATGCGGCCGGTTATTTCATGAATTTCAATGGAACTGCAGGCCTGTGGCGGAAAGCTGCTATTTACGATGCAGGCGGCTGGATGGCCGATACCCTTACCGAAGACTTAGATCTGAGTTACAGAGCTCAGTTAAAGGGCTGGAAATTCCGGTATATCGAGAATGTGAGCTCCCCGGCAGAACTCCCCACCGATATGAATGCGGTTAAATCGCAACAATACAGATGGAACAAGGGTGGAGCCGAAACAGCGCGGAAAATAGGTTTCAGTGTATTGTCAGCACATTTACCCCTTAAGGTCAAGCTGCATGCCATTGCACACTTATTCAATACAACCAACTACATCTTTATCTTTCTAACAGCCATATTGAGCGTACCGCTTTTGCTGATTAAGAACACCTACATTCAATTCGATTTTTTCAAATACGCCAGCGTATTCCTTATCGGTTCTATATCCATTGGCTTTGCCTACTTCGTAGCTACGCGGCAGGGAGAAAAAGACAACCGTTCCACCTGGAGTACCTTTTTGAAGAGATTCCCCATTTTCCTGGCCATCACCATGGGCTTGTCGTTGCACAATGCACGAGCGGTTTTCAAAGGGTGGCTGGGACAACAATCGGCGTTCATCAGAACACCCAAGTTCAACATTGTTGGTGCCAGTGATGTATGGAAGAACAAGAGCTATGTACCTTCGAAAATCTCATCGATAACTTACTTTGAAGGATTGTTCTGTTTGTATTTTCTATTCGGCATAGCAATGGGTATTTACTACGGTGACTATGGTTTGCTGCCTTTCCACTTATTGGCAGCGTTTGGATTTGGTATTATCTTTTATTTTTCGCTGAAACATAGCAGATACAAAGCATGAGCCATGAACAAGCACCACATCCTGTTATAAGGTGTTGCTTGTATGTGCTCTTACTCGCCCCTTTGCTGGCGTTGCAATTGCTCTTCGACCGATCAGCTTCCGGCTGGGTAATTGGTCTTTACATGTTTTCTTTCCTCCCCTACTTGCTTATCTATAAATGGTGGAGGACACCCGGCGCATTGAAAGAAGCGCTCCTCGTTGGTGTACTTATTCGAATATTGCTTCTACCAACCACCCCGACGCTAAGCGATGACTATTTCAGATATGCATGGGATGGTCAATTACAGGTCAACGATATAAATCCTTACTCCTACCGCCCTTCCGAGCTCATACATCCAACAGATGTATCGACCAGTAATGGAAGCCTGGATACAGCTCTGTACCATCAATTGAATTCCAAGGACTACTTTAGTATCTATCCCCCGGCAGCTCAGGCTCTCTTTTATGTAACTGCAGCGGCTGCCGGCAACGACCTCAACCTTCAGTTGCTGTTACTTAAGTTATTGCTCTTTCTCCCCGAGTTGCTTGTTATCTTGCTGCTTCCCGGTTTACTGGGACGTATGGGAATTGCTCCCTACCAATCTCTCCTTTATTTGCTAAACCCGTTGGTCATTGTTGAATTGACAGGCAATATTCATATGGAGTCGGCAATGATATCATTTTCCTTCCTTGCCCTGTACTTCTTCAGCCATCAAAAGCTGTATGTAGCAGCCATCATGCTGGGTATAGCATTGAGCTTTAAATTCAATATCCTATTGCTGTTTCCCTTATTATTACTACCCCTTTCCTTCAAGAAAGCCATTCCCTTCATAGCGGTAGCAGGAATTACCTTTATAGCAGGTTTCCTTTTTTATCTCAACCTCGAGACAGTCACCCATATCTTTAAAAGCATAGGACTTTACTTTCATACTTTCGAGTTTAATGCCGGGGCTTTCAACTTGTACCGTTTGGGCGGACCGCTGACTTATATAGTAAGGGATATCTTCAGATTGCTTTTTCCCATAGCTACAGTAGCTCTTCTGGTGTTATTTTCTCTTCGCTCCCAGGTGAACACCATTGCCAGCCTTGCAGTATGGGTCCTAGGTTGCTATTTGTTACTATCGCCCACAGTTCACCCCTGGTATATCACACCGCTTTTGTTTCTCAGCATATTCACTTCCATCCGATTTCCCTTCCTGTGGTCATTCTTGCTACCACTTTCCTACGCTGCCTATGCTACCACTGCGTATACGGAATCTATGTGGTTAATTGCTATTGAATATATCGTTGTATGGACGGCAGTAGCTCTTGAATGGAAGAAAGAAAGGATGAGCCTATTTGCCAGAGCTTCACATAGCTAGGCCCATTGGTGTATAATTGAGTTACAGGTTCCTCTGTCTTCTGGTGGATAGACATTTTACTTTCAAAACACAGTGTGCTTTTGTAAAATTTCGCCGGGCCTTGATAGGATAAATCAAGCTAAAGAAGAAGGTTACATCTGCCTCCTAATCAACCGGTATACAGGAACTGTGCATTCATGTAATGGGTACTTATCACATTCTATCCAGATTGCCATGCAAGCCGGCTTCTTTTCTGTGGGTCTGCTTGTCAAAAAAAGTAAGACAGCATTCAGTGGCAAATCACTTGAGATCGGACATAAAAAAAGGGTTCCCTCGGGAACCCTTTTGTATTTAGAAGTTAAGTATGATTAGTCAACGATGTGGAACTCAACCCTTCTGTTCATCTGGTGCTCAGACTCGCGACGAGCATCAGGAATCAGGTTGTTGGCTTCACCTTCGTACTTCATTACAAAGCGGCTTTCAGCAACACCTTTTGAAGTAAGGTATTCAATTGCAGCTTTTGCACGATTTTCAGAAAGCTTCAGGTTATAAGATTCGCTGGCACGTGTGTCTGCGTAACCTACAACTTCAACTTTCAATTTGTCATACTGACCCATGATGTCTGCGATGTTAGCCAAAGAAGCAACAGCGTCAGGACGGATGTTGGATTTGTCAAGATCGAAGAAGATCATTGGTAAGTACCAGTTGCTACCTGCACCCAGGTCGATACCTTTCAGTCTTTCGTCGATGATTTCATTTACTCTGTTCTCAGTCAGGAATACGTTCTGACAGTTTTCGATAGGCAGGTTTGGAGTAGAGAATGGTTCAGGGTCTTCGCTGTCTACACAACCATCTTTGTCGCTATCCAGAGAAACACCGTGTGTATCAACAGGAGTACCAGCAGGAGTGTTAGGCTCGCGATCGAGGTAGTCGATTACACCGTCATCATCAGCATCAGCCAACAAGTTAGCAGGATCAATTTCGCTCAATTTGTTGTAGATAAAGCCCAATGGGTTTACTTCCCACAATGGCTGCTGTGCATTTTTACCAATATTGAAACCCAGTGTTACCTGAGAGAAATGGTAAACATCGCTGGCAGGTGTTTGAGTACCACCGGATTCCCAGCGCTGACCATCAATCAGGTTATCACCCATCAGGGTAGTTCTGTGTTCGAAACCTAATTCAAAGTTTCCTTTTTCACCCATTCTGAAGATTACACCAGCTCCAAGGCTTCCTGCCCAACGAAGGGTACGGTCTGAAGACTTCTCGAATGATTTAGTGCTGGTTTCGGCCAGTGTTTCATATGTACCATCCAAAGCATCAGCTACAGCCTGATCACGATCATCAGCAGTATTCATATTATTATCACTCAGTCCCTGAAGAATTCCAGCCCAATCGTAAATATCACCGTTGGCATCCGTAGCGTCGTAGTAAGTTGAGTAGGTCAACACACCACCACCGGCATATACATAAGGAAGAAAACGGGTTTCTGCCTTGTGGAAGTTCAGGTTATTGAGGTTGAAGATCAGGTCGACACCACCATCTATAACTGTTGAGTTATAGTTAGGAATCCAGACGTTATTAGAATAATCTACACCATCTCCACGATCGGGATTATTGGCGAACTGACCATTCAAGACGCGGTTGTTTTCAATGGCGTGTGTGGAATTGTTGGTTCCGTAGATATTTCCGTAAGAACCACGGATACGCAGACTTGTCAGGTAACCTAAGCCTTTGCGAATGTTCAGACCTACTCCGTAAGAGGGGCCGTCAGCGCTGCCAAAAAGTTCAGGCGCTACATCACCAGCTACGAAAGGCAGACCAAGGCTGATACCTATGTTCCACTTGTTGCGGGGTTTTGCAGGGAACGCATAGTCTCCTGCTTTGAATTGTTCGTGTTGCTCCATGCGGCTATCAGGGATCCATTCATCATTGATGACTGGCTCGATCTGAGCGAAAGCGGCAGTGCTGGAAATCAGCAGAGCGATGGTTAAGATTCTTCGGGTAATCATGACTTGCTTGTTTTTAAACTGTTTTAAAAGCGGCACAAAAATAAACTTGTGCTTGATTTTATCCAAAATTTATTCAATTAAGGATAAAAGATAATATACCCCTTCAGGCATAAGTCACCTGTACCGAAACAAAACTAAGCCAAAAATTGAGTGGAGCAAAAAAAATGGGCTTTTTTTTACGTTACAAATGCGCTGATTGTGAAAAGACTTCTAGCGCAACAGGGACACAGTGCCTGTTTTCAGCAATTCATTGCCGTTAATAGTGGTGGCTTTCACCAGGAACATATAGGTTCCAACCTCCTGCTCTGTGTCGTTATACATACCATTCCATCCTTTACTGATATCTTCTGATCTGAAAATCTCTTCTCCCCAGCGGTTATAAATGATCATTTCAAATTCTTCTAAGAAATCTGCCCGCACCATAAACATGTCATTCAGTCCGTCGCCATTAGGCGTAAAAGCGTTAGGCACGGTAAAATCGAGTTGCACATTGACGGTTACCTGGTCCGAAGCCGTACAACCATTTTCATCCGTAATCAAAATGGAATACGTAGTGGTATTGTCGGGTGAAGCAACAGGGTTTAAGCAATCTGTACAGCTTAAATCTGTCGTAGGCAACCATTCAATCGTATAAGTACCGGTGGCATTGGTTTCCGCATCCAGCACTGTCTGACCGCCAAAAGGAATAATCGGGTTGGTGCCCGCATCTACCTCCAGTTCTTCAGGTTGTTCCAGTACTTGTGTAACAACAACCTCGCAGCCATTGGCATCTGTCAATGTGTAAGTATACGTACCTGCAGTAAGCAAATCAAACAAAGAATCTGTTCCTGACGACGCACCATCACTAATGGTATAAGGCAACACACCACCACCCGGATTCAGGTATATATAGCCATCACTGCCTTCAAAACAGGTAATATCCTGAAAATCATCTACTGTAAGGGTTAACTCCGCCGGTTCGGTGATGACGAATTCGAAGTCCAGTGCGCAACCATCCTCTTCCTCTACAGAGACAGTATAGGTTCCCGGACCGAGCCCTGTGATATTATCGGTGGTGGCTCCGGTGGACCATTCATATATCATGGGATTGGAGTTCCCTGTAACATTCAGGTCAATGAAACCATCGGCATCGCCAAAACACTGAATCAATCCCAGGTTCCAGTCCACGTCAAAAGGAGCACTGATGGTAACCGTTGCTGAATCGGTGTATACCATACCATCGCAAAGTGCAACCTCCGCGATATAGGTCGTGGTAACTGACGGTGCCACCACGATGCTATCGCCCGTACCTACAATATCTCCTGTGGAAGCATCGTACCATGTAATGGCATCGGCCAGGTATTGCCATGATTCACCGGCAGCATCCCATTCGGTGGCATTTCTACCGGGAGCAGTAAAAGCCACTGTGCCATCCTGGTTGTGGATACCCTGGGTGGCAATCCCTAAATCCCAGGTAGTACAGACATCTACATCAATCAAATGATTAATAATATTATTGGAAGTCTCGTACAGCACAATCTGGAATGTTCCCTCAAAGCTGGTGCAGGAAAAAAGCGGAACATCTTCGTAAGTGATAATCATCCTTCTATTGGGCGCAGTGCCCACCAGTTCGTAAAAGATGCAATTGGCACAAAGGCCGGTATGCCAATCGGTCCAGGGACCAAATATGGTTGTTTTGGGCACATTCCCTGCTGCAGATGGTATAGGACCATCGGGCGTCCAGTTGGTGGCCCATCCCCCTACCGGCGTTACAAAGCTGATCCAGCCATTGGAACAGATATAAAACTCATCATAGACCTCTCCGAAAAAACAGAAATCAAACCCGATATCGTAGGGACCGGTATAGGTATCATCTACCATGTTGACGACTGTGCCTCCAACAGGTTCAGGTGAATAAGGGATAGAGTCTACAGAGTATGATTCTGTGCTGTAGCTGCCGTCGACAACTGCAAATAAGGTCACCGGGTCATCTGAACAAACAACAGTATCCTGAAACACGGTAATTCCCTGGGCCGAAATACCGAGGGCAGTCAGAAAGAAGACCACGGCAGAGAGTGTCTTTTTCATAATGGTAGGCTAAAAATACAACGTTTCTACAGAAACCTATTGGTAATCAGCCATATGAATGTCATTAATCGGTAGAGCGGTTGAGAAAATATACCAATGGCTGCAAGGCCTTCAGGCTATCGGCCAGACGCTCCCCAAAATCATCTGCACTGACTTCCCTATCTGAAAATGTCGAACTTGCAATGAAACTCTTTTGCTTCAAATGGGCTATTGCAGGGTTATCGGCCTCGTATCCCTTAGGCTTCGTTTTGAGGGTAAAGTCGTCCAGTCCCTCGTACCATTTCGTGAAAGACTTTGCTCGCAGTATCTTATTGAATTCAGCGAGGTTGTAGTCAATTTCCTGCCTGATAGCGTTAAGTGCCGGACCATCGGGCATGTACCAGCCACCACCAGCAAAATTAGCTCCCGGCTCGAGGTGGAAATAGTAGCCGGCACGGGCAATTTTCTTCCCCCCGGCAGTGAGGGAACAGGCGAAATTCGTCTTGTAAGGATTCTTATTCTTGGAAAACCGTACGTCCCGATTGATACGAAACAGCGTTTGCTTCACTTCCAGGCCTTCCAGTGTTGCATCGGCCTGTTGTATATCGCGCAACAGCACCTGCACAAAAGCTGCAAAGTTCTCACGGGCCTGATCATATCGTTTTCGATTAGCATCGAACCATTCCTTCTGATTGTTTTGCTTCAGGTCTTTCAGAAACCGGAGTGTAGTCGCTTCTATTTTCATTTTATTGGCGTTGTATGACGAAGTTATAAAAGTATACAGAACCGCTTCAATACCTTTGCAGCATGATATCTGCGCAGCAACTGTCCTTGCATTTTGGCGGACAAGTGATTTTTGAAGACATCCATTTCACCATCAGGGATGGGGAAAGAGTGGGTTTAGTGGGGAAGAACGGAGCAGGCAAGTCTACCTTACTCCGCATTCTGAATGGTGATATCGAACCGGATGGCGGAAATATCGTGTTGCCCAAGGGCGATACGATTGGTTTCCTGCGTCAGGAACTCAGTTCCATGCACGGCCGCTCTGTTTTTGAGGAAACGGTATCTGCTTTTGATGAGGCATTAGCCATCCAGCAGCGCATGGAAAAAATCACCACACAGCTGGAACAGGATACCGACCCGGAGAGTGATGCGTACATCGATTTGCTCAACGAAATGCATGAGTTATCCCATCATTATGAATTAATGGATGTAGGTTCCATCGACAAGCAGGTAGAAGTTGTTTTAACAGGCCTTGGGTTTCAGCAAAGTGACCTTGACAGGCAGGTAGAAACCTTCAGTGGTGGATGGCAGATGCGGATAGAACTGGCGAAAATACTCCTCCGCAAGCCGCATGTTGTTTTGCTCGATGAGCCGACCAACCACCTTGATATTGAAAGTATTCAATGGCTGGAACAATATCTTACTACCTACCCCGGCGCGATATTATTGGTTTCCCACGACAGGAGTTTTCTGGATAAGGTCACGAACCGCACCATTGAAATTGTTGCCGGAAAGATATACGATTACCCTGCCAATTATTCTGCATTTACAGAACTGCGCAAAGAACGCATCGACCAGCAATCGGCGGCACAGCGCAATCAGGAAAAAATGATTCAGCATACGGAGCAGCTGATAGAAAAGTTCAGGGCCAAAGCGAGCAAAGCCAAGTTCGCTCAATCGCTGATTCACAAGCTCGACAAAATGGATAAAATAGAAGTGGATGATGAAGAAACCTCTTCTATCTCCTTCCATTTTCCGCAGCCACCCCGATCGGGAAAACTGGTACTGGAAGTAGAGCAACTGGGCAAGTCTTATGGTAACAATGAAGTGCTGCGCGGATTAAACCTGCAGCTGGAGCGCGGTGAAAAAATTGCGCTGGTGGGCCGCAACGGTGAAGGAAAATCTACCCTTTCCCGCATTGTTGCCGGCAAGGAAAGCTTTACCGGCACCTGCAGACTGGGACACAATGTAACTGTAGGGTATTACGCCCAGAATCAGGCCGATATGCTCAACGGTGACGAAACGGTTTATGAAGTGATTGACGGAGTCGCAGTCGGTGAAATCAGAACCAAAATACGCAACCTGCTTGCTGCCTTTCTTTTTCGCGGTGATGATATATATAAAAAAGTAAGTGTTTTATCGGGGGGTGAAAAATCCAGACTGGCACTCTGCCGTATGTTGCTCGAGCCTGCCAATCTTCTGATTATGGATGAGCCTACCAACCACCTGGATATGCGCAGTAAGGATGTATTAAAGCAAGCACTGATGCGCTTTGAAGGAACCATCATTCTGGTATCTCACGACCGTGATTTTCTAGCCGGCATGACTAATAAAGTGGTAGAAGTGGCCAATAAAGTCGCCAAAGAATACATTGGCGATATATATGATTTTATTGAAGCAAAAAATAAAACCGCTACGCTTGCCGAAAAAGAGGTGAAAGCAGCTTCGATGCAACAAAAAAAACCTGTTGATCAAAAGTCTGATTACCAGCAGAAGAAGGTACAGAGTAAAGAACTGCGCAAGATAGAACGCCAGGTAGCTCAGGCGGAGGCTTCTATCAGTGAACTGGAGGCCAGTATCGCCAAGGTAGAGGCGCAATTAAAAGACCCGGATTTCTTCAAGGGGCTGGCCCATGATGCCCCCATCTTTGCTGAATATGAGACGCTTAAAATGGACCTGGAAAAGAAAATGGAGGAATGGGCGCAGGTTAGCGCAGAGCTGGAAAAAATGCAGGCATGAACAAGGGCGACTGGGTACAGCTGGGCGCACTATTGCTGGTATCGGTGTTACTAATTGCACTGATTTATTGCTGGATCAAGGGGCCGTACAGCCTGGCCATTGTACTGACCATTATCTGCCTGGCAGCAGCATTTTATGTAACCAGAAAAATCCGGTTATTCTAGCCACTTTTTGACCAGGTTAATGGCTACTACAATAATGATAGCCACCAGACCAAACAACATCAATTGCTTTGGACTTTGCTGATTAAAGGTGGTTTCCTCCTCTTCACCTGGCTTTTGCTTACCGAATAACATGCAAATTGTACCTTTGCAGTCAAAGATAACACAATGCTTCGTACAACTATTTTAGCCGTTTTTTGTATTTCCCTGACTTTCCAATCCTGCAGCAGCAGCGAAAAGGAAGGTAAACAGCGCGATACTGCCATCACTACACCTGACAATCGCGAAAACCGCGTGAGCCCGGCAGAAACTACAACTGCTGACTTTGACGGCAATGTAGTAACCATCAACTACGGTTCACCCAAAGTCAAAGACCGGGAAATCTGGGGAGCCCTGGTGCCTTATGGTGAAGTATGGAGAACCGGTGCCAATGAAGCTACAACGATAACATTCACCAAGGATGTTCTTATTGATGGACAATTGCTAAAAGCGGACACCTACGCTTTCTTCACCATTCCCGATCCGGAGGCGTGGACCATCATATTCAATCTGGAAGAAAAGCAATGGGGCGCCTTCAAGTACGACAGCACGCAGGATGCCCTCCGCTTGCAGGTTGAGCCTGTGATGCAGGAAGAGTTGACGGAAGCGTTGGCATTTACGCTCGAAAAAGCTGCCAATGGAGGTGTTATTCAGCTTCGCTGGGAAAAAATAGCTATCGACATTCCGTTTACCACCGCGCCGGAATAGTGGCTACAAGTAGTCGATAAATACAAAAGAGGAAGTATACTCAGGTGTACTTACTGAATCCAGCACTTCCCCAAGGTCAGGGTGTACGGTTCTAATCCAATAATAGGATTGGTCCAGAAACTCTATGACTACCTTTCCTGTAGAATCAGTTGTACGGTATTTTTCAGCGATTCCTGCTGTAGCAAAAACATCCCTGTCGCTGTACAGCAGAACTGTAGCACCTGCTACCATGCTGTCGAGACCGTTCGGAAAGTCGTAGATGTGCCGCACCTCTGCGATGATGGTCCGGTTTTTATTTTCAGAAGCATTAAAATTCTGGTCAGGAGCAGGCAGTTCTTCCTCACATGCCATAAGCGGTAGCAGCAGAATCATATAACGGGCAACCTGCAGCAACATATTTACTCCATTTGTTTTACAAAGTGGTATGGACCGTTCTCGGCACCCCAAACCTGCTCGTCCATACTGTTAAAGCCTCTGTCCCAGGAGTCGAGTAGCTGAGGATAAATGCGCACAATGCTCACTGCATAGCTGGCACCCCGCAAATCACTGGAACAATCTTTATCATGTGTACGTCCTTCAAAGTACCCTCCTTGGTTCCATCTCAAGCGAATGCTGCAACCCTCTCTTAGCATCAAATCTTCTTCCTTCAGGCTGTCGAGCAGGGCAGTGTTTTTCCATGCACCCGTATACTGTAAAGGATTCTCCATCTCGTATACAATACTTTCAAAGGTACCATCCTTAAGGTCCACTACTTTGTAAATCCGTTGGCGGTAAGGACGGTCTGCGGCGGCGGTTACAGCCTGTTCCACATACAACCAATAGCCATCCTTCCGGGCAGGCCATATGCGTTCCATGTGCAATGAAATATCGTAGTAGTTGGTATCCTGTTCAGCCTGCAATGCACTGTTAAAGAAACCGGTCATCCACATACACAAGCGGACGTATTCCTCTGAAGGGCGCTGGCCAAATGCCTGAAAGGAAGCCAACAGAACGGAAATCAAAAGTATTTTTTTCATATTTCTACTTTTTCCAATAAATCGTGCATGCTTACCTTGTCTGCAACCAACTGCTCGAGTTGCTCTATTGCCACGCGGTCCTGCTCCATGGTATCGCGGTTGCGCATGGTTACCTTACCATCTTCGGCAGTCTGATGGTCGATAGTAATACAGAAAGGTGTACCTATCGCATCCTGCCGGCGGTAGCGTTTACCTATAGAATCCTTTTCATCATACTGACAATGGAACCTGTATTTCAGTTTATTGAAGATG
>DDYY01000025.1 GCA_002346225.1 Bacteroidetes bacterium UBA3022
TGCAGGAGCAACTGGAGCAACATTTTGGAGACGATTTACACATCTATCGTTCCAAGCCCACCTACCTTGAAATCTCGGACAGGCAACAGGATAAGGCAGCGGCTATACAGACCTTGCTGTCGCTGAAATATGCCGATATCTCCCTATCGGAGGTGCTGGCCTTCGGTGATAACCACAATGATACCACGATGCTGCAGGCTGTAGGATGCGGTGTGGCAGTAGCTAATGCAGTTGAGGCTGTACAGGCTGCGGCGGATGCGGTTACTTTCAGCCATGTGGAAGACGGGGTAGCGCGCTACCTCAACGAACTATTCTCCTTCGAATAAAAGCTAAAAAAAAGCAGGCACCGGGAAATAAGTTTCCAATGCCTGCTTCCGAGTACTGGCGCGTATTTTCCTATAAATTTTCCAGCAGGAAATGGGTCATTTTGGTATACAGGTTCAATCGGGTTGTACCTCCGTAAATGCCGTGGTTTCTGTTGGGATAAATCATCAGGTCGAACTGCTTATTGCTTTTCACCAGTGCATTGATAAGTTCAGCGCTGTTTTGCCAGTGTACATTATCATCACCGGTACCATGTACCAGCAGCATTTCGCCTTTGAACAAATCCGTATAGCTGGTAGGTGAATTGATATCAAAACCTTCGGGGTTGGTTTCCAGTGTTCCCATATAGCGCTCTGTATAGATATTATCGTAATATTTCCAGTTCGATACCGGAGCCACTGAAATACCGGCATTGAATACGTCGGCACCTTTGGTCATACACAGGGCTGTCATGTAGCCGCCATAGCTCCATCCGAAAATACCGATGCGGGATGCATCCACATACGACTGTTTACCCAGCCAGCGTGCCGCTTCTATCTGGTCCATGGTTTCATACTTACCCAGGTTTTCGTAGGTAACCGCTCTGAAATCGCGGCCCCTTGCTCCTGTACCTCGGTTATCGACGCTGACCACGATATAGCCTTTTTGCGTCAGCATCTGGAACCAGAAATAATTGAAACCGCCATAACTGTCGGTAACTGTCTGCGAGCCCGGTCCTCCGTATACATACATGAAAACAGGATATTTTTTCTTCGGATCAAAGTTGGCCGGCTTCATCATGTACCCGTTCAAGGTGATGTTTTCTGAAGTGGTGAACTGGAAGAATTCCGCATCTACCATATCCAGTTTATCCATTTTACCCTGCAGGGCTGCATTGTCTTCCAGCACACGGACCACTTTGCCATTGCTATTGTAGAGGGTGAATACCGGTGGACTGTTCAATGTCGAATGTGTATTAACATAATATTTGAATCCGTTGCTGAAGGTCACGCTATTGGTGCCTGCTTCGGTGGTGAGCTGGCGTTTTTTGTAGCCATCGAGGCGCACGGCATAGAGGTGGCGCTCCAGGGGTGATTTTTCTACCGACATATAATAAATCAGACTATTGGCAGCGTCGTACCCCATGAATTCCGTTACATCCCAGTTGCCGGAGGTAATCTGCTTGATCAGCTTGCCATCCATTCCGATGTGGTACAGGTGGCTGTAGCCGTCCATTTCACTTCTCCAGATAAATCCGCTGCCATCTTCCAAAAAGGTCAGGTCATCGTTGATTTCGATATAGGTAGATGCTGTTTCCGTGAACAGTGTGCTGCCTTTGCCGGTGTTGGCATCTACGTTCACCAGCTGCAATTCATTCTGCAGGCGATTCATGGTAGTCACGCAGAGATGCGCCGTATCTATCCATTTGATGCGCGGTATGTATTCAGGTGTCCCGATCTGGGCAGCTACCTTCTGGCCTGTTGACAGATCGTAGATCCAGATGCTCACCTTAGCATTCACCTCTCCCACTTTGGGGTATTTGAAAGTGTACATTTCAGGGTAGACATCTCCCCGGAAAAAAGGCATGGTGAATTCCGGAACGGCTGTCTCATCGAAACGGTAATAAGCTATCTTTTTGCCATCGGGACTCCATTCAAATGCCCTTACCAGCGCAAATTCCTCTTCGTACACCCAGTCGCTGCCGCCGTTGATGATGCTGTTAAGGAGACCATCGGAAGTGATGCGGGTTTCCTCTTTGGCATTCAAATCGGTAAAATACAGGTCGTTGTCAATCACATAAGCCACCTTGTTGCCGGCAGGAGCAAAATCGGCGTACATCTGCTTTCCGGTGGAGGTCAGCGGCATCACGCTTCCCTTTTGCAGGTTGACCACATAGTTCTTTTCAAAAGTCGCATAGCGGTAACGGCTTTCCATATCGGTAGCCAGCAACAGTGCAGTTTCATCGTCGTTGAACGTGTAAGAGCTGAACCCGCTGGGTAAATCTTTTTCATCGATGGCATAAATGGTATCTACTACTTCTCCGGTAGCAAATGCATACCGCACAACGGCATTGCCTTCATTCACCGAATAATGCTCACCGTCGTTCATGCTGCGCAATTCAGATAAGTACCGGGGGACATATTGATAGTTCTGCCACAAATCTTCCAGGGTTATTGCTCCGCTTTGAGCGAATACGGCTGTTGGCAGGAGGAATAACAACCACAGCTGCTTTTTAAAGATGTTCATATTCCATTAATTTGGTTCAAATTTAATAAAGGTTTACGGGCTTCTGCGCATGTCGGATAATGTCCGGGAGCAGCTATGCTAAATACACCTGTAGTAAAGTCCCGGTATTCCGACCAAAGCTCACCGTGCTCCGCTTCCCTGCGAAATAAACGCTTGCCACTATTCCATTCTTATCTGAAGTATTTACAACCAACAAGCACAATTAGCCTATTGCTTTTCTCCTGCGCTGCATTCCTTTCGAAATCATTAACATTCGACAACCTACATATTAATGATATATTAAATATGTTACCACAGTCCGTTATCGTTGGAAAAACGGCGATTTTGTAGTAAATTTGTCTGCCGCTGAAATCGGGTCGTTCTTCTTCGCCTCTGCGATTGCCATCCACCGGAATGCCCAACAGCTGCCGATATTTTAATAACTATAAACTGTTGTGCATGGAAGTGATTTCAGAGATAACCTATAAAGCCTATTCATTACATAATTTCAGAAACATCCCTGAGATGTCCTTACTCTCCGAAGAGGAATTGTTCGACATTGAAGTGGTAGGTAATGTGCTGCCTTTCAAGGTGAACAATTATGTCATTGATGAACTCATCCGCTGGGATAACTATCGTAATGATGCGATGTTCCGCCTCACCTTCCCGCAAAAGGAGATGTTGAGTGAAGCGCATTTCAACCAGATGGCCGAAGCGCTGCGCCGTACCAACGATAAACAGGAACTCAAGGCTGTTGCGAATGAAATCCGCCTGCAACTCAATCCCCATCCGGCAGGACAAATGGAACTGAATGTCCCTATGCTGGACAATATCAAGCTCACGGGCATCCAGCACAAGTACAAGCAGACGGTTTTGTTTTTTCCCAGCAGCGGACAAACCTGTCACTCCTATTGCACGTTTTGCTTTCGCTGGCCGCAGTTTGTCGGAATGGATGAACTGAAATTCGCCATGCGCGAAACAGAGTTGCTGATACAATACCTCGAAGAACACCAGGAAGCCACTGATTTATTGTTCACCGGTGGCGACCCGATGGTCATGAGCTATAAAGTTTTCAGCAGTTTCATAGAACCCATATTGGCCGATACCAACAGAACGAATATCCAGACCATTCGCATCGGCACCAAGTCGCTGGCCTACTGGCCTTACAAATTCCTCACAGACAAGGATGCCGATTTGTTCATCGACCTGTTTGAACGGATTGTGAAGAAAGGCATCAACCTGGCGTTCATGGCGCACTTTAACCATCCCCAGGAATTGGATACGGAAGCGGTAAAACTCGCTACCCAGCGCCTGCGCAATGCCGGTGCACAAATACGCACGCAATCACCCATCCTGAACAATATCAACGCCGATGCAGATGTGTGGGCGGAGATGTGGCGCAAGCAGGTCAATATGAATATGATTCCCTACTATATGTTTGTAGCACGGGATACCGGCGCACAGACCTATTTTGAGGTGCCGCTGGTGCAGGCATGGGAGACCTTCCAGAAAGCCTATCAGCAGGTGAGCGGTGTTTGTCGCACGGTACGCGGACCCAGCATGAGCTGCACGCCCGGAAAAGTACAGGTATTAGGTCCCACAGAAATTCCCGTAAACGGAAAAATGGAAAAGGTATTGGCGCTGCGCATGATACAGGGCAGGAATCCCGACTGGGTGGCTCGGCCTTTCTTCGCACGGTACGACGACAAAGCGGTGTGGATGAACCAGCTGCAACCGGCCTTTGGCGACTCCTTCTTCTTCGAAGATGAGCTGGAGCAGATGTACTATGAAAAAGTAAGCGATCACGCCAACAACTTCGAATAGTAGCCGCTGAAAGTCGCCACGCTTACAACGCCGGCTCGAACAGCAGAACCTTTTTATTGAAGTCGGCGGCTGCATTGATCACCTCAGCAAAAGCTGCATAGTTGCCTAGCGGTTCCCGGATATTACTGTAGTACTCTACGATTTCCACTTTTACGTGATTCCCCTCCTGCTGCACCGTGGAGGTGAAAGTACAGGTGCGTCGATCATCTTCTTCCATGAACATATCCATTTCCAGTTCCTCGAGATTTTTACATATGTAACCTTCCGGAATATCAAATTCAATGACCCGCAGGTAGCTGCGATTGAAATCATTCTCTACCGGTAGCACCCTGTTGCGCTCGAAATACATCTCCGACTGTGCGCCAATCATCTCTCCTATCTTAAATAGAAATTTGTTGGCGGTCTTATCGACAAACTCCTTGCTGTTGAAGGTGGCATCGACGATATAAGGTGCCTGCCCATTGAACTCGGAACCTTCATTTTTAGAATCTACCTTCAGGTTTTCGGGCGCCTTCGCAACGAAGTTGAGGTATTGTTTGCGCAGTTCCTCCTTATCGGTTTCATCGTAGTAATCGAAGAGCACCTGCACGACAGCATTATAGCCTATCTGCTCGTGGCGGAGTTGAATTTTCGGATTGGCGATATCCTCGCTGAAATCCACCTCAATGAATGTATCGTCTCTGGTCAGTTCATGGCTGGCAGGCTCGATATAATCCAGCCTTGCCATGGCCGTGGTGAAGTCGCCCAGGGTAATCGGGTCGAGGAACAGGCCGTAATTATCGGTATAGGCATAGCTTACCATAGGCGTGCGGAACAGAATCCCGGCGGGTTGCAGGTATTGAGCTACCGCAGGGAAATACAACAGGTAGGTATCGAGGAAGTTGTACGACTCAAAACTCGGATCCATGCGGCGGTCGAAGCGGCTGCAGGTAATGACCACCCGCGTTTCAATATCCAGCAAGGTATATGCCTGCACCAGCAGCCGGGTGAAGCCTCTTTCGTTGGCCACCTTGTTATTCATAATGAATCCCAGCTCTTCCAGCTCATCGGAAGAAGCCTCCAAAACGGCAATGTTCTTCTTCAGGAACTGCTCTGTCCGCCATATCCGCATGGCATCATCATCGTCTTTTTCGAATGGTATCTCCTTCACCAGTTTCTGCAGGTCTTTCAACTCCGACTTGCTAGGCGCTGCTGCCATGTAGGAATACACATCCTCCGCTACCGGACCATAGCGCACCACTTCTTCTCCCGAACCATAGGCATTGCGCGACAACTTATAGACCAGTCGCATGCGGTTGTCTTCGGGATTGGAGAAAGGCTCTTCTATCATGCCCTTCACGTGCTCGGCTTCTACATGCCAGCGCAGCTTGCCATCTATGGTATCTCTTACTGCCTCTGGCAATCCGTTGTAAGTCTTCACCTGGAACACCAGGTTTTCGGGCGCTATCAGGTCGAAGGTGGCTTTGACTTTCGGTGTATACGATTGCATCATGTAATCGATGCCGGTAACATTCGGAATGCTCTGCAACACAAAAAGGTATTCCACTTCGCTGCCTATGTCCATGCCTTTCAGTGCGAAGTAGCGGTACTTCCTTTCGGTCTCTGCATCGGTGGCTTCGCGAATATCCGATGCATCCAGGGTGAATACTTTGCCTTTGCTGTTGATTACACGCACCTGCTGCCGTATTACACTCGCTTCATCGGCGTAAGGCAGGTACACTTTATTGTTCGCCTCGATTGCAGCATCTGTCTGCACCTTGATGATGCGGTGGGTGGTGGTCTGCGCCTGCAGGTCGTCTTTGATATCGTAGTAAAAAGCCACTTCGTGTTTATCCAGAACCATCACAGTGCCTGCATCTGCATAGCTACTGTCCAGTTCATGTAGTTGAGGTGTCGCCTCCCAGTCATAGCTCAAATCAGATTGTCCCCACAGGCTCAGGGGTGCCAGCCACAACAACATTGTCCACTTATTCATCAGTTTGTATTTTCTTTAATATAACCAACTCTCTGTAGGCTTCAGACAGCGTTTCAATCATGGTATTCCAGTTCTCGAATTGTCCGGGTTCCAGCAGCAGGTGGTTGATTTCTATGGAAGTCTCTGAGCGCACCTTATCGGCTTCGCGGAAATAGTTAATCCGGAAGGAAAAATCGTCGTTCTGGTAGGCGCTTTTCTCTGGCATATACGACACGTCGTAGCCTTCAGGTATCAGCAGTTCCACGGTTTTTTCAAACACCGACAAATACTCTCTTTCCAATGGCATGATGCGATCGGCTTGCACCAGGTCACCTTCGAAATAATTGGATAACTGGAGGCTCACGTACACTTCATCGCCAATGGATTTCGCGTAATCGGGCACCACAAAATCATAGCGCACCAACAGGGATTGGTCTTTGTCGTTGAGGTGGGTGTAGTCGAAAGATTCAAGCCTGAATTTATTATTACCTACTGTGTAGAAACGGTTGAGATCGTTCAGCAGCGAGGATGCCTTCGCGTTGCGGATGCGGCCGCCGATCTGCATTTTTCTGTAGCCCTGCACCTCTTCCGTAGCCACTCCCTTCAGCAGTTGCTTTTCAGGGTCCAGCTCGATGGTAAATTGCTCCCTGAGGGCATTTCTGGAAGCTTCCACCACCGGCACGCTGGCCAGCTCAAACTGACCATCTCCCAGATGAATGAGGGCCTCTTTTCCCTGAATGAAGGAAGAGGGGTAGCCGAAGGGAAGGTGCTCGGAGGTAGCGTCGAGGAAGGTCCACGCACCGTTGTATTGCACCGCAGCAATCATGTGGTTATCGGAGATAGGTGTTGGCACCTCTTCGTAGCGGTAGGGAATATCGCGCGTGCCTATCCATGCGAGGTGAATATCGAGTCCTGCCATCTTGCCCATCTCATAAATCATGGTGGCCATGTCCTTACAGTCGCCGTAGCGGTTGCTGCACACTTCGCTCGCCTGCCGCGGGACAAAGCCTCCCCAACCTTCTTCGAAGGCAATGTATTTGATATTGTTCTGCACCCAGTAATAGATGGCTTTTATTTTCTCCACGTCCTCGTCCTTGCCCCGCACCAGGCTATCGGTGATGGCGCGCAACTCAGGATCGCCGGAGCTGTCGAGGGAATCGATGAAGGTGGCGTACCAGGCATGCAGGTCGTCCACCTTGTCCATCAGTGTTTGCCTTCCCTGTGTCGTGGTGTACGAGCGCACATAAGCCATGATATGCGGGATGAAGTAGGGTGCCGAGGGAGCGCCATCTTCTATGTCCAGGGCCGGCAGGTTCTGTTGCTCCCAGGTGTAGGTGGTGCGGCCCTTGTTCGTGGTCTTCGAAAAGGTAACATCATCCTCTTCCATGTTAAAATAGCGGATGGTGAGCTCCATGTCCTCGGGACAAACTATGCTGTACCGCGAAGTAATTTCCGGGATAAAACTGCCGAAATACCAGGGCGAAATGAAGCGCGGTTCGCGGATGTCTTTCACCACATACTGATGGGTGATAGCACCCGCCACCAGCGAAGGATAGATCCAGGAGCGCTGCATATCATCGTGGGCAAAGATGCTGCCATCCCAGGTCTTCAGGTCCTTGAAGGTTTCCACTTCCCGCTTCTTGTACTTCTTTCCGTTCGGTACCAGTGTATAAGCCTCCAGTTCGCGCAGGGGCATCCAGTAGTTATAGCTCACCTCTCCTCCACCCGACCAGCCACCTGCATCGTCGAGGATGAGGTTGCGTGTGGTTTCCTCCAGCGATGCCACAATGGAATCGCCTGCCACTTCCAGGTTAATGGTGCGACTGTGCTCCAGCCGGATGACCTTATCATCGGGATAAATGGCGCGGTACATGCTTAACTCGCTGGTCTGCGCCAACAGGCCGCCACCGGCCCAAAGCATAAAAAGACAACTAATACTTTTTCTCATGCATTACCTTATCATCATAATACGCAACTTCGTATATCAACTTTCCTGTTGGGTCATAATACTTCGCTGTTCCGTGTAATTTTCCTTCCACATACACCGCTTCCATCTCCAGCTTACCATTTTCGTAATAGCGCCTGTACGGACCTTGCCTACCGCCATTGTAATAGGTAGTTAACTCCTGCAAATTACCATTTTCGTAGTACTCTGTGCGCTCGCCTTCCAGTCGGCCGTTGACATAGGTAGCCTGCTCCCACAGCTTGCCATTGGCAAAGAACTCCTTGTAATCGCCGGTCAGTGCGCCCTTGTCATAGGTAGACTGCAATGCAGGTTTCCCATTGGAATAAAAAGTCTTTACTACACCATTGCCCTGCTCAATCGGAATCATTGACAAGGTGTTGCCATCCTTATCGTGGTAACTGTAGCCCACCAGCTTGCCGAAGAAATAGTAGCGTATAGCTTGTACATTACCCGACGGGTCGGTATGGACCACATCGCCATGCCATTCATCCATGTATTTCATGCCCCGGGTATGAACGCTGCCGTTGGGATGGTAGTATATCTTCTCTCCGTGCTCTTGATTCGACATGTAGGTGGTGCTGATTTCCGGTGTTCCGTCCGAATAATATTCTGTGCCCTTGCCTTCGAGGGAGCCCAGCTGGTAATTCCTTTCAATAGATACATTCCCGTTGGGATAATACCATTTCCAGGTGCCATCGCGGTCGCCATCTACCAGTGTGCCTTCTGTCTCCAGCTTCCCATCAAATGTATACCATCTGGCTAAGCCGAATCCCGATTGATTCCTGTAGGGGATATCGGCATACAAGGCGCCGTTGTAGTGAAATTCCTGTAAAGCGGTTTGTTCTTTCAGCAGGTTGATGGTGGTGGTCAGCACGCCGGATGTATCGTAGTAACGAACCAGTGCCAGCTTGTTGTCCATGATATAATTCTCCTCTTCTACCCTGCCTTCCACATCGTAATACACCTGCCAGCCCACCTGCACATCGTTGAGGAAATACTTCTGCTGTTTGGGTGTACCATTTCTGTAGTAGTATATCCACGTGCCGTCCTTGCCGCCATTCTTATGGTAACCCTGTGCGTACATGGCTCCATTGCTCCAGAATTCTTCATAATAGCCATCCGGTACTCCCTCCTTGTAATTCATGGTATAATCGACCTGACCGTGGGCAAAGTACTTGGTGTAGGCACCATGCAGTTCATCGTTCAGAAAATTGTTGACGCTTGCCACGTTGCCATAGCGATCGTAATAGGTCCAGGGACCATTCTGCTGAGAACCGTTGTAGTCGCCTTCAAAGCGCCGGGTATTGTCTTCCCAGTAGGCTTTGAAAGGAAATTTGAATACGGTGCGTTTGTCCTCTACCAGCACATTGCCTTCCTTATCATAGTAGCGGTAGCCGGCAATTTCACCTGCCTTGAAATCCCATTCGTAATACAGCGAACCATCCATATCGAACTCCTGCTTCACGCCATTCATTTTTCCTGAATTGTCGTAATTGGTGAGCGCAAACACCTTCCCGTCCGGATAATATTCTTTGATGGCGCCTATCATTTTATCGTCCTTGTAATTGCCTTCTTCCTTCAGCATGCCATTGGGATAGTAGAGGGCATACGGACCATCGCGCAAATCATCCTTGTACTGGAAAACACTTTTCAGCTGACCATCTGGAAAGTACTTGCGGTCTTCGCCATTGCGCATTTCATTGGCGGTAGCCACTTCCGTTTCCGGCATACCATTCTGGTAAAACCACTTTACCGTACCCTGTATCTTGCCGTCTTCGTAGCGCAGGGAATAGACCGTATCTCCTGCCCGGGAGTATTCTACTATCATGCCATCGTACTCACCTGCGTTGTAGGGAACAGTGCTCTTCAGTCCACCGGTGAGAAAATACTCGTTGTAATCGCTATGGAATTCCCCGTTCTTAAAAGCGCCCTTACCGGACAGTGCACCATGGCGGTAGTATTCTTCAAAAGGTCCGGAGCGCTCTCCGTTTTTCCACTCCACGGAGTTCATGAAATCGCCACCTGAATAATAGGCGTTCCAGGTGCCCGTGCGCTCTCCCTTCGGAGAAACCGTACCCTTGATGCTGAGGGAACCATCTTCTTCATAGATGTAAATGTCACCCTCCAGCTCATTGGTTTTTTCGTTGAGGTGGCCGATAGCTTCCAGGTAGGTTCGACCGTATATATGCCCTTCTACTGTTTGCAGTTTCCCCTCCACGTACAAAGTCTTTTCCAGGTGGTAGGATGCCCAGCGTTCGGTCAACCAATCGTTGAACTCGACAATACTCGACTTACGCTTTTTCACCTCGGCTTGTATGGCAGGATTGTCGCTGTTCACGAGCAGCAGCAGCGAGAAGTCGCGGAACTTGTCTTCCTTCCAGAGCTCCTGGTAAAATGGAACATAGTATTCCATCCAGAAGCCATTATCGTTTTTCTTATACGTTAAACTTTCGAGCATGACCTGCGCCTGTCGGATGACCGGAAAATCCATGGGCGATTGCAGCTTGTATTTGGGGTTGAGTGCCACACGGCTTTTCACGATGCGTTCCACTTCGTCGAAGTTATCGCCCGGACCCAGGTCTATTCCTCTTACCTCCAGTTCATTCATGTTCTGGCCGAGGAGATTATCGAGGGTAGCCAGGAAATCCAGGGCCTGCGGTTCATCTACTGCCAGCATCAGGTAGGTATAGAAACTGAGCATGGCACGCACCACCTGTCCCTCTTCCAGCGCCAGCTTGCCCAGCATAAAATGACTGCGCGCATGGAAAGGGTTGACCTGCAATGCCATCTGTGCGTCCAGCAATCCCTGTTCATAGGAGCCTCGGTTCAGATGGGTGACCGCCCTGTTGTAATAGAGCGAGGCGTACATCGGATAGCGATCCAGTCCTTCGGAGTATTTCTCCAGTGCCAGCATGATATAATCCCTATCCACCGGCTCGCCGCTCAGTCGGTCAATGCGTTGCTCGGTTCCCAGACTGTCCACCTGCCTTGCGGCCATCAGCTCCAGCGCCGTGCCCCAGTTGATGTACTGGTCGGGCGTCAGGACTTTGTCGGGAGTAGCAGCATCCTGCAGCAAAGCAATGACTTTTTCGGGCTGATCGGAGTTGAGATAGGCATACGACAACTCTGTCAGTACCACATGGTAATTGGTGTCATTGCGTTCGATTTTCAGGTAGTTGGCAATGGCTTTCTCCATCTCACCCTGGCGCACCAGGTTGTAGCCCTCTTGCAGCAGTTCGGCAGAATTGTACTGTTCCAGTTTCGATTGTCCATGGACAAGGAAAGGAATAATCAGTGCAGGCACGAGGGCCATGAAACGTTTCATCATCGCTTAGGTTTCGAAGGTGTTGATTGATAGGAACATAATGATAGAAATTTTTAGTCTTATTTCAACAGCGCCGAAGTAAAAACAGCCCAACACTCGCTCTTATTTTAACAGAGGCAAGTTGGTAACAATAAATTAACCGGCATCTCACAGGCTTTTCGCATTTTTGCAGGGCATGAAACAACTGCTGGGCATCCTGCTTATTTCCTGTACACTGACAGCTTTCGCTCAGAATGCCAGCCTCACGGGTGTCATTACCGATGCTGCCACAGGAGAAACCCTGCCCGGCGTCAATATCATCCTCACGGGCACCAGCTTGGGCAGCGCCACGGACCTGGATGGTCGCTATACCGTGGGCAATATCCCTCCCGGCACTTATAATATTCAGATTTCCTTCATAGGTTACGAACAACTCCTGTTTACTGGTCAGACCTTCAGTGCAGGCGAGCGCAAGCCCCTGGACGTGCAGCTCAATGCCACCTCCATCATTTTCGAAGATGCGGTGGTCATCATTGGCGAAAAACCGCTGGTAGATGTGGAAGACGCGAGTACCGGCTCTACCATGGGCAAGGAGCAGATAGAGATGGCACCCACGCGGCAAATCCAGAACCTGCTGAATACACAGACAGGTGTGGTGCAGAGCGTTTCGGGTATCCATATCCGCGGAGGCAGGAACTACGAAACCGGATTTTATATCGATGATGTTTCGGCACGCGACCCACTGGCAGGCACCGGATTCGGTATCGATATCGGCAGCAATGCTATTGAGAAAGTAGATGTCACCACCGGTGGTGCGGGCGTGGAATACGGCAATGCCACCTCGGGTGTAGTAAATACCACCACCCGTTCGGGCGAAGACCAGTTCGAATTCAACGCCACCTACAAGCGCGATAATTTCGGCATCAATTCCGATACCCGCAGTAACTGGAACCAGCAGGTGATGGAAGTCGGCATGGGCGGTCCACTCGCATTCCAGAAGAAACTCACCTACTTCACTACCCTGCGCCTGAACTTCAGCGATACGTATATCCAGAATCCCGCCGACCAGCTGGTGTCATCGCTTTACCCCGACCCCATGTGGACGCCCTTTCAGGATAACCGCTGGGCGGGCATGATGAAGTTCAACTACAACATCAATCCGCGGCAGCGTCTTGCCTTCACTTACCTGCGCAGCATTACTGTCAACCAGGATTTCAACATGCTGCGCATCACGGGTAACGATGTGCCCTTCAATCCGGGTTACCAGTTCTTCTTCGACCTGCAGCCCGACAATGCCAACACCTACACCCACGACACCAACCTGGAGAGCCTGCGTTGGTTCCATACGGTGAACAATACCTTCAGCTACAACCTCACCTTCTCGCGCCTGTACGTGCGCCTGCGGGCAGATGCCAACGGCCGCGACTGGCGACCCGATGTGGTGGACACCGAATTCGACCCCGGCAGCATTGTAGAATACCCCGCTACCATCTTCAATCCCAACGACGAGATTGTGTTTGTGCAACCCGGCCCCGGACTGAGCAACAACGATGGTATCGCCTCGCTCTGGCACGACCATTATGTGCTGGAGTACACCATCAAAGCTACCGGAAGCCTCTACTCCAAAGACACCCGCAACCGCCTTTACTTCGGTGGAGAAATCAAGCCTCAGGAGATGCAGTGGATTGACATTACCCGCCCCTGGATTGGCGCCCCGGTAGAGCTTGCCAACGGGGAGTTCACCCAAAGCTACCGCCTTGGCGACCTCAGCGATGTGTGGAAAGTCAATCCCCTCATGGGCAGTCTTTTCATCAGCGATAAACTGAAATACCTGGGACTTATTGCCGAAGCAGGTTTGCGCCTAGAATACTGGATGCCCGGTGCTTTTGTCGACAATGCCATCGCCGACCCGAATGCACCGGTGGCTGACGTTATCCGCGAAGCCTACCTCGAAGAGAGCAACGCCATCGGTGACCGCTACTTCAAGATGCGCCTGCTGCCCAAGTTCAGTGCCTCCTTCCCCGTGCGGGAAAACCAGGTACTGTTCTTCAATTACGGGCACAGCACGGTGATGCCCCACCCCAGCTTTGTGTACACCGGTCTTGATCCGTTTTACGCCGACCGCAGCACCCTGAGTTTCATCGGCAATCCCAACCTCAACCCCGAGGTGGACATCAGCTACGAGCTCGGTATCAAAAGCCAGATTACCACCAACGATGCCCTGAACCTGACGGCATTCTGGAAAGACAAATACGATTTTATCACTGCCTCCACCATTCTGCTCGAAGACGTCACCGGACGGGAAGTGAGCCGCACCATCCGCATCAACAGCGACTACGCGAGGGTGCGGGGCGTGGAAATCACCTATATCAAACGCATCGGCAAGTGGTTCAGCGGAAACCTGAGTTTCAGCTATACGCGCGCTACCGGTCAGAGCTCCAGTGCCAATGACGTGCTGAAGGATATTTTGGCTACGGGCAACAGCGTGACCAGTGTAGAAACACCATTGGCATGGGACAGTCCCATCGACGCCAAGTTCTTTATCATCCTCACCCAGAACAATGAGAAGGGCCTTTTCGGAAAGACCTGGCTCAACCAGATGAGTCTGTATACCGAGGCCATCTACCGCACAGGCAGGCGCTATACCCCCTACACGCTCGAAGGCATAGAGCCCATCAGCGGGCGACCCATTTATGAAATCATCAGCGACCCCGAACAGCGCTTCAGTGCACTGGGCGAAGGCGCCTTCTGGATCAATGTCAATTTCCGGAAATGGTGGGAACTGGGTCCGGCGAATGTGGCCTTCACCTTTGAAGTCACGAACCTGCTGGATGCCAACAACACAGCTATTGTGAACCCGGTTACCGGCAGGGCATGGGAACCCGGTGATCCGGTGCCCAGCGAATGGCGCGATCCTTCCTTCCTCGATCCCCGCGACCCGAGGAGCTATGGCACGCCACCCGACAACCCGGCGCGCTACTTCGAGCAACGGCATTTCATGGCGGGACTGAGCGTGCGGTTTTAGGCAATAGGAGCTAACTGCAACAAAGCTGCTGCAAGTGCCGGAGGTAACTGCTGCTCCTTCAATGGATTTTTTTATATTTTTAAGGGCCTCAAAGTCCCCTGATGCCCACGCCAACACATATGTCCGGCGGTACAGCAACGATCTTCTTTTCCCTGTTGCTCGTCCTGCTCCTCGCTTCCCCGGCTTACAGCCAGCAGCCCGGCGCAGCTGCACCCCAAAGGGCGGAAGTCATTTTCAAGGAGTGGATGGAGCGCATGCCTACTGCGGACCCTGCTGACAATTTGCGGCAACTGGACAGCCTCTACGCGTATTTGCAAGCTCAGAAAGACACCTGTCGCATGGCGCATGCACTTTCCTGGAGGTCGTTTATCCACGACAACACCGGCAAGCTGGATTCAGCTATGCAATGCATCAATGACGCCAGGGCTATGATGCGCGGCTGCGACAGCCTTATTTACATGTCCATTCAGGTGAACTACAGCGGCATATTGTTGACCCTGGGAGAAATCGATAAGAGCATTGCCGTATCCTCCGCTGCCATCCAGGCCTGGAACCACAGCTGGCCTTACTCGAGATCGCTGGATGGATTGTATACCAACCTCGCTATCGGCTATGCCATGAATGGTGACCTGGAAAAAGCCATTGTCACCTTCCGCGAATAGCTGGTCAATGCCGAGCAGGAAGCTGTTTTTGAAAACAGATTGCGGGCCATCGGCAACCTGGGATCGGCCTATGGTATTCTGCACGAAGCTACCAGGAATAAGGCCTACCTCGACAGCACAGAATACTACCTCTATGCGGCGCTGAAGTTGGAAAAAGAAGATGGAAGTCCCGAGGGCATGATCCATCAGTACTGCAACCTGGCGCGACTTGAACGCGACCTAAATCAATACAACGATCCACTGCTCCTGCTCGACTCTGCGCAGGTGCTGGCTGTCCGGCTCAACGCCCCTTTGCATCTGCGAGATGTAGCCATTTTGCGCTCCGAATGTTTTAGGGGAATGGGACAATGGGACAGCGCCTATTACTACCTGCAGGAATACGTGATGCACAACGACTCTGTCCTCAACCAGGAGAAAGTTCGGGCATTGGTGGACATGCAGGAGAAATACGAAAGTGAAAAAAGCGCCCGCATCATCAATGAGCTGGAGCTGGAGAAAATCACCAGTGAACTGAAAGCAGCGCGGCTGCGACGGACCGGCTGGGGCCTGCTTGCGGGCTTCGTGCTGGTAGGTGCATTTGCCCTGGTCTTCTTTTTCCAGCGCAACCGGATTAGTAAAGAGAAAGCACGCAGTGAGGAGCTGTTACTGAATATCCTGCCGGAAGCTGTCGCTACAGAACTGAAGGCGAAGGGAGAAGCCGATGCGCAACTCATCGACCAGGCTACGGTCTTGTTTACCGATTTCAAGGGTTTCACTTCCATCAGTGAAAGCATGAGTCCGAAGGAGCTGGTACGCGATATCCATGCCTATTTCTCCGGCTTCGACCATATCATAGAACAATATCATATAGAAAAAATAAAAACCATTGGCGACTCCTACATGGCGGCAGGTGGCATTCCAACGCCTACAAGTACCCATGCCGCTGATGTGGCGAACGCTGCCCTCGACATCCGCGACCTGATAGAACGCATCAAGGCGGACAAACAACAGGAAGGTGCTCCCTTCTTCGAAGTGCGGATAGGCGTGCACACCGGTCCGGTGGTGGCGGGGATAGTGGGTGTGAAGAAATTCGCTTACGACATCTGGGGCGATACCGTCAATATCGCCTCGCGCATGGAATCGGGCGGCGTGGCCGGAAAGGTCAATATCAGTCAGGCTACCTACGATATACTGCAACACGACACCCGCTTTGTTTTTGAAGACCGGGGCATGGTAACCGTGAAGGGCGACAAGCAATGGAAAATGTGGCTGGTGGAAAGAGCCGGCTGAGGATGGGGAAGCCAACCATCAGCAGGACCGCGAATCTTTGCCGTTCCTGTATGGAAATGCTGTTTCCTGTGCATCTTTAGGACAAGTAATTGCTTGAATCATGATGATGAACTACCTCCTCCTCTGGTGCGTCACTGCCCTGTTGCCGGAACCTGCTCCTGGAACCGTCCGCGATATAGATGGCAATATATACCATACCGTCACCATTGGCGATCAGGTATGGCTGCAGGAAAATCTCGTCGTTACGCATTACGCCAACGGCGATCCTATCCCCCACATCACGAACGACTCGGCATGGACCGCAGCCACCGAAGGGGCTTTTTGTTACTACCGCAATGATACCACCGATGCAGCTGTCAACGGACTGCTCTACAATGCTTTTGTCCTGGCGGATTCCCGGGGTATCGCTCCTCCCGGTTATCGTGTGGCCACCAACGAGGACTGGCAGCAATTGTGCGCATACATGGGCGCAGACACGAGTACCCGTCAGCCGGGAACCACACTGGAAGTTAAACCACCTCAACCATATGATGGCACACCAATGGTTTTCTACCTCATGGGTGAGGAATCTCCTTTTAAAGGAATCAAAGTTGGCCTGCGTATGGCAGACAGTCGTTTTGGCGGAAGAGATTATCAATGCTACTGGTGGAGCGCCTCCACCTACTCTTCCAACAGCGCCTATGCCGTGATGCATTCCAATATGTACGTCGGTACCTGGTTCTATCCCATCACCGTCCTCAAAACGGTAGGCCTCCCCATCCGCTGCATCAAAGAGTAGTACCCTGGCCTTCGGACAGAGGCGGGGTATTAAGTGTAACTTTGGGTGGGTTTTAGGTTATAGGTCTTAAGTCCCGATAGCTATCGGGATTAGTTAAAGGTTATGGGTTTTAGGTAGTAAACAAGGAAGCTAATAACTATCCGATTCAGCCCCTACTCCATACCAACTGCCACCTACAACTAATCCCGATAGCTATCGGGACTTACAACTTACAACTTAAAACTTGCAACCTAGAACTTACAACCTACAACCTACAAAACTATGCCCCAAAAAGACCTCACTGCCATTTTAGAGAAACTCGGCATTGCACAGCTGAATGATATGCAGGTAGCAGCCATGGAAGCTATTCCCCATCGACGGGAGGTGGTCCTCATCTCGCCCACCGGCAGCGGAAAAACACTGGCATTCCTGTTACCGGTGCTGTCGTTTTTGCAGCCGGAAATCATCGGCGTGCAGGCACTGATTGTGGTACCTACGCGGGAACTCGCCATACAGATAGACCAGGTAGTGCGCAGTCTGGGAAGCGGCTGGAAATGCGCTGCCATGTACGGCGGACAATCGAGCTCGAAGGACAAAGCCGAACTGAAAAATCCGCCGACCATCCTCATCGGTACGCCCGGCCGCATCGCCGACCACCTGCGACGAGGTCACCTGAAAAGCGAGCACCTTCATACCCTGGTGCTCGATGAATACGATAAATCGATGGAGGTGGGCTTTACTACCGAGATGACCGACATAGTCAGCGCCCTCCCCCGCCTCGAACGCAAAATCCTGACCTCCGCCACCGCAAAATCCAGACTACCGGCATGGGTGGACATGAGGGAGCCGCTGGAGCTGGTATTTGAGTCCGACACCGAAGAGCGCCTGCAGTTGCTGGTGGTGCCCGCAGTGGATAAGATGCAAAGCCTGGTGCAGTTGCTCTACCACCTGGGTACTGCACGGGGCATCCTGTTCTGCAACAGGAAAGAGAACATCCGGCAGTTGCAGGAAATCCTCGACCAGCACCAGTTGCCCCATGTATCCTTTCACGGCGACATGGAGCAGCAGGATCGCGAGAAGGCCCTCATTCAGTTCCGCAACGGCAGCTACCGCATACTGTTAGCCACCGACCTCGCCGCCCGGGGCATTGACGTCCCGGAGCTCGATTACATCATCCACTACCAGCTTCCGGATAAAGAGACGGCATTCATCCACCGCAATGGTCGCACCGCACGCATGCACGCCAGCGGCACCGCCTATGTATTGCAGCAGGTGCAGACCAGCCTGCCCGCTTACCTGGAGCAGGTGCAGACCTTCCGCATTCCGGCAGCGGACAGTCCCCCGCCGCCCACCGACATGACCACACTCTACATCAGTGCCGGTCGCAAGGATAAGATTTCCAAGGGCGATATTGCCGGCTTTCTGCATACCATAGGAAAATTACCTGCCGAAGCCGTGGGACGCATAGAACTGCAGCGCGAAAGCACCTATGCAGCGGTTTCCCGGAAGCAGGTGTACAGCCTGATTGCCCTCTTGAACGGGCAAAAAGTGAAAGGGCGGAAAGTGAAAGTGGCAGAGGTGGAATAAATTACTTACATTAGCTTATCTAAACCACTAATAATGAAGTCATTAAGGATGCTATTCGGAATGCTGCTGGCGTTGTGCATTTCCGGAGCTATGGCACAAAACCCTACGCTGAGTCGCGTAACAGCTGCTCCCGAAACCGATGAAACGCAGCTGTTCATTCAGCAGTTTCACCGCATCCTGAATCAGGTAATCAACGACTATCCCAATAGATTCAAGAACATCATCACGGGTCCGGTTTCTGAAGAAGAATCCGATGTGTTTTTGGTCAGTGCTGCCTTGCCCGAAGCCGACAGGGTAACGGTCAGTACCCGCATGGCGCGGGATTTAAGCTCTGTGCAACACGTCTTTACAGCTGTATTTTTTGAAGGAGATGAGGAGACCGCCCGCCTCATTTTTGAGAATGTGGAATACCTCATCATGATCTGTCCCTTCGCCTGCTGCGAAATAGCTTACGACAACCTCGACAGCGGCATGGCCATGGAAGAAACATCGACCATCTGGATGTCGGTAGATGAGAACAACCCCGACTATGAAGAAATGCTGATACAATTACGGATTTATAAAACGATATCCTTCACCGACGAAGGGACGGTCCACCCCTGGACGGTAGTGCTGAATATCTCACCTTTGTGGTAGACAGCATCAGCGTACCTTCTGACACGTAACTGATAGTATGCATATCGTTTATCCCGATATTTAACCCACTATGCGTCTGTTCCCAGTCTGCCTGATAACTGCCTTGATCTGCTTTCCTTATGGGAGCTCTGCTCAGGGCCTGGCGCGACAATCCTTCTTGCAGCTAGACTGCTTCACCATCTATGGTATGCCCTCCCGTACCCTGTATTTTGTAGATGAGCATACGGCGGTCTATACTGTTTACGAAAAGCCACCGATGGTATTCAACGCACCGACACCCCGGGTATCAACCGACACCATCGATTACCGCTACAACGGCGATTCCATCCTGTTCTTCAGCCGGATAGATACCGCATATATGGCCCGCAGAGCTGTGCGCATAGAGAAGCAGTCTGCCTTCACCGGCACAGTATGGAAGTTGACCGACGACTACAACAGTGAAGACGAACGCCTCCGCCTTACCAACGATTCCATAGTGCTGGATATCAACCTTTCATCGCTGTTGCAATCCTATGGCAGCAACTTCAGTCTGCATCTTGTCCCGATAGCTATCGGGACGAGAAGTAATAAACAGGAAATGTATACCCGTACACTTCGCGAACCCCACACGCATATCAGCATACCCGGCAACCATTTCGTGTCCCGCAGCCATAAAGTCCAGCTGGTACTGGAACTGCGCTACCACATGAGTGGCGAGCAGCATTATGTGGTGGCGCGCGACACCATGAATGCTTACGACTACCACCATTTCTTCCGCATCGACTTCGACCCGCCCGTCAGCCCCTTTCCCTTTCAGGTCCTGTACCGGGATCACTCCACTGAAAACCTCTACTTCCGCCGCCCCGAATCCGAAGATATCACCCCCTGCGGCCACTTCGCCCGCGTCGGGCATAACCTCTAATCCTCTACAAAAAAGAAATATTTCGAGAATAATACTAAAAAAGCGTATCTTTCTAGAAATATTTCTAAGTTGACAGTCAAAGACTATATCCGGCAATTGCAAGCCGTGGAGGAATATGCTTTTTCTATAGAGGAGGCTATTGCACATGCCAGCAAGGATGCAACGGCTGTGAAGAGAGAAATAGCGAGGTTGGTCGACAAGAAGGAAATTGTGAACCTGAGAAAAGGGTTCTACCTCATCTTACCACCCCGGTACAGCAGAGCTGAGAAACTACCCATTCAGCTTTATGCCCATAAATTGTTTCACTATCTGCAGCGCAATTACTACATAGGTCTTTTCTCCGCTGCTGCAACCTATGGAGCCAGTCACCAGCAGCTCCAGCGCGACTACTTTATCACGGAAGCACCCAAGTTGAACGCCATTCAAAAGCAGCCATTTGACATTCACTTTTTCACAACAAGCTGTTGGCCCAGCAACAATATACCTAACCTTCAATCGGATGCAGGAATATATGCCATTTCCTCGCCCACCCTCACTTTTATCGATCTGATCCATCATCACCCTAAAATAGGCGGACTCAATAGAATGCTGGCATCACTGGAAGAGCTCATAGAAGCCATGACGGAGCAAGACCTAAGCGCACTCTGTACCTGGTATCCACATAAAAGCACTTTGCAAAGAGCTGGTTTTCTGCTGGAAGAATTCGGTATGGCGCACACTTTTGCCGACATTATCTACGACAAATTGCAGCATTCCCTCTATTACCCGGTTTTGCTGAGCCCCCGACTCCATCAAAAGCCCGGAAGTGCCCCTAATCGGTGGAAAATTGACGTCAATCTGCGTTTGGAAAACGACCTATGATAGCGAGGCCCTATATCGCAAAATGGCAGCAGCAAGCACCATGGAGAGCATTTTCCCAGGTGGAGCAAGACCTGGTTATCAGCAGGACACTGGTAGCCATTTTTTCGGATCCATTCCTGCAAGAAAATCTCGCGTTCCGTGGTGGAACCGCACTGCACAAGCTGTATTTACATCCGGCTCCGCGGTATTCTGAAGACATCGATCTGGTACAAATTCAACCCGGTCCTGTTAAACCCATTATGGAAAGATTGGCAGAGGTGATCACTTTCTTTGAGGAACCACGAAAAACAGAAAACAGGGGACATGGTATCAAAGCCTTGTACCGCTTTACTTCGGAATACGAAGGAATAAGGATGCGTCTGAAACTGGAAATCAATTGCCGGGAACATTTTCATGTGCTGGATTATGTAAACTTCCCCTATAGCATGCAGAGCGACTGGTTTCAGGGCGAATGCCACATACGCACCTACCATATCAATGAGCTGCTCGGCACTAAACTGCGTGCATTGTACCAAAGAAGCAAAGGACGCGACCTCTTTGACCTGGATTACGCCAGAAGGAACACAGCTATTCATGTGGAAACGATTTTACATTGCTTTCAGCGGTACATGGAATTTGCTACGCACAAAAAGCCTCCTACGCAAAAGGCGTTTTTACGCAACATGGAAGCGAAAGAAATGGACCCCAACTTTAGTGGTGATATGGAAGCCTTGCTGCGACCGGAAATATCCTACCAACCTCAGGAGGCTTTTTCATGGTTAAAAACGGAGCTCATCAGCAGGATGTAACTACCCCTCCTCCCCATAGCCTGACCCCGCCCCCCCCGATAGCTATCGGGGCTCATCACTCACCACTCATCACTCATTACTCATTACCTCTCATTACTCATCCCACCAACAACTAACCACCAAAAACCAACTCCCGATAGCTATCGGGATAATAACTAACAACTAATAAAAATTGTAATCCCAACGTCATTAAATTTTATACTGCTCCAATTATTGACGGCACCGGAACACCTGTTCCGGAGATTGAATCAGCTACCTGAATCGCACCGGAGATAGTTTATAATCCATTGATTGATTGCTGCTTACACCATCATATGTATATTTTTTAATATGCATTAATCAGCTGCTTTTTCGCAAGCACTTCCGCCTGCCTTTTTCCTACGATTGAAAAATTATTTACTGCATATCCTAAACAATGCATAGGGATTCATGTTAGGGCATCAGTAACAAAAAACGATTCAATATGAAATTCTTATCATTTCCTGTTTTAATGACAATGCTGTTGTCTGTATTCTTTGTCGGTTGTGACGATGACGATATGATGGACGACAACATGAACACCGAAACTACTTCTGTAGTAGATTTGGCTTTAGCGACTCCTGAACTGAGTATTCTGGTAGAAGCCCTGCAAGCTGCCAACCTGGTAGACGTACTGGCTGACCTGAACTCCACTTTCACAGTATTAGCTCCTACCAATGATGCATTCGTAGACATCCTTGCTGAGCTGGGCCTGACTAAAGAGGAACTGCTGGCAGCTCCTAACCTGGCTGACATCCTGCTGTTCCACGTAATTGACGGCGATGTGCGTTCTACTGACCTCGCAACAGGTTATGTAAAAACACTGAACACGGCAGGTCCTAATGGCACTTCACCCAGCCTGAGAGTTGTGGTAGACGGTGGCGTAACTTTCAATGGTGGAAGTACAGTAACCACTGCAGATGTAGTGGCCGACAACGGTGTGGTGCACATCATCAACAAGGTGATGCTGGCTCCATCTATTGTGGACCTGGCACTTTCCAACGATGCTTTCACCAGTCTGGTAGCAGCTTTAACTGCTCCTGACAACACTACCGACTTTGTAGGTCTGTTGTCCGGTGATGGTCCTTTCACCGTATTCGCACCAACTAATGACGCTTTCCAGGCGTTACTGGATTCTGAACCTTCTTGGAATGTATTAACAGATATTCCACTGGCGGTAAGAGAAGCGGTACTGGCTTACCATGCATCCACTGCAGGTAACGTACAAGCCGGTGACCTGACTGATGGCCAGTCCATTCCTACACTGGAAGGAAGCAACCTGACGGTTGACCTGTCTTCAGGTGCGCAACTGATTACCGGTAGCGGTCAGACAGTAAACATCATCGTAACCGATGTACAAGGTACCAACGGTATTGTGCATGTGGTAGATGCAGTGCTGATTCCTGTACTGTAAGCATTACTTAATTTTAAATGTAGAAGTCCTTCCCTGGTGGAAGGACTTTTTTTATGGCATCCGGTCAGGTACTGCTGCCGGGAGATTAGATACGGTCTAAATAGCCTGCAAGCCCCAACAAATCAGGCACTTATCCGTATCCCAATAGTAAGTGCATTATTGCCATTATCGGTGTTGAAGCGGGGCAACACAGGGTGTACCCGGCGCAATCACTATACGCCTCGTGCTTCCGCAGTTGATGCTGCTCAGATGTTCGTTCCGCTCCGGCACGCTGAACCAAAACATCATGAGAAAATATATCTGTACCCTCGTGCTTTCCTGCTGGAGCATCCTTTCCTACGGACAATGCAGCTATCAGGTCACCCATTTAAGCGGTGAAGAAGAACTCAATGGCATTTCCATCACCGTCACCTCCGATGGTCTGGTAGATCAGAACTCCGGCTATTGCCTGCAAACACTGCCGTACATGATTGGCTACAACTACACCCTGAATGAACACGGAACAGGCAGTTATACCTATCAATTTTCTCCACCGGTATCCATGCTCACCCTCGATTTCAGCGGCATATCCATCAGCAGTGTGGGCGACGGACATATAGAAGAAATTCAGCTGTATGTCAATGGAGCCCATTACGCCATTCCGAGTGTCGGCACATTGAATGGCTGCGATCCGCTGGCTGTGCTGACACCGGAAGGTAATATCCGCGCCTGCGAAGAATGCCCCTTGTCGGGATGGCTGGGCACCACCATCGAAGGTCCCATCTCCACCTTACGGGTCACGGATTCTGTGCTGGTAGGATTACCCGGAGGTACCATCTACTCGCTGTACATCTGCGATAGCCTGACTACAGGTATCGGCGATGGTGCAGACATGGCCCACTATACTTTTTCACCCAGCGCGATGACCCATCAGGCTACCTTGAAATTTCCGGATACCTACCATAATGTTAGTTTCTCATTGTACACCATCAGCGGAGCATGCATTCGCACCATGCATAATATCACAGATGGAACACTGACTTTAACGAAAGAAGGACTACCTGCAGGACTCTATTTTTATGCCCTGCAATCAGATACAGCAATCATCACTACGGGAAAAATACTGATTCAGTAGGTTGTATCCGGACAATAGCGCAATAAATACCGTATTAATTGTAGGGTTGTTTGCCTTGCAGACAGGCTTTGCCATCCGTTGGAGATGAGCTTAACTCGTGCAGCAATGAAATCATGTCATTTCCCCATGACCTTCAAAATAGAGGAGGCAGGCATTATACTCTCCGCCTTTGCCAGGAAATTCCGGGATTCATCGTAGATAAACAGGCTGCCCGCTTCACTATATCCGAACCAAATATCAAACATGAATTGCCCATCCGCACAAAAAAGGACGTTGGGTGCATCTTTAAAATAGGTATTCTTAAATTCGACAAACGGTTCCGGTTCAGTGATAGGACCATACATGACCCAAAGGAGGGTGACATCCTGAAATGCATCCAAATGGGCACTAATCCATTCAGCTTGCTGTTGACAGGCATCGCAATAAAGATCAAAAAAGAATATAACAAGCGGCTGGCCTTCCGGCAGAGTCGCTTGCGAAACCACTTCGCCCCTGGCATTTTGAAAATGGAAATCAGGCAATTGCTGTCCGTAACTGCTCATGATGGTCAGCAGTATAACCCCTGTGGCGAATAGCTTCTTCATACCAGTCGTTTACTATTTGGACAGTAAAATTATAGTATTTTATAATATAAAATAATTATTGTCTGTTGATGGGTAGGCAGGAGGTGGTATGTGCTATCGGTGGGGTACTACTCTGCCATACCGCTGCTCATCCAGGTCTCAAACAGCTCGATTTCTTCGGCAGTTAGCGGCGGTTTTTTGCTTTTGAACGGCATGAAAGCTTCATCCTCCGGAGACAACTCTATGCGACCCAGAATTTCAACGATATTGTTCCTGGTAGCTTCATAGGTGTCCAGCATTTTCTTTTTGCCCTCTTTGGGAAAATGACAAGGCGTGCACTTTTCCACCATGATGGGACGGATATGTCCGGTGTAGGTAATAGCATCCGGAGCAGCCTCACGGGTAGCTGATTGCGCAGACTTAGAAGCGGTACAGAACTGCAGTGGCAAGGCCAGCATGGCCGCGAAAACGAAGAGAAGACCCCTATTTTTAATCATAGTTCCTTACTTTTAATTGTGTGGTTGTTATTGAACTAAAGTTAAACAATAGCGATTAACATGCAAAAGCCTGTCGTATGCGTATGTGAAGGTATTCTGATAATCACCGGCAGCAAAGCAGACCTTAATGAAGTGATGAAAACACCCGGCGAATGTCCATGGAAAGAAAAAAATTCATTCAACTATTAGCTGCAACCCCCTTCCTGTTCAGTATGAAAAATCTGCAAGACCTCTACCAGCAATCGCAATACTTCCCGCCTACCGATAAGATGCCCGTGTTGTTTCTGGGCCACGGTAGTCCTATGAATGCCATAGAAGAAAACGAGTTCGTGACCGGATTCAGAAACATCGCCGCTTCCCTACCTACCCCAAAAGCCATCCTTTGCATTTCTGCCCACTGGTTCACGAAAGGCACCAAGGTTACTGCCATGGAGATGCCGCGCACCATCCACGACTTTGGTGGCTTCCCCGATGAGCTGTTTGCCGTGCAATATCCGGCAAAGGGAAGTCCGGAACTGGCGCGGGAAACGCAAAACATATTGTCGCCGGTGGAGGTAGAACTCGATGAGAAATGGGGACTCGACCACGGTGCATGGAGTGTTATCAAACATCTGTATCCCGCTGCTGATATACCGGTTATTCAGTTGAGTATTGATTATACCCAGCCTGCCGCTTTTCATTACAACCTCGCAAAGCAGTTGAACAGCCTGCGGCACAAAGGCATACTGATCATCGGAAGTGGCAATATTGTACACAACCTGCGCATGGTAGATTTTGCCAACTTCGATAAAGACAATTACGGCTACGACTGGGCCATCGAGGCGCGACAGACCATTAACGATTACCTGCTGGACGGCAATTTTGAGCCGCTAATACAGTATGAAAAACAAGGACAGGCATTGCGGCTGGCTATCCCTTCGCCCGATCACTACCTGCCCATGCTATACGCCCTGGGACTGAAAGAAAAGCAGGAATCGATTGGCCTGTTCAACGACAAACTACTCGCCGGCAGCCTGAGCATGACTAGTCTGAAAATTAGCTAAGCGTAAAGCATTTCAACAGAGCCTTACATTCCTTGCTTTCCGTTTAATACGATTTCGCAGTGGCTGTCTATCCCGGCATGGTAGGCCGCACTTCCACTTTACTCGGCAGCGTCCTAGGATGCATTTTAAGTAAGTCGGTTACGAGCTGGCCGATATCTTCAATCTGTATTTTCCATGCATCACTTTCATTGGGCACATGGTCATTGAAGAAGGTAGCCACAGAACCGGGCATGATGGTGGTGGTCTTGATACCGTACTTCCGCAAATCGAGCATAGCCGCCTGGGTAAAACCCGTCAGTCCGAATTTACTTGCATTGTACGCCGAGCCCGCAGCAAAGAAGTTGGTGCCCGCCAGACTGGAGATAGTGATCAGGTAACCTTTCGCCGCCTTCAACGCTTCGAAGCCTGCCTTTAAAGAATAGAATACGCCTGTCAGGTTGGTGTCGATGGTATCATGCCAGTCCTCAACGCTGAGTGTTTCTACAGGAGCGAAATGGCCTACCCCGGCGTTGGCTACCAGCACATCTAGCTGTCCCCAGGTGTCGAGGACCACTTGTACCGCCTGTTGCTGGGAAGCCAGGTCTTTCACATCGGCTGCTATACCGATGATAGCACCCTTGCTTTTCAATTTTTCTACAGCCGCATCTGCGCCGGCTTGTGTCCTGCTGGTAATCGCCACCTTCATGCCTTCCGCCAGCATGGCTTCTGCAATACCGTATCCAATGCCTTTACTTCCCCCTGTAATGAGGGCTACTTTATTGTTGATTTTCATCGTATGAATTTTTGTTCTCTGCAAATTACAGCATTTACCCGAAGTAGCTGCTGTCATTTCCCAACATCTCCTGTCCTATCTTTGTTCGCCTTACACTTATGAGTACCTATTCTCCCCTGGAAGAAAAAGCCAATATCGGCACCCATGCATTCGGATGGATCATGAGCGGCATCGCTTTGTTCCTGTTGCTGCAGCGCGCCTTACCATCTGGCGATATCCTGCACACCATTGCCTTCGCCGTATTCGGTTTAAGTATGATGGTCTTGTATGCCGCTTCCACGCTCTACCACAGTGCCACAGATCCTGTGCGCCGTGCGCGCCTCCGCATCTTTGATCACGCCGCCATCTATGTGCTCATTGCCGGTACCTATACCCCGTTTACACTGCTGGTACTGCCATCGCCCATCGGCACCATCCTGTTGGCAGCGGTATGGCTGATGGCTGTTGCGGGTATCATTATCAAACTGTTCTTCACCGGAAGATTCAAGTTGTTTTCCACGCTGATGTATGTAAGCATGGGCTGGCTCATCGTTTTTGCCTTCAATCCACTACTGGAAAGTATGGAGCCGCACGGGTTGCAATGGCTACTGGCAGGAGGCATTGCCTACACCGTAGGCGCGGTATTGTACAGCATTAAGAAGCTGCCTTTTAACCACGCCATTTTCCACGTCTTTGTGCTGGCAGGCACGTTTTGCCATTTCATAGCGGTCTACCAATATTGCCTGCCTTAGTAATTTCCCTCTATTATCGTATTGATAATTATTCCCATACGACTTTCTTCTCTACACTTCCATCGGAATAATAGTACAAGAGCAATTGTCCGGGTACAAAGTTGGTTTCCCTGCCCATGACATCGCAGATGCGCAGTAGTTGTCGCGGTTCGTTCGACGGATGCTGCGTCAGTGACGTAGGCAAAGCACAGGGCTCGCAGCTGCCCCAGCAGGGTGTATCCAGCACCAGATAAGGCGTCCCGCTCGGTAAAGCGAATCCGTAGTTATTATAGATATCACAGGGTCGGTAGTCGCACGCACTGCCAACGGGTGCTCCGCCCAGTTCCTCCCACAAATTGCGGGCAAACAGGTATTCATGTCCGCCGGGCGGCAAATCGATGGTCAGCACCCACCTGTCCCCCACCTGATTCATCGGCATGCAGTTACCGCACCAGTCGTTGAAGGTACCATTCAGGTAAATGATATCGGAGGCATCAAAATCTTCGTAAGTAGTGGCTACGGAAAACGTAACCGGTATCTGCTCTGCAAGGGAGCTATCCTCTTCAATCTGCAGGAACATGTACCCATCGCGAAACTCCACGCCACTCGATTTGAAGCGACAGAAATTACCGCCAAATCCACCATCTGTTTCCACACGCCAGCGGGCAGTATCGAGCACAGATAAGTCATCTTCCCACAACAAGGTAAAATTGTTATCGGTGCCACTGCTGCCGGTTCCGGGTGTATAGGCATAGCAACGCACATAGTCGTATTGCGCTTCTACGGGCATAATGGAAGGATCCCATACGCCCGTCCAGCCTACAGCTTCCGATGGCCAGCAGTTCATCAGGATTTCCATGGGATGAATCAATCCTTCCACATAGGGTGCATCCTGTACATTGGCCAGCTCTCCGTCTACAAACCACCGCACAATGCCCGGTTCCCATTCGATGGCATAATCGTGCAAAGCAGCATGCGGATTGAAGTCCGGCACAACTATATCGGTATGGTAAGTGAGCGAAGGATAATGCGTAGTGAATTGCAGCCACTCGTTGTTACCGGTCATTTCAATATCTATCTCATTGTTCTCCTCCGGCCAGCTGCAATCTTCATCTATATTATATAGAAAAAATGATGATACTACTCCTTCCCCTGCTACAGACTGCATGCGGACTTCAAATCTGCCGTAGAGGTAGTTTTCTTTAGTGGCGATACTGCCACCTACACAATCCTGGGACCAGGCTGTGGCAGTAAGACCCATCGTCAGCCCCAACCATACTCCAACTGCTACTGTTATCTTCATTCTACCCTCTAAGGTAGGCATTGCTGCCGTGTACAGAAAATGTACTCCATGCCGGAAACCATGATTAGCATGTATTCTGTTGCCATGTATACCTGATATTTTTTTCCATAGCTTTAGGGAAATGAGTGCAGGTATGCATCTCTAATGATAAACAGTATGCACTTCATCAACAAACACCTTATGCTTCCAACCACTGCTTGTAAAAACTTACTGCTCCTGTTGCTGGTCCTGAATGTGGGCATGAGCTTCGGACAACAATCAGTAATGCGTACTATAACGGTAGGCCCTGCACTGGCACATCAGAACTACGAGCATTTCAAACGATTGGTACTATCATCTGACAACAGCAATGTTGAATATATAGACGGTTTTGCATTCGAGTGGGGCTATCAGTACACCCTGCAGGTCAGGGAAACCAAATTGCCTGCCGGTTTATCCGACGGCACCCAGTACGAATACGAGCTGGAAAAAATCCTGGAGAAAAAGCAGGTTCCCGACTCCACCACTTTTCGGCTTTTTGTAGACCCACTCCGCTATTATTACTATGACGAAGAAGACCCCGAAATGAACAATACCTTTTCTATCGTAGACGACAGCACCTACCTGTACATGGAGGAAGTGTACATTGAAGTCCCAGAGCATTTACGAAACGCCTACGCACAACTGGTAGCAGGAACTACAGGCAGGAACGGCACTTATCAGTTTATCGATGCCCGGCGCATACGACTGGTAGCATTGTTGTAGGCAGCATCTAAAACTCTTTAGACCTTTGGTTGTTGAGATAATAAACATAATCGATGACCATTCCTGTTTTCCTACTCGCTTTCTTATTCCCGCAGGCCACTCCGCCCCTGAGCTACGACTTCGGCGCAGCAGCAGGCAGCGACTGGCGGGTCATTGTGGACGGTGTGATGGGGGGCTTATCCTCCGGTAAGGTGGAGTTACTGGACAACTCCATGGTGTTCACCGGCAGCATCTCGCTCGATAACAACGGCGGGTTTTCTTCGCTCCGGGCACCCTTCGGCAAATACGACCTCACGCAATCGCGCTCGGTTGAACTACGCTACCGCTCCACCGGTGGTGAATTTACTTTTATGATGGAGAAAGACCGCCGCTTCTGGATTCCTTACTTCGCCCTTTCACTACCCGATACCGGTGCCGAATGGGTAACGCTTCAGGTAGATCTGGATACCTTCGACATCAGACGACTGGGAGAAAAAACCGGCGCAACCATGGAAGCCAAAGACCTCGACGACATCATACGCATTGGCTTTATGAAGCTGGATAAAAAGGAAGGTCCTTTCATGCTGGAAGTGGACTACCTCACCTTTATGGAGTAATCCGGTCATGCATCACAGCTACTAACTGTCCCGATGTTCTGCGTCCCCAAACCTCAAATTGTGTTAAGAATTCTAAGTTTGCACCGGATTGGAAATTTCCCCCGTTATGAAACCTCACAACCCAACTGAAATGAAGCTGATTGGAATAGCCGCCATTGCCTGCTACGTACCTGCCATATATCTCGATATAGAAGAACTGGCCATCAACAGAGCCATTGAACCTGCAAAACTGCAGAAAGGACTCGGCCTGCTGCAGATGGCCTTGCCCGATGCCGACGAAGATGCGGCCTCTTTTGCTGCCAATGCGCTCTGGCAACTGATTACCGAAAACCAGCTGGACCCACATAGTATTGGTCGGATTTACCTGGGCACTGAAAGTGCGCTGGATGCTGCCAAACCCACTGCCACTTATGCCGTTGGAGCTGTGGAGACAGCCCTGGAAAAAACATTCGGTCCACGCTGTTTCAGGCATTGCGATGTGCTGGACATGACCTTTGCCTGTGTCGGCGCAGTAGATGCCCTGCACAACAGCATCGACTGGGTAAGCGCAGGCTCCGGCAGGAAAGCAGTGGTCATCGCATCTGATTTTGCCAAATATGAACTGGGCTCCACAGGTGAATACACGCAGGGTGCAGGCGCTGTAGCGATGCTGATTGCCGAAAACCCCTCCATCCTGCACTTCAGCGACGCCTGGGGTGTTTCCATGCAAAGCGTAGGCGACTTTCATAAGCCGAGGAGGGTGTATGATAAAGTGCAGCTCTTGCAAGAGACAGCCCGGCTATTGGGAACTTCACTGAACAACACTACTGCGGAAGCATTAATGCAGGAAGACACTACCGGGTTCTGGTCAGATCCTAACGCACAGGTGGAATTGTTCAAAGAGGAACCTGTTTTCGACGGACAGTATTCGAATGCATGTTACAAGGATCGCATTGTCGAAGCGATAGCGCATTTTCGTTCGCAAACCAGTTGCCATATCCTTTCCGACTGGCAGCATATGGTTTTCCATCTTCCCTATGCTTTCCAGGCGCGCAGGATGGTGCTGGAGCCCTGGCTGGAATGGCTCGAAGAGGCAGGAATGACAGAGCAGCTGTATGCGGAAATGGGCAAACCAGCTGAAGGTGCTCATGCTGATTGGGTGAAAGCTGCAGCTAAATCTGCCATGTACAAGGCGTTTCTGGCCGAAAAAATTGCAGATGGTGAAAGTGCCTCCTCGCGGATTGGCAATATGTATACCGCTTCCATTTTCATGTCGCTCATCTGCATCCTGCAGACGGCACTGGATAAGGATACAGCAATCACAGGTCACCGGGTGGGCTTCGTCAGTTACGGCAGTGGTTCCAAGTCCAAGGTATTTGAAGGAACAATCGCCAAGGACTGGAAGAGCCGTGTAAGTCACCTGCAATTGTTCCGTCGCCTGGATGAGAGAAAAGCCATTGACTTTGCCACCTACGAAAAACTACACAGCAATAAGTGTGCTTCTCCTGTTGGTAAAGTGGAAGGTTTTCGACTGGAAGATGCGGGTAACCTGTATCCTGCCATGGGCATCAGGAAGTACACATTGCGCTGATGCACTAATGTTAATGAAGATTAGTCCATCTTTTGCTTCAATCATATTGTAATTAATCTCATTTAATTTATTGAATTCCTAAATTCCTCTGATGGACATGCTGCTGCATTAAAATACTTTTAATGGTGCAATTATTATCTTGCAACCACTAACAGAAAAAATGCACCATCATGTTGAGCACCTACTTCCTATCACTGGTAATGCTTCTGCCTTATGGCTTCACAGCTACAGCGCAACAGCCGCGGGTGGATAAAACCGCTGCGGAGATATTAGGCAATCCCGCTTACACAGCTATTTCCTACGGCGGCTTCCGGCAATTGAGTCGCACGGAAGTGCCCACAGTTGCGGAAATCAAGGAGGACATGAAGCTGCTGGCAGCACTCGATATCAAAGTATTGCGCACATACAATACCCAGCAATTTGAACATGCAGCACGGGTACTAGAAGCCATCCGTGAATTGAAAAAAGAAGACCCTTCCTTTGAAATGTATGTGATGCTGGGTGCCTGGATAGACTGCGAAAATGCGTGGACCGCAACCCCTAACCACAGCGCGGAAAATATTGCCGGTAACACCGCAGAAATAAATGCTGCTGTCCGCATGGCGAATGCATATCCCGACATTGTGAAAATCATTGCCGTGGGCAACGAGGCCATGGTGCACTGGGCTGCCAGTTACTATGTGGTGCCGGGCGTTATTCTCCAATGGGTAAACTATCTGCAGGACCTGAAACAGCGTGGTGCTTTGCCTGCCGACCTATGGATTACCAGCTCCGATAATTTCGCTTCCTGGGGTGGCGGAGATGGCAGCTATCACCTGCCCGACCTGAACGCCTTGCTGCAAGCGGTAGACTACGTGTCCATGCATACCTACCCTTTCCACGACAGCCATTACAATCCGGCCTACTGGTTAGGTGCCCCCGAAGAAACAGCACTTTCCGCCAAAGAGCGCGCAGAAAATGCCATGCAACGCGCAGCCCTGTATGCGCAGTCGCAATACCGTCAGGTGGCTGCCTACATGCAAAGCCAGGGCATCAGCAAACCCATCCACATCGGAGAGACCGGCTGGGCCACTGTCTGCGGTTCTCTTTACGGTCCCAATGGCTCACAGGCTGCGGATGAATACAAGCAGAAATTATACTACGACCTTATGCGTGACTGGACCAGCAGCGCCGGGATGTCCTGCTTTTACTTTGAAGCATTCGATGAGCAATGGAAAGATGCCCATGACCCCAACGGATCGGAGAACCACTTTGGCTTGTTCATCATAGATGGAAAAGCCAAATATGTACTGTGGGATAAGGTAGATGAAGAAAAATTCAAAGGCCTTTCTCGTGGTGGGAATCCCATTACCAAAACATATGATGGCAACATGGAAAGGCTGCTCCAAGATTTGCTCACACCTCCTGTTACCGGCAGCAATACCGCGGAATAAGCTGACCGTACCCACGACATTTCTACAGGCGAACAGCTATGGTATGCCTTTATGCAGCGTTGCTGTCGCTTTCCCCTTCGCCGATAGGTTCCTCAAACGATGTCAGTTGAATCGTCTGAATTGCGCCTGCCCCGCCTTCTATGTTCCACATGAAAAACAATGGTTTTTCGGTCTGTAACAGATGATAATAATCTGCATATTCATGCAAGGGCAATCTGATGGTAGCTGAAGTGCCTGTCCGCTGACCCAGACCGGATTCGCGGATTAATCCCCTATCGAACCTATCGTTGGTCATATCCTGAAAGTAGATGACCACCTGACGCAATCCATCGCTGTACCTGGTCGTTTCGAGATTGATAACCAGCGACCGCGCATGGTTAAGATTGTATCCTATACTGGCAAATCGGGTGGCCCGGTAGCAGGCAACGTGATAATTTTTAACGGGTGCAATGTGGTATGACATAGGCTAAGTTTTACTAAAAGTAATTAAAATTCATTGGACTCAACTGCTTTCTTTGCTTTGTCTGCATGGTAATTATTCCTAGCCAACCGGTCTGCACCGAAACAGGGAAACGCGTCGTATAACATCATACAATCGATTGAAATAGTCCTTATTCCGAACCATTTGGCTTACCTTTCACCCGTTATTGAACGCGGACATGGACACATCGCTCAAGAATAAATTCGGCACGGCACCTGTATTCTTTACAGCTATCTCGACTATTCTGGGCGCCATCATGTTCCTGCGTTTTGGCTATGCGGTAGGTAATGTCGGACTTACCGGCACCATCCTCATTATTCTCATAGGCCATGCGGTTACCATTCCCACAGCTATGGCTATCGCGGAAATATCCACCAACCAGAAAGTGGAGGGTGGCGGTGAATACTATATTATATCGCGCTCTTTCGGTCTGGTCATCGGCTCCGCCATCGGCATCGCCCTGTATTTGTCACAGGCCATCAGCGTCGCATTTTATGTGATTGCCTTTACGGAAGCCTTCAGCACTCTTTTCCAATACCTCATTGATCGATTTTCATTACCCGTATGGCTAGAGTGGATCATGCAGCAGAAGCAGACCATCGGCATTCCCGCCTTACTGGGTCTGACCTATATCGTACTGACCAAAGGTGCCGACCTCGGAGTGAAGGCATTGTACATCGTTGTGGCTACACTGGCGGTCGCTTTAATTGCTTTTTTTTTAGGACATCCAACAGCCGCTGTTGCTGAACAGATGGTTGCGCAAAATAGCAGTACACCTGCCATCACAGTGCAATATGACGCTGCAGTAATCGATTCCCTGCCACTGTTCCCAGATCACGTGTTGCAGGACTCTGCTGTGCCAGTACCACAGGACGAAGAGGCTACCATCAGCCAACCGGAAGAACGCAGCCCCTCTCCGCTTTTGCCTATCAGCTTCTTTACCATTTTCGCGATTATCTTTCCCGCGTTTACGGGTATGACTGCCGGTGTGGGACTTTCCGGCGATCTCAAAGACCCCGGCAGGTCGATTCCACTGGGTACCCTGGCTGCTACCATTTCGGGTATGGTGATTTACATCTTCATTGCTGTCAAGCTGTACCAGTCCGCTACTGCTGCTGAACTGGCAGATACTTCCCGGCTGGTAATGGCGGATATTGCATGGCAGGGATGGTGGATTATTCCCCTCGGACTCGCTGCGGCCACCATATCCTCCGCACTGGGCTCCATTATGGTAGCACCGCGCACCCTGCAGGCCATTGCAAGAGATAATATTTTTCCAACACCGCGCATTAACCGATGGCTGTCCAACGGCAAAGGCGAAAAGGACGAGCCTTTCAATGCATCGGTCATCACCATCCTTATAGCAGGCGTATTCGTCATGGCAGGAGCGCTTGATAATGTCGCTCAGATTATATCCATGTTTTTCATGGTCACCTACGGCTCCTTGTGTCTGATATCCTTCCTCAACCATTTTGCCGCAGACCCTTCTTACCGACCACGGTTCCGCTCGCACTGGATTGTTTCCCTGTTTGGCGCCATTGCATGTTTTGGATTGATGATTTCCATGAATCCGGGATATGCTTTTCTGGCAGTGCTGATGATGGTGCTGCTGTACTTTGCCATTGCCTATTACAACCATGATAAACGCAGTCTGGCGCTGATTTTTCAGGGAGTAATCTTCCAGTTCAGCAGGAGCCTGCAGGTGTTTTTGCAAAAGGCTGATAAAGAGCAAACCCTGAGCTGGCGACCATCTGCAATTGCCTTCTCCGCTGCAACCTTCGAACGTATCGGAGCTTTCGATTTGCTGCGATGGATAGCACAGAAGTACGGCTTTGGTACTTACATTCACCATATCGAAGGTTACCTCTCGAGGGAAACCAATGAGGAAGCACAGGAGTCCAAGCACCGACTGATTACCATGGCAGAGCGGACTAAAAGCAAAATCTATATTGATACGCTCATCAGTCCCTCCTACACTTCCAGTATCGCACAGGTCATCCAGTTGCCGGGGATAGCGGGCACGGAGAACAACCTCTTATTATTTGAATTCTCCAAAAACCATCCGGAAGGCCTCTTTGAAATCGTAGACAACTTCAAGCTCATCACCTCCGTAGGCTTCGATGTGCTGGTATTGAGCACATCTGAAAGAGGGTTCGGTTTGCGGAAACAAATCCACCTCTGGATAACACCTGCAGATTTTCAACATGCGAACCTGATGATTCTGTTGTCTTACGTCATCATCGGTCACCCGGAATGGCGTGGCGCGGAAATCAAGATATGGGCCATCTTCCCTCAGGTGAGTATTCAGGAAGAAAAACAACGGTTGCTGGATTTGATTCACCACGGACAGCTTCCCATCAGTTCCCACAATGTCAACTTCATCGCGCAGATGGAGGACATGAAGAAGGAAGATATCATTTGTGCGCAATCGAAAGATGCCGACCTGACCATACTGGGCTTCCAACCCGATATTTACAAGCACAAGGAAGTCGGCGAATACCGCTTATTCCGAAGCATCGGCAATATCCTTTACGTGCATGCGGTGTACAGCAAGGAGATTAAATAGACCTGCTATTCCAATCGCGCCTGCATGTTTTCCATGAACTTTCCGCTGCGAATATCACGGGTATTGACTTGCCAGCTCAGGGAAACAAAAAACACCTGCGATGAACTGAACCTGGAAAGATCACTGATGTCGAAAAGGCCACCATCCTGATTGTTGGCTTCCACGGTATAATCGGGATTGAGGAAATCACTCAGGTAGTATTTGAAGCGCACATTGACACCGCCGGGAAACTGCACACCACCGAAGGCAGAAGGCAGTAATACTTCGGTCTGGTCGCCAAACCATTCAGAAGATTTAGTTTTCTTCCCGCTCCGGTCGAAACTTCCGGTCCATACTTTTTCCTTGTAGTGAAAAGCGAGTTCATACTCCAGTCCGCCATAAAAGAAGACATGGTCATTGAACGATCCGACTTTAAAACCTATAGGCACGCCCAGCAGGTATTGCCGACGTACAATGTTGTAATTGGTATAGGCTACATCCTGTCCGCTCAGACTTACCGTTTGAGGCAAAACCTCATCTGTTATCATACCCACATTGCGAATTCCCACACCGGTGAGCATGCCGATGTTATTAGTAAAATCTACATTTAAATAATGTGTGTAGTGGAAAAACATCGTGAAGCGGAGGTTGCCGCCCGATAAGGATGCCCCGGGATACTGGGCGAGAAACTCTTCAGAAAAAGAGGACTCGTTCAGTCCGAAAATAAATTCGCCACCAGTAGTGGAATAGATGTCTTGTGCGCGCAGCGTTGTGACGCTTATCAGAGCAAGGGTCAACGCCAGAAAGGTAGATTTGTATTGCATAATCATGGGTTTAATGCAATAAAAATAGTGTATTCAATACAATAAAAAGACCCCTCTCCGGGGAGAAGGGTCTTTTACAATTGGTTGGTATTATTGCTTGGGCATAACTACTGCATCAATGGCGTGGATAACACCGTTAGATGCACCTACATCTGTTTTGATAACGGTTGCCATACCACCTTTTTCATCGGTCAGGATAACGTTTCCATCTTTTACAGATGCGATAAGCGTTCCACCCTGAACGGTTTTAATGGTAAAGCTTCCACCGTTTTTCTTAATGGCCATCAACACATCTTCTGCCATGTATTTTCCAGCTACCACATGGTAGGTCAGCACTGCCGTGAGTACGTCTTTGTTTTCAGCCATCAGCAGCTTGTCTACTGTTCCGGCAGGAAGCGCGTCGAAAGCAGCATTGATGGGTGCGAATACAGTGAAAGGACCATCGCCGGATAATACATCTACCAGGTCAGCAGCTTTCACAGCAGCTACCAGGGTAGTGAAGTTATCATTGCCGGCAGCAACGCCTACTATGGTTTCATTGCCTCCCAGTTCGGTAGAAGTAGCAATTAAGGGCTCGATGCCTGTGTTGGCAATAGCGGCAGTCATCATACCTGCAGTTGCGAATGCGAAGAGAATACTTTTCATTGTTTTGTTTTGTTTGGAATGAGCAGGTAGAACAGGGTCACCTGCTGTTTGTTTAGCATAAAAAAAGTAAAATATGTTAATGCCTTTGTAACACACTGACCCTTAGTGCGCTAAGTCCTGCATTTTTTTTTAGAAAATGACAGCTTTTACTAACTGTTGGTTGGTGTTGTTGAACAGCACCTCCCCGTTACTGATGAATATCATTGCTTTCGTGGTATGATACGTATATCTTACCTGCATGCGATACAGAATAATATTATTGCTGTGTTGTCTGATAGTTGGGGCAAGCAGCATGGCGCAGGTTCCGGAATCGAAAGAAGGTCAGCTGGCAACGGTTTACCTCGATGATGGTTCCCGCCTGTTCGGACAATTGCAAACCATCACTCCTGATACGGTGTACCTGTTTTCAGCTGTACTGGGTTCTTTACCGGTGCCTCAGAACACCATTTCCCAGATGCGCTATATGGGTGAGCCTAAAACCGCAGCAGGCGATTTCCTGTTGCCCAACCCCAATGCTTCGCGGCATTTCTTCAGTCCGACAGCGATTCCGCTTAACAAGAATGAAGGCTATTATCAGAATTTCTATGTAGCATTCAATATGGTGAACTACGGTATCACCGACCACATTTCACTGGGCGTTGCAGCTGTACCCTTTGCATGGTTCATCAACGATGGTTTCAATCTCGCTGTTACCGGTAAGATCGGCTATAAGCTTACTGAAAACCTGTACGGAAGTGCTGGGTACATTGCAGGCTTCATGCCCAATATTGCCTATGGTGGCATTGGATTCGGACTGCTGACAGCAGGTAATACGGATAACAATATTACTGTAGGTGGTGGTTATGCCGCCATCCTCACCGAGCCGGGAACAGAGTACGAAGAAAGTTCGCAGGCACCTGTGCTCAACATGGCAGGTATGCTACGTGTGGCAGAACACTTTGCGCTGGTCACAGAAAACTGGTTTTTTCTGGATGGAGGCATTACCCTCATCAGCTACGGAGGCAGGTATATAGGAGATAAAATCACCGTTGATGTCGGATTTGTCAACAACGGTGATATTATGAAAGAAATCGTAATAGGTGTTCCCCTGCTGGGAGTCGTTATTTATCTGTAAACCTGCTGCCTATGTACTGACCAATCCTTAGGGACTGACCAGGTTCAGACTGATTTGAAAATAGAAGGGATTGGTCAGGGTATTCTCCATCACATAGGGCTGGTCGCCAAAGAAGCCACGGAAAAACTCATTGCCATCCGTCAGTTCATCTACATTGTAGCTGTAATTCACACGGTAGCCTGCCTGAGCGGAAATCCAGATGAAATTATATACTGATTGTTCATATACCAATCTGAAGCGCAGCTCTCCCCTTCTGATTTCCAGGTCGTCTTCTGCAAACGGCCCTCTGGTCAGGCGGTAGCTTTGTCCTTCCAGTTCGTATCCGGCAAACATCATTTGTCTGGGGCTGAAAGTCCTTCGTACATGCGCCCGGGCAGGAAACAGAATCTCTGTTCCCCATTTATTGGCGGCATCGGTATAGTTGAACAGTACAATTGGAATGTAATTCATTTCACCAACCCTGTAGGTTCTGGCTACACCAACGGCCCATTGTTTGTTATCTGAAGGACGTTTACCATATAATGCAGCGGCAGAATATTTCAAGTACTCCAGGGGCATGATATCGCTGAAGGCATAATCGCCATTCAAATCTGCGCTGGCCTGAACGACCACAAAGCGCGTGTCGTCGAAGGGTTTAAAAATAGTGGTATTCAAACCCGTTGTCCGCAGTCCGTTTTGCGCCAGATTTTGTCCGAGCGGGTGCTGTATAGCAGCTGCGTCAGCGGCGGTGTAGGTACTCTCCCAATAGTTGGCACCTACCTGAAGAATGAAGTCATTGCGGGAGATGACCGGTATGTTGGCTGCCAGGCGCAATCCACCTGTTCTGGAAAACGGTACAGTCTCCGGTAAGGCATCACGTAGGGTGTCGGTCTGCAGATCGTAACCCAGTTGCAGATCGTAGCCAATGCTGATTAATTTGGCAGGACTTAGTCCCAGAATCTTATTGCTACAGAAATTCTTGGCACCACCATCCGCGAAATCGAGGTTGTCATACATGCTGTAGTCTTCCTCTTCTTCCACCAGTGTATCCACCTGTGCCATCATCCCCGGACCGGCGAAGCAACATGCTACCACAAGCGCCCAACCTATTCTTTGTATCCTCATTTCTTGGGCATTTCCAGGCGCTTCCAAACATCTGTCCGACCAAAAGTAGAGATACCGATGTACCCACGGATATCCAGCGTATTCTTGTCTTTCATCTTAATGGTACAATTGTAGGTATTACCTGTCAGCGGATCGTAGATGGTGCCATCTTCCCACTCGTTATCACCCTTGTACTCAAAATCCTTCAGCATGCGGTAACCTTTCAGCGGAACGGAACGCAAACTCTCATCCGGATTATTGGTATCGGTTTTGGGCTTGCCGGTTTCCGGGTCATTGGGTTCTATCAACCAGACAATCTTGCCATAGTATTTATTGCCAATCTTTTCAATCTTCACCCGGGCGCGTCCGTTGCTGGGTTCCCAGATGCCTAGTAGGCTGTCGCCGTTTTCTGATTGAAAGGACATCATGAAAATCATCAGCACAGCAAAAACGGGAATGGTCAGTATCTTTTTCATAGGTATTTATTTGGTTTTTATTTCAAAAGTAAAGTCGCCTAAAAGAGGCAGGTCTTCCCAAAGCTCTTCTGCCATGGTAACATCTACCACGATGTAGAATTTATCGGAATCAAAATAATCATCCGCATCTGCCTTATTGGCCATCTGGAGTTCCGCTTTTGCTGTTCCCGAAGGAATGGGGTTCAATACCGCCACTTCTTCCATGTCGGCATCATCTGCGGTCAGTTGCACCACCACCCCGGTCACACCGTCGAGGGCTGTGCCATCTTCTTTGTAGAGTGTAGCGGCCGTCAGCATGGCCTCCTTTACATTTCCCTGCACATTAGGGCCTATGGCATTCCAGTCGATGCTCACCTCATACTGTGCTGTGTTGGGACCTTCCATCAGCGGTCCACTCAGTGTAATGGGTATGGCAGTCAGGGAATAGGTGTGCGAAGTGCCGTTTCCTCCACATCCGACAGCCAACAGGACTGTAGCGGCCAGGAAACTCATTAGGATGTTATGCTTCATATTGCTGGTTTTGAGGTCTATGGAGGGCAATGATATGGAATAGCTCCCTCATTTTCAAGCCCTAACAACCGAAGCATGAAAGTGTTCACCATGAAATATCCACACCGCTGCCCGCGATGACGGGAAAAAAGAAAATCCGCAGGCCCGCAAAGACCTGCGGAAGCTGTTAATGCTGAATAATGAGACTGCCGCGATACAACTGCTCTCCTTCTGCAGTGACTACACAATTGTACCAGCCTGCTGCCATCGCGGAAACATCTACGCCGGTTACAGAACCGGTGGCTGTGCTGGCATGCACCCGACGACCGGTCACATCGTAAAGCTCAATGACGGCTCCTACCGGAAGCTCAGCAGCCACCTGAATTAAATTATTTACCGGATTGGGATAAAGGCGTAATGATGCAGCAGGAGAATTGTCCAGGGCAGCCGCGATAGTTTCTACGCCAAAGGCGGTTACGCCATTGCCATCGTAATTGTAAATCATGATGGGGGCCAATGGATTGGTAGACCAGTAGACATAATCGGAGCCGCTGTCGTACTGATAGCGAATACGGACTACATCGTCGTAATCGCCAAAGGGCATCCGCAGTTGCCCGTAGCCATCGTAGGTCAGCAATAAGTTGTCTTCCGAAAAGCCCACCTTCTGATAGGTATCAGGCACTTCATTGCCAAAGTTGAAAGGGAAGGCCAGTATGGTCGTCGGATTGGGTGTATAGTCACTTCCCGAACCCGGCCCCGTTGTGATATTGCTGGCCAGTTGTTCCAGCTTGCCGCCGGATACTTTATAAAAAAAGTAAATATCACCTCCCACAGCAGGCTGCAGGGTAAAGCCAAAATTGGCTGCGGGCCAGAAACTTCCGAAGGGTGTAGTTCCCGGGTCGACATATTCCTGCACGCCGGCATTCACCAGTGGCAAGAGAGAATAATCCCACAACTGGTCGGCACCACCCGGTCCGGGACCGCCCGGCAATGTTCCGATATAAGCAGTGGATGTGTAGCCGTCAGCTGCCAGATTTGTGGCATTGTTAATCACGGGCTGTGCCCGGAGCATACCGGAAACAGCCAGCAGCACAAAGGTGAATGAATACTTCATTTGTTTTGGTTTAAGTGGTTCATTGAAAAAGACAGAGACCGGGAATGGTCATAGAGACAGGCAAATACTAACGGCGCCGGGGAAGGCGTTAATGCCTCCACCTTTTCTGCAAGCATCAGGAAACTGATGTACATTTTGCGCTGTGATTTATCCAGTAAAAATAGTGATATTTTGTATATTAAAAAGACTTCTAAAAAAAACTTGCGGCTAAATTTCCTACCTTTAGACAACAGCAGATACGGTTTTTAAGTGATATGGAAGCAGATTTAAAGCAGGCCTCGGACGAGGATATAGCCCTTTTAAGAAGATTTTTACACCAACACCCCGAAGTTTCAGGAGAAGAACACGCCACGGCCCGGCAGGTTACAGCATGGCTGCAGACCTGCAATCCGCAGCAATTGCTGACGCAAATCGGCCATCCGGATGGCGTTCAGACAGGTGTCCTGGCCGTTTTCGACAGCGGCATAGCAGGACCTACTGTGCTCTTTCGCTGTGAACTCGATGCCCTACCCATCCAGGAAATCAACACCTTCGATTATACTTCGGTTACGCAGGGAGTTTCGCATAAATGCGGACATGATGGCCATATGTCTATCTTGCTGTCACTGGCCCGATCATTCGCTCAACAGCCCCCGGCAGCCGGAAAGGCCTTGCTGCTTTTCCAACCCGCTGAAGAAGACGGCCGAGGAGCAGCATCGGTAATCCGGGATGAACGCTTCAAGGCACTGCACCCCGACTTTGTGTTTGCAGTGCACAACCTCCCCGGGTATCCCCGGCACGCAGTTGTACTAAAGGAAAATGCATTTACCTCAGCGGTAACCAGTTGTATCATACGACTGCACGGCACTACCTCCCATGCCGCAGAACCGGAATTGGGCAAGAACCCCGCCATGCTGATTGCTGCCATCCTGCAGCGTATGGACGGACTATCCAACAATCAGCCGGAGCGGGAAGATTTCAAATTGATTACACCTGTGCATGTTACCATGGGAGAAAAAGCCTATGGCATTTCAGCCGGTTATGGAGAAATACACCTGACCTTGCGAACATGGACCAGCAGACATCTGGAAAACCTGAGCGATGATATACGCATTGGAATAGAAGAGCTGTCTGCCGAAGCGGGTATCCCCTGCTCCTTTGAATGGACCCATACCTTTCAGGCCAATGAGAACAATGAAGAGGCCATGCAATATGTGCGGCAAGCGGCAGCCATCACAGGCAGTCATGTAATGACACGCGACTACCCTTTCAAATGGGGAGAAGACTTCGGTTTGTTCACCCAGTTGTACAAGGGAGCCATGTTCGGCATAGGTTCGGGAGAGGATTGTCCGGCGCTGCACAACCCTGATTACGATTTCCCCGATGAAATAGCTGTACCTGTCGCACACCTGTTCCGAACCATTTTTGATGAAATTGTGAAAGACTGATGTTGCATACTTCCTATATCGAAATCAATGCCCACCATTACCGCAATAACCTGTCTTTCATTAAGAGCCTCTTGCACCCGGCAACCCGCTTTTCTTCCGTAGTCAAGGGGAATGCCTACGGTCATGGCATTGAGTTGTTTGTGCCCATGGCAGAACAATGCGGCATAGATCATTTTTCTGTATTCAGTGCCGATGAAGCAGAACGTGTGAGGAATGTTGCAGGTGCCGATACTACCATCATGATCATGGGTATGCTGGACCACGGTCAGATAGAATGGGCTATAGCACATCAGATAGAAATCTATATTTTCAATCTGCGCCGCTTACAGGAAACCCTCGAAATCGCGCGGCGCCTGCGTATACAGGCCAAAGTACACCTGGAACTGGAAACCGGTATGAACCGCACCGGACTGCCCTTAAAGGAATTACCTCAGGCGCTGGAGATGTTTGAACAAAATGGAGATGCACTCCTTTTTCGCGGCTGTTGCACCCACTTTGCCGGAGCAGAAAGCATTGCCAACTACTACCGCATCAAGAAGCAGTTCAATACCTTCAATAGTGCCGTAAAACGTATGAATAAAAACGGCATACAACCACAGCAGTTGCACACAGCCTGCTCTGCGGCAGCTATCCGTTATCCCCGTACACAGATGGACATGGTGCGAATAGGCATTTTACAGTACGGCTTTTTTCCCAGTGAAGAAGTGCTGGTCCACTACCTGACCCGCAACCGACAGGAGTCACAACCCATGAAGGGAATCCTGTCGTGGAAGAGCAGCGTGATGGAAGTAAAGGATGTAAAAAAGGGCGAATTCATTGGTTACGGCAACTCTTACCTCGCCAATGTACCTACCCGCATAGCGCTTATTCCGGTAGGTTACGGACATGGCTTCAACCGGAGTCTCAGCAATCAGGGTCGCGTGCTTATCAGAGGACAACGTGTTTCCGTGATTGGTACCGTCAATATGAATATGATGTCGGTAGATATTTCGGATGTGGCAGGCGTGCAACCGGGAGACGAGGTGGTAATCATCGGAAGACAGGGTGAGCACGAAATCAGTGTATCCTCTTTTAGTAACTTTAGCGATCAGTTGAATTATGAGATGCTCACGCGCCTTCCAGCCAATCTGCCCAGGAGAATAGTAGATATTGCGGAGGACTGAATATCGAAATAGCTGCAACTATTATTCGAAAAACAACCCTATAACCCCTCTACCCATGCAACGTATTGCCGGCATCCTGCCTTTAGCCCTGCTGTTGTGTATCAGCACCAAAGTCACTCAGGCGCAGTTATGTGAGCCCGGACCCGACAACAGCTACTACCCTATGGAAGTCACCACACCCCGTGTATATTTCTACCTGCAGGGATATTACCGGGAGGCCTATCTGGGCAAAACCACTATTCAGGAAAGAGAATGGGATATGATTACTCAGGAATATTCCAATGGCTTGCTGGATACGGTCTACTTCCGAAGAGAAGGTAGCAATATCATTACGATGGACTCTACTGATCAGGAGATATTCATTCGTTGCCCGCTGGAACCAATACCCGGTCAAAGCTGGCGCAGTGAAAAGATGAACTATACCTATACGGTATTGGATACCACCAGCAGCCTGTCCACACCCTTCTGCGACTATACCCATCTGATGCAAATTCAGCATCGGATTTATATCGGTGGCGACAGTATAACCTTTCGTTATTTTTATAAGAAGGGCATCGGTTATGTCGGTATGCTCGATGATCAGGGCATTCTTTCCTCTTTCCTGGTTCCCGATACCGTATTGGCCACACGCCCGGCACGGAAATCATTTTGCGACGCAGCGGACTACGATGAAGCAATGGCTTGTACCTACCGTTTTCTCTTCAGTACGGTAGCAGAGAAGCTTTCGGACAATTCGAAAGTGTTTGAGAAAGAGTTGAAGTCAGCCGACCCTTCCATCGCGTTGATAGTGTTGATGGACTTCGACAGCAGTGGTCGCATTCAGGGGTTAACTCCTTTGCAAAGCAATAAAGTAATGCGCAAGACGGAGAAAAAAATATTAGCCTACCTGCAGGATGCCGGCACCTACCTGCCTGCAGAAAATGCAAACGGAGAACCACAGCAGTTTTACATGTTGATGTACTTTTCCTATCAGTAATCAGCGGAAAAAGAAAGCATTCTCCCCTTCTATCCAAAGTACCGAATTATATGTGTGGTACTCGTTATCTTCCTGCAGTGGGTTATCGGGGTCGAGTATCCATACATCGTCCACCACAAACTTGTAGCGGTGTTTACCCGGCGCCAGATAAACCGGACAAACCCATTCATTGCCGCTTTGCAGCATATTGTATCCCGGCTCACTCCAGTTATTGAAACTTCCCGATACACTCACAGATGTAGCATTTTCATATCCTTTCAATACGAATGCATAGTTGACACCAACAGCAAATAAGGAATTACCATTGTCGTCTCCTGTATAGTGTCTGGGATTATCGGGATCGGGTATCCAGTTGCCATCTACCACAAACTTATATTCGTAGTTGCCTGGTCCGAATACATAGTACAGTTGCCATCCATTCGCCGTGCGTTGCATCCCCAGGTCTGAACTGTTCCAATCATTGAAATTCCCGGCCAGCATAACCGTGTCTGCATCGGTATAACCATTCAACTCGAATAAAACGGAATCTCCAATACTCAAAACAGAATTGAAATTGCCAGAGCCATCAGGGCGTTCGGCAGGATTTTCAGGATCCAGTAACCACATTCCATCTACAATAAACTTGTACGTATAAGTACCGGGACGCACATAAGCCGGCAGCTGCCACACTCCGTCTTTCTTTTGCATGGGATGGCTTTGCTGCTGCCAGTCGTTTAAACTGGAAGCGAAATACACGTGGCGGGCATCGGCATAACCCGACAATTGAAACACGTGGTTGTAAACAAAACAGATGGAGTTCTTTCCGCCCTGACCATCTGCTTCGCCCAGCACGTTACCCGGGTCTTCCAGCCAGTTGCCATCAGCTATGAATTTATAGAGGTATTTGCCCGGTACCAGCGGCAATGCTATCTCCCACCCGTCGCTGGTCCGCTGCATGGGCATGGATTGGGTGCTCCAGCTGTTGAAGTTACCACTCAGATAAACCTCCTGCGCATCGCGATAACCCCGGAGGGTAAACAGGGTACTCCCATCTTCCAGCGTTGCAATCGTCGGCGCATTGACAAAACTATTGACTCCGAAATCGACAGGAACCGGGAAACCGGGGGATGTGGTGCCTCCATAGAATTGATCAAAGAATATCGGTTCCAGCAGCCAATCCAGAAAATCCTTGTCTTCCTTGTACTTCCCTATGACCGCCACATTTTTTCTCACTTTAATGATTCTCCATCCTTCTTCCTCCAGCTTACCCAGACTGCCATGCCGGAAAAGACTGTCTTCATTGATGCCGAAATAAGCAATCAGCGATTCAAATTCAGCTTGCCTTCTCCTGTCCAGCCGAACAATCATATCCCCATTGTCCATTTGAATGGTTTCATGCTTTTGCTGCGCCTGCGCAGGCTTAGGCAGGAAGAACATCCCTGCTGACAGAAGTATTATATAGAGATAGCAGCGTTTCATTGTCAATTATAAAAATACATTTTTAAGGTCTCTTTCTGAAAGTTCATCACGATTCTGCCTTTGCTAAAAAAGTTGTAGCCCAGCATACCGTTCATGTAGGTATCGTAGGCGGCTTCCAGCGCTGACAAATCAGTTAACACAAAGGGCATACCATTGAAATCTGCAGTTTCAAAAGCCAGCTTGTTCAACTTACCATTCAGCACACTCAGTTGCTGGTTGCCCGAACCCCTCAATGTAGAGCGGGTGGTCAGTTCAAAATACTGCAACACCTTTTTGCCGGAGGTGCTGTTCAACACATTGACTTCGGCGCCGGTATCCAGACAAAACCGCATTTTCTTTTTATCGCAATTACCCCGAATGAACAGCAGGTTATTATCAACGGTCATGGGCAGCTCCAGATCGGGAACACCGCTGTCCGCCTCATCTGCACTGTGCAGACAATTGCCTGCCTTATCGGTTCGGTACAGTATGAGTACTTCGTTCGCCAGATCGAGCTCCAGTTCCATATCCAGAAATAGGTTGGTGCCCAGCAATCCTAATATTTTCACCCCTCTGGCATTCTCCAGGTGTCCCAGTTGTGCCAGGTCTGCACGGACATAATTGTAAGCCATAGAGCGGATGAACAGAGAATCGGCTGTATAGCGGTACACGGGAGTACCACCACCCGTTACGCCGTATGCAGCAGTAGCCTCTGCCAGTTTCCCTCCATCGAAATAGGTCTGGTTCAGCACCAGTCCGGGAGCGCCGGTATCGAGTACAAAATTTCCTGTTTGTCCGTCAACGGTAGCTTCCACCATGAATAGATTCGAAACACGGACCAATGGAATGACAATCTTATCCTGTCCCCGCAAATCGATTGCATAAGGCATGAGGGGAACAGAAGAGTTGGTACCCAGCACAAAATCCTCCTGTGCCAGCAAGGACATCGATGCTGACAGCGACAGCAGCACCAGTAGCAGGTACTGTCGAATGGTGGCGAAACACATACAGGTGGGACGGTGCATGAACCGCTAAGTTACAAGCCCCTGCCCTTTAGACTACAAATACAGTGTTAAATTGTGTTAGCGGGCATAAAACATAATATCAGTGCTTTTATACCTACCTTTATGCCGCTTCTGTACACGAGGAACTCCTCGCAGCTCCAGACGAGCGTTAATATATTACACATTATTATTCAATGACATTCGAACAATTACAATTGGCAGCGCCACTGTTACGCGCGCTGCAAGAGGAAGGTTATACCCATCCCACACCCATTCAGCAAAAAGCAATCCCCATCGTTTTGGAAGGCCGTGATATCATCGGCTGCGCACAAACCGGTACCGGAAAAACAGCCGCTTTTGCATTGCCTATCTTACAAAATATTGCCCGGCAGAAAGCTTCCGATAACAAGCGACATATCCGCGTGCTGATAGTAACGCCAACTCGCGAACTGGCTATACAGATAGATGAAAGCTTCGCCGCCTATGGCAGGCACATGCAGTTGAGTCATACCGTTATCTTCGGCGGAGTCTCTCAGCACGCACAGACCAAAGCCCTCCAGCGCGGCGTAGATATCCTCACTGCCACCCCGGGTCGCCTGCTCGACCTGTGCAATCAGGGTTTTGTTCATCTGAATAACATAGAAATTTTTGTATTGGATGAAGCCGATCGCATGCTGGACATGGGATTCATCCACGACGTAAAAAAGCTGGTTCAGTTGCTGCCCCAAAAACGGCAGTCACTGTTCTTTTCAGCCACCATGCCCGACAGCATTGTGAAACTGGCAAATACCATCGTCAACAATGCCAAGTTTGTCAGCGTGCAACCCATCTCATCTACTGCAGAGAAAATCAATCAGTCGGTGTACTTCGTGGAAGCCCCTGAAAAACGCAAGTTGTTGGTACACTTGCTGAAAGATGCATCCATCCGCTCGGCACTGGTATTTACCCGCACCAAGCACGGCGCCAACAAGGTGACCAAGATGCTCAACCTGGCGCATATTAAAGCAGAAGCCATCCACGGCAATAAATCGCAGAATGCACGCCAGATGGCCTTGAAAAACTTTAAAGCCGGCGACACCCGCGTACTGGTCGCAACTGATATCGCAGCGCGTGGTATTGACATCGATGAACTGGCCTATGTCATCAATTATGAAGTGCCTAACATCCCCGAAACCTATGTGCACAGGATAGGCAGAACAGGACGGGCAGGTGCCAGTGGTATTGCAGTCTCATTCTGCGACAGAGAAGAACGCGCCTACCTGAAAGACATCCAGAAGCTGATACAAATGGACATCCCGGAAGCTACCGACGACACATGGCAACATGCAGTAGATGTTCCGGATACCAAAGTGGAGTATGGTAGAAGGCCAGCGCCGCCGCGGAACGACAGACCGGCTGAGTCGGGACAGGGTGATGCTGCCCGCAAGTCCAGAAGGAAGAAACCGGGATACAGGCGCAGCAACTGATACAAATTGTTACTGTTTTGTTAAATGTAGTGGCGTATGACGATGCTTGCCACCAACAAGTTATATTTGGTTATTCATTCATAAAACCACTACATTATGACTACACAGGAAATAGCCAATCGCTACTATGCTTTGGCTCAGGAAGGACGTTACAGCGAAATCTTACAAGAAATGTATCATCCCGATACAGAGAGTAATGAGCCGCAAGGTGCTTTTTTACCAAATGCAAAAGGAATGGATCAATTGTTGGCAAAGGCTGAAAATTTCAACAGTATGGTAGAAGAAATGCACGGCGGATATTGCAACGAACCACAGGTGTATGGCAATTACTTTAGCTGCACCATGGGCATGGATGTGACCATGAAGGGTCAGGGCCGCATGCAAATGGATGAACTATGTGTCTTCAAGGTGGAAGACGGTAAAATAACGGAAGAGAACTTTTTCTATTGATATTAAGGCACACTGCCTCCCAAGCCCCGTTTCACAGCGGGGCTTTTTTTGTATGTAAAAATCTGAAATAGTTGCAATACAACTTTAAATTCACTATATTTAAAGGCACCTATGCTGTTGTCCTATCGGCAGCAAACATCTGATAACCACTAACTACTACTTATGAACATCAAAACCGTATTAGTCGCCAACCGCGGTGAAATCGCTATCCGTGTATTCAGGGCTTGCGTAGAACTGGGACTGAAAACTATTGGTATATATACCTACGAAGACCGCTACAGCCAGCATCGCTATAAGGCAGATGAAAGCTATCAGATAGGTGGCAGGGATGAACCCTTGAAACCCTATCTGGATGCCGATGCCATTGTACAACTGGCGAAAGAAAAAGGCGTAGATGCCATACATCCGGGATACGGATTTCTGAGTGAGAATCCTGCATTCGCCAAAAAGTGCAGGCAAAACGGTATCGTGTTCATCGGTCCGGATGCGGAAGTGATGGAAATGCTGGGCGACAAAGTTAGTGCAAAGAAAATTGCCCGGGAGTGCCAGGTACCGGTCATCGAAAGCAATACTAAAAAACTCAGCTCCATCAAGGTGGCCATTGCCGAAGCGGCCCGCATTGGTTATCCGGTGATGCTGAAAGCGGCCTCCGGTGGTGGTGGTCGGGGCATGCGGGTACTGCACAGTGAAAGCGATCTGCAGGCGTCCTTCAACGACGCACGTCGGGAAGCCCTGAATGCCTTTGGCGACGACACGGTATTCATCGAAAAGTTTGTAGAAAACCCGCGCCATATTGAAGTGCAGATTGCCGGCGACAGACACGGACACCTGGTGCATCTGTATGAACGCGACTGCTCTGTTCAACGGCGCTTTCAGAAGGTGGTGGAAATGGCGCCATCGCTGGGATTACCGGAAGCAACCCGACAGCAGTTGTTCGACTATGCACTGCGCATTACCGGAGCGGTATCGTATAACAATGTAGGTACAGTTGAATTCCTGGTAGATAGCAACAACAAGATATATTTCATTGAGGTCAATCCAAGAATACAGGTAGAACATACGGTGACGGAAATGGTGACCGGCATTGACCTCATCAAGACCCAGATATTCATTGCCGGAGGCTACCAGCTCAGCGATAAGCAGATTAAAATATCGGATCAGAATGCTATACCCCTGACCGGTGTTGCGATGCAGTGTCGCATCACAACGGAAGATCCCGGTAACCAGTTTCAGCCCGACTACGGTACCATTACCAATTACCGCAGTGCTGCCGGTTTCGGCATCCGACTCGATGCGGGTAGCCTGTACCAGGGTGTAACCATCAGTCCGTTTTTCGATAGCATGCTGGTAAAAGTGAGTGCCCATGGACGCACACTGGATGGCGCATGTCGCAAGATGGACCGTGCCCTTCGGGAGTTCCGCATCAGAGGGGTCAAGACCAATATCCCTTTCCTGTTGAATATCATCCGACATCCTGTTTTCCGCAAAGGAGCTGCTACAGTCGGTTTTATTCAGAACTATCCCGAACTATTCGAGCTACCGCGTCAACTCGACAGGGGTACCAAGGCTGTTCGCTTTCTGGGTAATGTCATCGTCAATGGCAACCCCGATGTCAAATTCACAGATCCCGGCAAGCGCCTGGAAACGCCCGTCATTCCTGCCTTCGACCACTATACCCCCTACCCTAAGGGTTCCAAGGACCTGCTGACAGAGCTGGGGCCTGATGGATTCAGCCAATGGCTGAAGAAGGAGAAGAAAATACAATATACAGATACAACTTTCCGCGATGCCCATCAGAGTCTGCTGGCAACGCGCGTCCGCACCGTAGATATGCTGGCAGTTGCTGAAGGTTTTGCCAAACAGCATCCTCAAACTTTTAGCATGGAAGTGTGGGGAGGAGCCACCTTTGATGTCTGCCTTCGTTTTCTGCATGAAGACCCCTGGCAGCGACTGGCGGATTTGCGTCAGGCGATGCCCAACTTACTGTTGCAGATGTTGCTGCGTGGGAGCAATGCCGTAGGATACACTGCCTATCCCGATAATCTGATTGAAAAATTTGTGGAGCAGGCATGGGAAAAGGGCGTTGATATTTTCCGCATTTTCGATTCGCTCAACTGGATGAAAGCCATGGAACCTTCCATAAAATTCGTCCGCGAAAGAACGGGCGGTCTGGCTGAAGTGAGTCTGTGCTACACCGGTGATATACTGGATCCCCGGCGACCTAAGTTCAATTTGAAGTACTACCTGCAAATGGCCAAGGATATTGAAAATGCCGGTGCGCATATCCTCGCTATCAAAGACATGGCAGGATTGCTCAAACCATATGCCGCGACCGAACTGATTACCGCTTTGAAAGAAACGGTAAAGATTCCTATCCATTTGCATACACACGACACCTCTTCCTTGCAAAGTGCCACCTACCTGAAAGCCATTGAAGCTGGTGTGGATGTGGTGGATGTAGCTTTGGGCGGTATCAGCGGACTTACCTCACAGCCCAACTTCAATGCGATTGTGGAGATGATGCGCTACCATGAACGGGAGCAGCCCTATGACATCGATAGCCTGAACCAGTTCAGTACCTACTGGGAAGTGGTGCGGGAGCATTACTATCCTTTTGAATCGGGATTAAAATCTGGTGCTGCAGAAGTATTCCAGCATGAAATTCCGGGCGGCCAGTACAGCAACCTCAAACCACAGGCAGTAGCGCTCGGACTGGGCGACAAGTTTGAACAGATAAAAAAAATGTATAAGGATGTCAACCATATGTTTGGCGACGTGGTGAAGGTAACTCCCAGCAGTAAAGTAGTGGGCGACATGGCACAATTCATGGTCAGCAATGACCTGCAGGTGCAGGACGTCATGGAACGGGGCGAGACATTGAGCTTCCCCGAGTCGGTGCGCTCCTTCTTTCGTGGCGACCTGGGTCAACCGGATGGTGGCTTCCCGAAAAAGCTGCAGAAAATCATTCTGAAAGGCGAAAAGCCCTATTCGAATCGCCCCAATGCCCACCTGGAACCGGTAGATTTTGATGCAGAATTCAAAGCCTTTGTAAGGAAGTTCTCCAAAGAGATGAACAAGCCATTGCAACTCACCGACTTCCTTTCCTGGAAACTGTATCCGAAAGTGTGGGAAGACTACCGCAAAATGTTCATCGAATACCACGATGTGAGCCGCATACCCACCCGCAATTTCTTCTACGGTATGAAGGCCCTGGAGGAAACAGTTTTTGAAATCGCTCCGGGAAAAACGCTGATTGTGAAATTGCTCTCCGTGGGCGATGCGGATGCAGATGGTATGCGCACCGTTTTCTTTGAAGTGAATGGTCAGACAAGACCTGTGGTGGTAAGCGACCTCTCGCTGAAAGTGGAGAAAATAAGCAACGCAAAAGTGGAGGCGGGAAATAAGCTACAGATTGGTGCACCCCTGCAGGGACGCTTGTCTCTCATCCTCGTGAAGAAGGGCCAGGAAATCAAAAAGAATGATCCATTGTTTGTGATTGAAGCCATGAAAATGGAAACCACCATCAATGCCAATGAAGCTGCTGTTGTCAAACAGATTCACATCAAGGAAGGCAGCATGGTTGCCTCCGATGACCTGATCATTACGATGGAATAGCAGGAAACGAGAAGAGCTGTAATAGGTGCACCTGTATGCTGCGATGCAGAATGATATTGCATATTTTATAATTTGTCGAAAGGCCGATTATCTCTTGTCAATGTCATTTTTTACGGGATATTTCCCCCGCAGGCAGATTGGTGTTATTTTTATTACATGCGAAATACTCTTCTTATCCTCGGGATAGCAGCCCTGAGCGCGTGTTCCACACCTTCTTCCACCGAACAGCAAGCCCTGCACTCCGGTGCCTTCGAAGCTTTGAGTCTTTATGGCAACGCCCGTAATTATCCTTTGGGTAAGATTCCGGATGGCGCTTATTACGCTGCCTGGGAAGCAGCCAAAGACTTACCCCAACACCATTACACCCGCAGTACTTCCTGGTCGTCTATTGGTCCGCATAACCGCGCCGGACGTACACTTTGTCTGGCGTTCAATCCGTTGAATGCCAATACCCTGTATGCCGGTTCAGCAAGCGGTGGATTATGGCGCAGCTACACCGGAGGAATCGGCACAGAAGCATGGGAACGTATCCCAACCGGATTTCCGGTCCTGGCTGTTAGCTGCATAGCGCTCCCCGCTGACGACTCGCTTACCATTTTTATCGGCACAGGTGAAGTCTACAACCATCAGGCAGCCGGCACAGGTGCTGCCTACAGAAATACAAGGGGCAGTTATGGCATTGGTATTTTGCGTTCTACTGACGGTGGAAGCTCCTGGGAAAAAAGCCTGGACTTTTCCATGAGTGAGGAGCAAGGCGTCTGGGATGTGGCTATAGCCCAAAGCAATCCGGATATCATCTATGCGGCCACCACTGCAGGCATCTATAAATCGACCGATAGTGGCGACAACTGGTCTTTGAGTCTGGAAATAGATCAGGTAACGGACCTCGTAGTGCATCCTGAAAATCCGGATATTGCCGTAGCGGGATGTGGCAATTTTGGCTCCCCCGGACATGGCATTTACAACACCACCAACGGAGGCAGCACCTGGGTGAAAGCGACCACCGGAGTACCGGACGAATTTTTCGGCAAAGTGCAATTGAGCAATGCACCTCAGTTTCCTAACCTGGTTTATGCCAGCATCGGCAATGGCTTTGGATTTGACGATGGCGCCAGCTGGCTGTGCAAGAGCACAGACTTCGGCCAGAACTGGACATTTGTGAATACCACCGATTACTCTTTATGGCAGGGCTGGTTTGCCCATGACGTGGCTATCAACCCCAACGATTCCAACCGCCTGGCAGTGATAGGCATCGATGTCTGGACCTCCTCCAATGGCGGTGCTTCACTTTCTAAAAAAAGCGAAGGCGGTATTGGGTTTGTGAACCCTCCTATTGAAGGACCTGATGGCTTTGAGAACTTTGTGCATTCGGATTGCCATGATGTTATCTGGCATCCGGAGGAAAGCAATACATTCTACGTGGCGAGTGATGGTGGTATCCATCGCACAGACGACGGGGGTAATAACTACTATTCGTGCAACAGTCGGTACCAGACCACTCAGTTTTACAATGGCTTCTCTGTGAGCGCACAGGACAGCCTTTTCGTTTTGGGCGGTATGCAAGACAACGGCACCAGCCGACTCAACGCGGAAGTAGACCCGCTAACCGGGGAATACCTTACGTGGTCATTGCAATTTGGTGGAGATGGTGGATGGACCGCTATCAACCAACAGGCTGATTTTATAAGTTATGTATCCTACCAATTCCTCAACGTACAGACCTGGGACGGCATCGAATACAGTTCGTTGTTTATACCCGTCATTCAACCGGTTGCATTCATTGCTCCCTACCTGTTGTCACCTTCTCAAGGTAATGTGATGTATGCAGGCTCTGCAGGCATAGCGAAGAGTGTGGATGAAGGTGCTTCCTGGACCATGACCAACGGCGGTGATGCCCTCGACGGGAACCCGGTGCTGAGTATGGCCATCAGTGCCTACGATAACAATGTGGTATACGCTGCTACGGCACCCTATGGTGGCAATCCTTCGGGTGTGTTTATCACCCAGGACGGTGGCACTACATGGTCTGATGTAACCGGAATTTTGCCCGATCGTTTCCCGATGGATATCTGCACCGACCCGACCAATGACGCGGTTGCCTATATCACCTATTCCGGCTTTGGCACCGGACATGTATTCAGAACCGGCAACTACGGCGCTACCTGGGAAGATATTTCCGGAGCCCTGCCCGATCTGCCTACCAATGCGGTAATAGTAGACCCCTCCTTCCCATCGCATATCTATGTAGGTAACGATATCGGAATTTTCGTATCGGAAGATAGCGGAAGCACCTGGGTGAGCTACATGGATGGCCTTCCGGAAGCCGTGATGGTCTTTGACCTGCAAATTCAGCAACAGAGTCGCAAGCTATATGCCGCTACACACGGCAACGGAGCATACTGGAGCGATCTGGAGGATGTACCTGTCAGCGCAGCAGTAGCGACAATGGATAACAACTGGAGCATCTATCCTACGCTGACCACAACCGGTTTCTTTCTGGAAACATCAGGTCAGATGAAAGGCGAGCAGCAACTTATGTTACTGGATTTGAATGGTAACGCTGTTTATAGTACTGCGCTACCTGCACAGGGCAGCGAACGCCAATGGATTAACCTTCCCGGGATTTCCACTGGGGTGTATTTCGTAGTGCTTTCGGATGGTACGCAAAGGCAAACAAAGAAAATTACGGTTTTATAACCCGACCATAATAGTGCTTTCTGCAGACAAGTGGCGGCCTACGCACTAACGCTCAATGAAATTAAATTTTTCGTAAAGTCCTGCCCATACAACCTTACCTGCGTAGCTTTGCGTCCTTCTCATAAGAACATCAACAACAAGTGGTATGAAGATAGCCTTGGTAACGGGCGCCTATAAAGGGCTGGGGAAAGAAATATGTTTGCAACTGGCGGAAGAAGGCTATACAGTTATTCTCACAGCCCGTTCCATGGAAAAAGCCGAGGCTGCTGCGGAAGTACTTAGGCAGGATCACGGACATGTGCTGGCAAGAACCCTGGACGTGAGTAACGAGCAGGAAATACAGCAGCTGGCAGAATGGGTGGAAGCTGAATTTGGTCACCTCGATTTACTGGTCAACAATGCGGGCATCAACTCAAAGGATAATCCGGACAAGGAGGTATTCATGAAGAACTTCCGACTGGATATGCTCGATGCCGAACAGGTCCTGGAGCACATCAGAATCAACAGTATTGCTCCTATTCTGATGGTCAAGCATTTCAGGCAATTACTGCGCCGCTCTAGCCGTCCGGTAGTGGTGAGTATAGGCTCCTGGCTGGGGTCTGTCAGCGTTAAAAACAGCGGTGGACATTACAGCTACGCTACTTCCAAGTCTGCATTGAACATGATGAACAAAGCCATGGCGCTGGAGCTCAAAGAGGAAGGCATCATAGCTGTTGTGGTCAATCCGGGTTGGGTGCAGACCGATATGGGTGGAAGCAAAGCACCGCTTACGCCAGAAGAATCTGTAAATGGCATCGTCAATAATGTCATTAAGCGGGTAAAAATCGCGGACACCGGAAAGTTCCTGCAATGGGATGGCACGGAACACCCCTGGTAATAGATGGCAATAATTATTTGTCTACAATAACAATCTCTACTCTCCTGTTGGCTGTCCGTTGCTGGTCATTCACCTCCACCGCATACAGCTTTTCATTCGACCCTCTGCCTTCGTAGGACATGCGCCTGGGATCAATGCCGCTGCGTAGCAGAAAAGTATATACTTCCTTGGCTCTGTTGACAGAAAGTTCATAGGTCTTGGTATCCATGTCGTAACCATCCATTCCGAGTTCCTGACAACAAATATGACCCACTATAAGTATACGCAGGGTGGGATTATCCTGCATGATCTTCAACAGCTCCAGCAATACTGGTTTACTCGGTGGCAATAAATGATGCCGCCCACCGTAGAAATGCATATTCTCCAGCACCAGATTCTCTCCGATTGCAATCTCGTCGATGGTTTTACCCTTCAGGATACCCTGCTCCTTTGCCGGTTGCTCCTTTACCGCCGGAACCTCCTTTTCCTGAACTAATATTTTATTTTTATCTATAAATAGAATATCAACCCGTCTTTGCTGCCTGCGCATGGCTTCCGATGCCTGCTTTTGGGAAGACCTTTTTTCTCCAAAACCCTCCACAGAAAGCACCTGCGATTCCCGAAAACCATTGGCCAGCAAAATATCCTTTACACCATAGGCGCGCTGCAACGACAAGCTATCATTAAATGCATCGCTGTCGATAAAGTCGCAATAACCTTTCAGTTGCAGGTTGTACTGTTTCTTATCCAGACTGTCTTCCACAAAAAACAGCAAACGCATCCGCTCCTCCATCGTCAGGGTCGCTTCGCCAAATTCGAAGTACACGCTGATTGTTTTATCCTGTGCCACAGCCATAGCGGGCAGCATTAGCAGCAAAAGGAAACAACGAAACATACTCCCTAACGCAGAGAATGATGGCCTCGTATAGGGAATAACGTGCTTTTCTTTCCGCAATGCAGTAGCAACATATATAGCTGAAAAATGCAATCGTTGAGTCTTTCTTGCTAAGATGGAATTACAGATAAGTGGCTGAAAACGTATCGCCCTTGTTTACATCTCCCGTTTCGTATCCTTTTTTGAACCAGCGCATACGTTGCTCACTGGTGCCATGGGTGAATGCATCCGGCACCACATATCCCTGGCTTTGCTGCTGAAGTCGGTCGTCGCCAATAGCATTCGCGGCACGTAGGGCCTCTTCAATATCTCCGGGATCGAGTATGTCGTGCATAGCATCTGCGTGATTAGCCCATACACCTGCAAAGAAATCGGCCTGTAATTCCAACCGCACCGATAGTGCATTGTATTCCTGCTCGCTTACCTTGCCCCGGTACTGGTCTACCTGATCGGTAATGCCCAGCAAATGCTGTACATGATGCCCTACCTCATGCGCAATGACATAGGCCATGGCAAAATCGCCGGGAGCCCCGAAGCGCCGGGAAAGTTCATCGAAAAAGCTGAGGTCGAGGTAGACATTGTCATCGCCGGGACAATAAAAAGGACCTGTTGCTGCCGTGGCCATGCCGCAGGCAGACTGCACCCTTCCATTGAAAACGATGAGTTGTGGTTCTTTGTATTGCCTGTTCAGTTCTTTCTCAAAAATGGCATGCCATACATCCTCATTGTCTTTCAGGGCAACGGCAATAAATTCCATCAGTTCATCTTCCGCTGCAGAGGAGACATATGCTTCTTCAGTGCCTGCAGGTGCCTGCGTGGCTTCCAGTAATTGCGTGGGGTCTTGTCCTAACAAAAGCGCAATCAGCACAATAATAATCGCGCCGCCGCCCAAAGCCATGCCCGTTTTGCCGCCACCTCTCCTGTCCTGCACATTGCGGCTGCCTTCTCTGCCTTTGTACTTCATACCTTAAAATTTCCTTGAAGATACAAAGTAGGAGAAAAAACGAAGCGACCTGAAAATCAAATGAGTGGCATGGCAGGCGTATACTGCTTCACGCCAAAGCGCAGCTTGCTGAACATGTCCCACATCACCACACCCGCACTTACGGCGACATTCAGCGAGTGCTTGGTGCCGAATTGCGGAATTTCAATACAGTCATCGCAAAGCGCCAGCACTTCCTCACTTACACCATACATTTCATGCCCGAAAATAAGGGCGGTCTTTTCATTGGCGTAGGGCTGGTATTGTTGCAGTGGTATGCTCCTGTCGGTCTGTTCAACAGCGACAATGCGGTAATTCAGTGATTTGAGTTTCTGAATAGCGGAGATGGTATCGTCAAAATATTCCCAGTAAACACTCTGTGTCGCACCGAGCGCCGTTTTTTCGATATCGCGATGGGGAGGAGTGGCTGTTACGCCGCAGAGGCAGATGCCCCGCACCAGAAAGGCGTCGGCAGTTCTGAAAACAGAACCTATATTGTGCAGACTGCGCACGTTGTCCAGCACTATGGCCAACGGTGTTTTCTCGGCATTCTTGAACTCCTCCGGAGATATACGCTGCAGTTCCTCGTTCTTCGTTTTATGCATATCAGTCAAAAAGGTGCGCAAATGTAACGCACAGAATTACAAACTGTTGAGGAGTGTGGAAAAATAGCACTTAAAAGACAATCAGATAAAGCCTCTGTTCAGCACCGCAAAGGTGATGAGCATGACAAATAGGAAGATAACCATACCTATCAGTATGTTTTCCTTCTTTTTCTGATCTACCATGAACTGCTCCATATTCTGGTTCTTCAGAATATGGTCGGTAATCATTTGCGCACGGATATAGGCGCTTTCCCCCTTGATGATGTAGTCATAAGCACCATTGTCAATGGTATCGACAGCTACCTTGATATTATCCTGACCGGACATCATGATGACAGCGCTGTCCGGGTAGTCTTTTTTAATTTTCTTGAGGATTTCCAGTCCATTGGCGGCATCTGCCCGGATACCGTCGAGGTAATAGTCTAAAACAACCACCGAGGGACGCTCATGCATGCGTTCCAGACAAGATTCTCCATTGGAGAAAATACTGATTTCAAGGTTGTAAGAAGATTTCTTTTCCATGTGGTTCTTCAACATCACGAGATGTTTGGTATCGTCATCCACGAGAAATACCTTGTGCTTCTTGTTGTCCTGATCCTCCATATTGTGCTATTTTATGCGTTGAATTTCTAATCTGATGCCTTCCATTACTTCATTACAAACTTCTGTAACTTTTTTGATTCGTTCATGCACCTCCGGTAAATTGACCTTTTCCCTTGCCGATAGTTCAATAAACTTCACCTGATCCAGTGTGTCGTTGAGACCCAGGAACTGCATCGTCGATTTCATTTTGTGTGCAGTAGCCCTGACACCATCCCAGTTGGCAGCGGCAGCCTGTTCTTCCAGCCGCTTGAGTTCAATGGGGGTCTCGTCGAGCATGATGCCGAGCATGCGGGTTTTCAAATCGTTATCGTCGTCGGTGATGGCATCGAGGTAATTCAAATTGAGTTGCTCGGTGTTGGATGCTTCCTTCTCAAAAATAATCCGCTCATTGTCGAACCCGGGATGGGCTATCAATAAATCGATAATCTTATCCTGCAGAATATGCGCCATCACCGGTTTGGATACATAATCATTCATACCTGCCTGCAGGCACTTCTCCGCTTCACCGCTCGTGGCGTAGGCCGTAAATGCCAGAATAGGTAACTCATTGGTAGGAGCAGGCATACTGGACCGGATGTAACGGGTAGCCGTGTGTCCATCCATCTCCGGCATCTGCACATCCATCAAAACCAAATCGTAGTGCTTGTCTTCAAGCATGGCGATAGCCTGCTTACCATTCTCCGCTACTTCAATCTCCAGTGATGGCCATTTCCCTTTCAGCATTTCTGTAGTGACCAGTTGATTGAGCGGATGATCTTCTGCCAGCAACAGGCGCGCTTCCAGGTCTTTTACCTTCAGGGTTCTTCCCTCCTTCTCGGGCGCTTCAGTGGCATTTTGCGCATCAGCCACTTCCATTTCCACTTCAAAAATAAATTCAGAACCCTCTCCCAGCTTGCTCTTCACCATGATGGCGCCGTTGAGTATTTCCACCAGCTTTTTCACAATAGCGAGGCCCAGACCAGTGCCGCCGTAGAGACGAGTGGTATCCGTTGCCGCCTGCGTAAAACTATCGAATATGGTTTCGAGGTGTTCACTTTCTATGCCTATACCTGTATCCTTTACCGAAAAGAATATCCTGGCCTGCGCACCGATGATATCGATTAAACGCGTGGTTACCCTTACTTCCCCTTCAGCGGTGAATTTGATGGCATTGCTCACCAGATTCAGCAGGATTTGATTGAGCCGCAATCCGTCGCCCAGCAGTGTTTCAGGTATATCATCTGCCATGTCCAGCACCAGATCCAGCCCCTTTTCTTCGGCCTTGAAGCGAATGGTAGCTATCAGGCTTTCTACATTTTTACGGATAGAAAATGGATGCTTTTCCAGTTCCATCCTACCGGCTTCAATTTTGGAAAAATCTAATATTTCATTGATGATGTGCAGCAGCGATTCTCCGGATGTGCTGATAGCTTCCATGTATTCCCGCTGCTTCGGATTGAGGGGCGTACCCTGCATCAGCTGCACCATGCCGTTGATGGCATTCAAAGGTGTCCGAATTTCATGGCTCATATTAGCCAGGAATTCAGCCTTGAAGCGATTGGCGCGCTCTGCAAGATCCTTCTCCTGCTGTAGGCTCATGGCCTTCTTGCGCAACGTGATATCGCGAATAATACCCTGGTATCCGATAATCCGGTTTTCTTCGTCGAGCCGCAGTGAAGAAGTTATCAGACAATCCATGAACTCGCCGTTCTTCTTCTTCAGTTTCACTTCGTAATCCCGCACTTCCCCGCGCTCCCTCAGTTGCTGAATCAAAGGAGTACGATCGGCTTCGCGTGCATAGATGTCTTGTACCCGCAATTGTCTGAGCTCCTGGTAAGAATACCCAAATAGTTCATTCATGGCACGGTTAAAACCTTCGAAATACCCATCGGTGGAAGACAGATAAATGGCATCACCCAACTGATCCACCAGCAGGCGATATTTTTCTTCACTGCGGTAGAGCTCTGTTTCTATGCTCTTCCGGTGAATAAAATCGCTTGCCATCAGCTCACGGAGCTTCTCTATCAGCAGGTTATCTTCCATAGAATTGTCCGAAATTTAACATTTTAGAATGGAAAGCACAATCTCGAACACAAGCGCCAAATATTTATTTTTGCGATTATGGTAACAGTGGAGGAAGCGCATCAGGTAATTGAACAGGCCATCGGGACATATGCGTTTCCCGACCAGCCTGCCGGATTGTATGACCCTGCCAGGTACTTCATGGGCCTGGGAGGTAAGCGCATTCGACCGGTGATGAGCCTGCTATCTGCGGGTGTGTTCACCAGCGACCTGCAACCCTGCATTGAACCGGCACTGGCCATGGAGGTGTTCCACAATTTCACCCTGGTACACGACGATATCATGGATGACGCGCCCCTGCGCAGAGGCGCTGCTACGGTGCACACCCGGTGGGATATCAATACCGCCATTCTGAGTGGTGATGTGTTGCTGATTGAAGCCTACCAGCTGCTGCTGAAGGCCCCTCCGGAAAAGCTTCCTGCTGTACTGGCCCTGTTCACGCAAACGGCGAAGGAAGTCTGTGAAGGACAGCAGATGGATATGGATTTTGAACAGATGGATGTCGTGGATCTCGACACCTACCTGACGATGATACGGCTGAAAACCAGTGTGCTGCTCGGTTGCTCGATGGCCACAGGTGCCCTGTGCGGCGGTGCAACAGAAGAGGAAGCCCAACTGCTGTATACCTTTGGAGAACAGCTGGGCATAGCCTTTCAGATCATGGACGATTACCTGGATGCCTATCCCGGTGAAGGCGGTTTCGGCAAGAAGCCAGGCGGAGATATAGAACGCAAAAAGAAGACTTTCCTCTACATCCGCGCACTGGAATTGTCAGATGAAGAAGCGGCAAAAAAACTGACCGAATTGTATGCCTCCTCACAAGCTGATAAGGTAGAGCGCGTGCTGTATATCTTCAATAGCCTGAACATTCAGCAGGCTGCCACCCAGAAGATGGAAGAGCACTATAAAAAAGCAGTCAATGCTTTAAATACATTGTCAGAAAAAGGATATGATATAAGCGTAATAAGTGAAATGGGCGCAGCCATCATGCAAAGACGCCATTAATTATTCATCCATTTTCTCCAGCAGCGCTTCCAGTTCACTGAGGATGATAGCAGTAGCCCCCCACACCTGGTGTCCACCAATCAGATAGCAGGGCACCTCCATCCGCCAGTCTTTGCGCTCCACCATCATGGTAGATTTCACCGAAGGCAACAGCAGGTCATGTACCGGGAACTCCACAATGGAGGCAACTTCCTGCTCATCGGGGACAAATACAGGTTCATGCGGCAGCCATCCCAAAAACGGACGTACAAAAAAATTGCTGGGCGGAATATACAAGGGTGACAAGGGCCCTATGAGCTGAATGTCGGTTACGCCCACCTCTTCCATGGTCTCCCGCTGTGCCGTTTGCCATGCATCTGCATCCTGTTGCTCCTGGCCTCCCCCGGGAAAGCTGATCTGGCCACTGTGCACCCCATCGTAAGAGGGCCGCTCCATTAGGACAGTGCGCACCTCATCCTGCCTGGAATATAAAAGTACCATCACGCTGGCCTTGCGTGCATCCGGATAATCTTTTTCTTCGAACGGCCCTACCACCCTTCCGGCAGGTGCCATGAACCGCTGCGCAGAGGGACCGGGTAAGCCTCGCTGCAGCACCTGCTTCATGGTCGCACTAAATTCCTTCATCTTACCTTTGTCAAAATTGGTGTTCTCAACAGCCTAAAGTACATTCATTATAGTAAATTAGTGCAATAAAATTAAGTTCATGCGACGATCCATCTGGTTGACCATCTTTCTCCTACCCTTGCTTACAGCTTCAGGACAACTTCCTGTAAACGGACTGGTGTACACAGCCAACGCCGGACAGTGGAGTGAAAATATCCTTTTCGAAGGGGAGGTTCCGGGAGGCAAACTGTTTCTGGAGCGAACCGGTTTCACCTGGCATTTCCGGGATAATTCGGACGTTGCTAAAGTAAAAGATGGTGCCATGCTGCTGCAGCATGCACGTATTAAAGGCCACGCGGTAAAGGCTACATTCGTCGGCGCCACCACATCCCGCGTAAGACCGTATTCAAATAAAGAATCCTTTTATACGAATTATTTTATTGGAAATAATCCGGAGCGCTGGAAAGGAAAAGTACCTTCGTATACATCTGTCATCTATGAAGACTTGTATCCGGGTATTGATATGATAGTCAAAAGCACAGCAGGAAATATGAAATACGATCTGGTGGTGCAACCGGGTGCTGATGTCTCCAATATCAGGATTGCCTATAAAGGCGAGGATGGGCTGAGCATCGACAATGGTCAGCTGGAGATTGAAACCAGTATCGTGCGACTGGTAGAGCAAACGCCTTACGCTTATCAGCTGATAGACGGAATAGAACAACCCATTGCTTGTGCTTTTAAATTAAAGAATGGCATAGTCGGGTTTACAACAGGCAGCAATTACAACCCTGCCTATCCCCTGGTCATCGACCCTGCCACGCTGATTTTCAGTAGCTATTCGGGTTCTACTGCCGACAACTGGGGGTACAGCGCCACCTACGACAATGGCGGACATCTCTATGGTGCCGGTATTGTAAACGGCATCGGCTATCCTACCACGCTGGGAGCGTATTCCGAAAGTTATGCCGGCGGTGAAGGGGCTTTCGGTTACGACATTGGCATATCAAAATTCACTCCCGACGGCACCGACCTGGTTTATTCTACCTACCTCGGTGGCTCCAGCAATGAATTGCCACATAGTCTGGTAGTAGATTCCAGCGGTCAACTCGTGGTGTATGGCAGCACCGGCTCTGAAGATTTTCCGGTGTCAGCATCCGCTTTCGATAACTCACATAACGGCGGACCTGCGGTCACGGTTACTTATGTAGTGAGCTTCAACAATGGCTCCGACGCTTTTATCACGAAACTAAGTGCGGATGGTTCCGACATTATTGGCTCCACCTATCTGGGTGGCAGCAATGAAGATGCACTCAATCTGGGAGACGGTTCTTTCAATTACGGCGACCACGCTCGCGGTGAGGTGGTGGTGGATGGCACCGGCAATGTCTTTGTGGCATCGTCTACCAACAGTCCGGATTTGCCGGTAACACCGGGCGCCTTTCAATCTACCTTGTCCGGTGATCAGGATGGGTTTGTCGCCCGGTTCAATCCCGACCTGAGTGAACTGGAATGGTGTACCTACCTCGGGGGCAGCAATGACGACGGGGTCTACTCTATCAAAAAGGCACCGGACGAAACCTTTCTGGTAGTGGGCGGAACTTCCAGTACCGACTTCCCTACCACAGCAGGAACATTGAACCCAAGTTTTTTAGGCGGAGGCATAGACGGCTACGTAGCACGCATGACCTTCGACGGCGCTGATGTACTGGCAGCCACCTATCTGGGCACCGCAGCTTATGATCAGGCGTTTTTTGTGGATGTGGACGGTGACAACAATATCTATGTAACCGGGCAAACCTCCGGCACATATCCTGTTACCGCAGATGTTTATACCAATCCGGGCAGCTCTCAGTTCGTTTCGAAACTGAACAGCGATATGAGCGCATTTATCTATTCCACCGTATTCGGGTCGGGCACCACCACGGTCAATTTCTCCCCCACTGCCCTACTGGTCGACGACTGTGAAAATATTTATGTGGCAGGCTGGGGCGGCAGCACGAACTCGTCTTTCAATCCACTCACCGGCAACGTACTGGGTATGCCGATCACTGCAGATGCATTTACATCCACCACATCAGGCAGCGACTTCTACTTTATCGTCTTTAAAAAGAATCTCACCGGATTGATCTATGCCACCTTCTTCGGAAGTCCAGCGGCAGCCGACCATGTGGATGGCGGTACCAGTCGTTTCGATAAAAAGGGACGTATCTACCAGGCAGTATGCGCAGGATGCGGGGGCTTTGATGACTTCCCCACCACCGATGGTGCTTGGAGCGAGAACAACAGTTCCACCAACTGCAATCTGGGAGTGATCAAATTTGAATTCGATTTCGAAGGGCCCAAAGCACTCTTCAGCCTTGCCCCTCCCAGCGGATGCTCTCCCCTGGATGTCAACTTTGTCAATAACAGTTCCGATGCAGTGAACTATTACTGGGACTTCGGCAATGGCGCTACCTCAGAGGAAGAAACGCCCAGCGTAACCTATGAGGCACCAGGCACCTACACCATCACTCTGGTAGTAGAGGATCCGGAATCCTGTTTCCCTTATGATACTACAACTGCTACCGTGGAAGTATTCGGCTTCCCGGAAGCGGATTTCAGCTTTTTACCTAATCCCGTCAGCGTGTATGCGGCAGCGAATTTCACCGATGAAAGCCTGGATGCTGCTACCTGGCAATGGGATTTTGGCGATGGAGCTACATCGAATGTGGCTAATCCTGCCCACCTGTACACCGAGCCGGGTGAATATATTGTCTGCCTGAGCATTACATCCGATAACGGCTGTCCGGACAGTATCTGTCAGCCGATTTTGGTGGAAGCATTTTCTGACCTGGACGTACCGAATGCCTTTTCACCCAACAACGATGGTGTTAATGATTTCTTTCTTCCCTTTAACCTCGGACTGGATGAATTTGAAATGCGCATCTACAACCGCTGGGGCCAGCTGGTATATATTACCAACGATCCACTGCAGGGCTGGGATGGCAATTTCGAAGGGAAAGAGCAGGAAATGGACACCTATGTCTACGTCATTACCGGTAACGGAGAAGACAATGTGCCGTATTACCGGCAGGGAAATCTGACGCTGGTGCGATAATCTATCAGGAACCTTTACCGGCCTGTTGTAGGATATAGGCTTTCAGGTCTTCCACCATGATGTTGCTCATGCGCTCTGTGGTGTACAGCGGCATATAAGGCTTATGTCCGGGTGCAGGATGCGTACCATGGCGAACCACCTGTAATAACCACCAGTTGTTTTTATCAAACCACCTGCTCATGGCCTTGAAGTCTTGTTTGTTATCGCCAAAGACAACATCACTTACGCCTGTGGGCTTATGGCAAGCCTGACAAGAGAGTTCATACACCAGCTTTCCGTTCTCAGGATTGCCTTTGCCGTTTAATTGATCCCAGTAGATATCGTAGGGTGGTTCTTCAAACGTAGCAGGAGACTTCAGGGAGTACCGCGATTTGATTTCAGCAATCACCGCACTGTTATCGGCATCTGCAGCTGCCAGCGTTGCAAAACGTTGAGCATCACTGTCGTTGAATCCGATATCGGAAAGCGTGTAGCTGATGCTATAGTAATAAGCCAGCACCGCATCCATTTCCCAGTCTACAAGAGGTCTGCCTTGCGCGCACTCGCTGGCGCACAACTGTACGGCTTCGCTGAGGTCATCGGCTGCCGGTTCTACCAGATCTCCGTACTTCTTGTAATAATCATCATTGTACCAGCTTTCGCGGTTGGTTATGCCGTAAAAGGTCGTGCCCTGCAGGAAGGGTAATTGATGTTCGCGGGCATACTCCAGTCGATCCTGTGGATTGGAAACAGTAAGCAAGGGGTCTTCTATCACGTTATTATGACAACTCGTACACATATAGTAGACAGAAACGTATTTGGAGCGTTTCCCATCCGGTGCGGTGGTGCGTCCTTCGAGAATAATTTCTTTACCACGCTGGATATTTTCCGCAGATACATCTTTGGGAAACCACTTGGGTACCGGATCACCTAAGGCAAATAAGACATCATTCACTTTGGTAGCAGCAGTAAATGCAGGTGCCGTGGAAGTTGGTCGAAATGCAAATGTTGCTATAAGGGCAAGGGGTATGAACCCGATTATTAACCTTTTCATAGGATGGTATATTAAGTAAAGGTAAGCTGCTTTGCTGAGTTACAGGAGCAACAATTGTTTAAAATTTATTGAGACAATTTGTTTTCTTGAAATTAATATTAATTTTACATCGTTACAATTACAACACGTTTTTAAGCCAAAATATTGTGTTTTCATGGGGATAGCAGAGGGATCCATTCTTGGTGAACTCTGCTTTTTTAATTAACCATTTCTACCCCCAATCTGGTTCCTGATTCCCTTTCTCTCCTTTCCCAACCGTCCGTTCCGTTCTCCTCCCCGTGGCACTGCGTTTGCATCTATAAGGATGTGTGTGTTTTCATGGGGATAGCAGAGGGAACCTTCAAACGGTGAACTCTGCTTTTTTTTCCTCCTGATGTCCCTGAAAACAATGGCTGCAGCCATTCCAGCCGCTTTTAAAGTCTTTATCCTGCAGCTCCAAATGCCGTTAGTCCGATTGTCCGGCAAGGCCATCCTTAAAGAAGTGTGGAAATTTTTCCCCAACCAGTCGGGCATATCTTCCACACATTCCACACAAACCGAATGGGTAGTGTTCTCTATCTTTGCGCATGACTGAAAAGATTCTGATAATAGATTTCGGTTCTCAGTACACCCAGCTGATTGCTCGGAGGGTCAGAGAGTTGAATGTATACAGTGAGATTGTTCCCTGCAATCATTTACCGGCCATCACGGATGATATCAAGGGTATCATTTTATCCGGAAGCCCGTTTTCGGTAACAGCTCCGCAACTTCCCGATTTCGACTATGCCGCCATTGCTCAGCAAAGACCATTGCTGGGTGTTTGCTTCGGTGCCCAGTATATTGCGCAAACCCATGGTGGGAAGGTTGCACCTTCTTCCAAGCGGGAATACGGGCGGGCATTTCTCCATCTAACAGAAAAGGAAAACCCCTTGTTTTACGGAGTCAATGACGAAAGCCAGGTATGGATGAGTCACAGCGATACGGTCATGGAAATTCCTCCGGGATTTCATGTTACAGCTAAAACAGCCAGTATCGACGTGGCGGCTTTCAGCAGCGACCCGGGGGCAACGCATTTCCCCATCCATTGTATACAGTTCCACCCCGAAGTAACCCATACCACGGAAGGACTTGCGATACTGAGCAACTTTGTTCACCGCATCTGCGGCTGCACCAACGCCTGGACACCGGAGTCTTTTGTCGAAGAAACAGTCAGCAACCTGCAAGCCACGCTGGGGAATGACAAAGTTGTGCTGGGCCTCTCCGGTGGGGTAGATTCATCTGTGGCTGCCATACTCCTGCATCGCGCCATAGGAAAGCAATTGCATTGTATTTTCGTTAATAACGGTCTCCTGCGCAAGAATGAGTTCGACGAAGTGCTCCATACCTATGAGGACATGGGCTTGAATGTAAAGGGTGTAGATGCGTCTGACGCTTTTCTGGACGCACTTGCCGGTGTCGCCGACCCGGAGCAAAAAAGAAAAATCATCGGAAGGGTTTTCATAGAAGTATTCGACCGCGAGGCACATACCATCGAAGAGGTAAAGTGGCTGGCACAGGGAACCATTTATCCGGATGTCATAGAATCCATATCTGTCCACGGACCTTCCGCTACTATCAAATCACACCACAATGTGGGCGGATTACCCGAAAAGCTGCACCTGAAAGTCATTGAGCCGCTGCGCTTCCTGTTCAAGGATGAGGTAAGAAAAGTGGGTGCCGCCATGGACCTGAAACCTGCATTGCTGAACCGTCACCCTTTTCCCGGGCCGGGTCTTGCCATCCGCATTATTGGAGATATAACTCCCGAGAAGGTGCGCATTCTGCAGGAAGCAGATGCCATTTATATCGGTCATCTCAAGCGTTCGGGCTGGTACGATAAAGTGTGGCAGGCCGGTGCCGTGCTGCTGCCGGTGCAAACCGTAGGCGTGATGGGCGACGAACGGACATATGAAAACGTCGTAGCCCTGCGTTGTGTAAACTCAACAGATGGAATGACAGCCGACTGGAGCCACCTGCCCCACGAGTTACTGGGAACCATATCATCTGATATTATTAACCATGTGAAAGGAATTAATCGTGTTGTTTACGACATCAGCTCCAAACCACCTGCTACCATTGAATGGGAATAAGACCTGGCTGCTGGCCATCGTACTGGGCATTACCATGTCCTCCTGTGGTTTCCTGCAGCAATTATTTGGTGACCCCACTCCCGTTGTCGTAGAAAAAGAACCTGAAGAGGTCGATTCTACCGATGTGGTTGTGGTGCCGAAAGACACCATGCCGGTTATCAAGGAAAAAGAACAAACTCCATCCAAAACAGGGAAATGGGCAAAAAAAGACAGCTATACCCTATCGCTCATTTTGCCTTTTCACCTCGACGAAACGGAGCTGCGCACCCTTCTGGGTCAGGAGAATATCACCGGCATGCAGAACCTTGCCAGCCTGGAATTCTACGAAGGCTCCATGATGGCGGCGGATGTTCTGGAACGCATGGGCATAAGACTGAAAATCAATGTCTACGACGATTACCGCGATGAAAGTAAGCTGATGGACATCCTCACCACCATGCCAAAATCGGATGTAGTGGTAGGTCCGGTGTTTACGAAGGAACTCGCTGTGGCTGCGGAATGGGGACTGGAAAATGAAACCTTTGTGGTTTCTCCGTTTTCTCCCTCTTCCAATATTACACGGGAGAACCCCTTCTTCATCATGGCCAACAGCACCCTGCATACGCAGATGACCGCGCTCATCAAAGCTGTAGATAAGGAAAAAGATAACCTCAACTGGATTGTAGTGGGAAGACCAGAAGCAGACAGCATGCTCATCGCTACATTCGAAGCCGCTTATCCCCTTGCAGGCAACGGCAGTTACCGCCCTTCCCTCAAGGTGGTCAACAGCACCGACAACATTCAGGATTTTTTGATTAAGGGCAAAAACAATTTTATTTTTCTCGCCTCCATCGATGAATTATTTGTCAATGCGACGATGCGCAAGGTATCACTCCTCTCCGACCAGTATGATCTGGAAATCGGGGGGCTGCCTCCCTTACTGGATATGGAATCGCTGTCGCTCGATTATTTTGAAAAACTGAAGTTTCACTATCCGGCGTCCTACTGGGTGAATCCGCTCTCTCCCAAACGCAACAGCTTCAAAGATGCCTTCAAGGAAATATACAATTCTGCACCGACAGACTATACCATGCTGGGTTATGACCTGACACTGTACATGGGATATTTGCTGCAATACGGTGGGCCTTATCTTCCTGAAGGTTTCCGCTTACCCGCGCCTGCCGGAGACATGCTGTACAGGTATGAATTTGCACCACGGTCCATTGAATCGGAGACGGACTTCTTTGAAAACAAGAATGTGAGCATACTGCGCTTCGACAACTACCGCTTCGAGCGCATCAACGATTAATTACTCCATCTTGTCGTAACCCAGTATGTCGAGCATAGCATCTACCTGTTGTGCAGGCGCAAACTCTTCAAAACTCAGTGTACCATCGCCGTTCTTCTGAATGAGTATATGCTGAGGGGATGGAATAAGACAATGCTTGATGCCTCCGTAACCTGAAATACTCTCCTGGTAGGCCCCTGTATGGAAAAATCCAATGTATAAGGGTCCGGAAAGGTCAATCCGCGGCATGTACACCTCATTGGTGTGGGCTTCCGAATTATAGTAATCCATCTGGTCGCAGCTCAATCCGCCGATATTGACCCGTTGCACCTCACCACTCCATTTGTTGACAGGCATCAGGATAAACCGCGCGTTGATGCCCCATGCATCGGGCATGGTGGTCATCAGAGAGTTGTCTATCATATACCAGCGTTCGCTGTCGTTCTGTTGTTTCTCAGCAAGCACTGAAAAAATATGAGCGCCGCTCTCTGCCACGGTGAAACTGCCGAACTCCGTAAAAATATCAGGCGTAGGTACACCTTCCTGCTCACAGGTACTCTGCACCTTGCTGATGATTTCGTGGACCATATAGTTATAGTCGTATTCGAATCCCAGGGAATTGCGGACAGGGAAACCACCGCCAATATTCAATGCCGTCAGGTCTTCACAGACTTTTCTGAGTTCGCAGTAGACCTTCAAAGACTTGGTGAGCTCATTCCAGTAGTAGATGTCATCGCGAATTCCGCTGTTGATGAAGAAATGCAGCATGCGCAGTTTAAACTTCGGATTGGGCTGCACATACTCTTCATAAAAACTCTTGATCTCTGAATAGCGGATACCCAGCCTGGAGGTGTACAACTGAAATTCCGGTTGTTCTTCAGCGGCTATGCGTATACCGATGTTAACCTCGTTGATGATACGGTCATCGTATTCTTTCAGTTCTTCCTTGTTGTCGAGAACTGGTATGATATTGAAACCGAGATTCGCCAGCTTGGAAATGCGCTGGGTATAAACATTTGTTTTGAATCCGTTACAAATTATATACGTATTTTTTGTAATGCGTTTATTGAGATACAGGCGCTCAACAATATCTATATCATATGCCGATGAAGTCTCGAGATGAATATCATTGCGCAGTGCCTCATCGAGCACGTGCGCGAAATGAGAACTTTTGGTGCAGTAGCAGTAATAATACTTGCCGTTGTAATCCAGCTCATCTATGGCATCGCTGAACCACTTCTTGGCCTTCTGTATCTGCTGAGAGATTTTAGGAAGGTAGGTGATGCGCAGCGGGGTGCCGTATTCTTCAATGAGGTCCTTGAGGGGAATGTTGTTAAAGTACAACCAGTTGTTTTTGACTTCGAATCCATCTTGTGGAAAATAGAAGGTCTGGCGGATCAAGTCGAGATATGTATTCTTCAATGTTGACGGTTATAATGGAATAAAGGTACACTTCTAATCAAAGGGTAAAAATAATAACTTTGCGACTATATGTCAGCAATCAGGATTATATCAGCCTCCAGTGAATTAGGTGCCGGCACACGCGGGTCTTCACTGGGATTTTCTGCCATGCGCGCAGCAGCATGGAACAAGGGAAGCGACTATTTCACCCATCACCCTCCCACCGTGCTGCCTGTCTTTAACGAAATCATCCTCGACCGTCCCTCCTCTCCTTATAATGACCGTATCAGATACATCGTTCAAACCTGCGAAATTATCGCGCAGGCTGTTGGTGAAACTATCCAAAACGGCGATTTCCCACTCGTAATTTCTGCGGATCATAGCAATGCCGCCGGTACTATTTCCGGATTGAAAATGGCGCATCCCGATAAAAAACTGGGCATAGTATGGATTGATGCACATGCCGATTTACACTCCCCCTATTCCACTCCTTCCGGCAACGTACACGGCATGCCCCTGGGTGCTGTTACAGCACTGGACAATAAACCCTACCAGATCAATTATCCCGAACAGGAAGTTGTGGAAGCTTGGGAGCAATTGAAAAATATCGGAAACATAACTCCCAAAGTCGACTTCAAAGACATTGTTCTTATTGCTGCCCGGGATATGGAAAAAGCGGAAAGATTCATACTGAAGCAACACAAGATTCCGAATTTCACTGTGCAAAAAGTGCGGGAATCGGGCGTGGATGCTATTGTTAAAAAAGCCCTTGCGCACCTGGAAGACTGCGAATGTATCTACGTTTCGTTTGATGTCGACAGTCTGGATGCCGATATTTCAAAAGGCACCGGAACGCCTGTTAAAAGCGGTCTTACTACCAGCGAAGCCCATCAGCTCATGAAGGCATTCGGCCGGCAGAAAAAAGTTTGCTGCATGGAAATTACCGAAGTGAATCCCACACTGGATAACAAGAAAAACCTGATGGCAGAAATCGCATTGGAATTACTGGAAGATGTCTCTGTCGTTATAGAAAGCCGTTTATGAATTACCTACAACCTATTCAGGAAGCCATTAGCAATGGCATTGCTGCCTTATACCAATTGGAAATTCCCGCCGATGAGATTCGATTCGACCCCACTCCGCCGGAATTTGAAGGAGAGTATACCTATGTTGTCTTCCCCCTGCTGAAGGCCAGCAAGAAGAACCCCATGCAGACTGCAGAGGAACTGGGGCAATACCTGCTTGAACACCAAAACAGCGTTGCCCGCTTTAATGTGGTGAAGGGATTTCTGAACATCAGTTTTAAATCCGATTTCTGGACCAGTATTCTCTACCAGCTCCGCACAGAACAGCCATGGTTGTCACCTGCCCGCAGCGGCAAGAAGATTGTGCTGGAATACTGCGGCCCCAATACCAATAAGCCCCTGCACCTGGGTCATATCCGCAACATGCTGCTAGGTTACTCCATTTCTAAAATACAGGCTGCGGCGGGAAATGATGTACATCGCGTCAATATTTACAACGACAGAGGTATCGCCATCTGTAAATCCATGGTGGCCTACCAGCGGAAAGGAAACAATGCCACACCGACTACAACCGGCACCAAGGGCGATCACTTTGTGGGCCACTATTATGTTACCTATTCCAACTTACTGGACGAAGAGGTGCGCACCCTGATGGCCGGGGGCATGAGCAAGGAAGAAGCCGAAAAAAAAGCGCCTGTTTACCTCGAGGCAGTGAGGATGTTGCAACAGTGGGAAGCCGGCGACCCGGGAACGCTGGAGCTGTGGCAGACCATGAACGGATGGGTGTACGAAGGCTTTAACCAGACATTCGAAAGGCTGGGTGTCGATTTTGAAAAGGACTATCTCGAATCGGAACATTTCAGCAAGGGCCGCGATCTCGTATTGAAGGGTTTGGAGAAAGGATACTTTTTCCGCAAAGATGATGGCTCGGTGTGGGTAGACCTGACCGACAAAGGGCTGGACGAGAAAGTGCTACTCCGCAGCGATGGAACCAGCGTCTATATCACACAGGATATTGGCGTAGCCCACCAGCGCTACCTCGATTACCATATGGATGTATCGGCATATGTCGTGGCGAACGAACAGGACTACCATTTTAAAGTACTCAAACTGGTACTCGAAAAACTGGGCGAACCCTATGCCGACGGTATCCATCACCTCAGCTATGGCATGGTCGATTTGCCGGAAGGGAAAATGAAAAGCCGAGAAGGAACCGTGGTGGATGCTGATGACCTTATGGACGAAATGGAGGCCAGCAGTCGCAGTTTTCTGGAGCAGTCAGACAAGCAACTTGATTTTTCCGAAGCAGAAAAAACAACCCTGTACCGGCAGGTTGGTCTGGCAGCACTGAAGTACTTCATTCTGCGGGTAGACCCCAAAAAGCGTATCCTTTTCAACCCTACGGAATCCATCGATTTGCAGGGCAATACAGGTCCTTTCATTCAATATACCTATGCCCGTATCAAAAGTGTCCTGAGCAAACTTTCCGATGAACCGGGCGGGAAGATGGCAGCTCCCGACAAGGATGAACTGGATCTCATAGTCACGCTTTCGAGGTACTATGCTACCATTCAGGATGCGTCAGAGAACTGGTCGCCGGCAGAAATCGCTAATTATATCTATACCCTGGCCAGACAATTCAATAAATTCTACGCCGATCATTCCGTATTGCATGCTGACACCCCGGAACAAAAACAGCTGCGCATACATCTGGCACATACAACCGGTGCTGTACTCGGGCATGGACTTGATTTATTGGGTATCGAAGCGCCGGAACGGATGTAGTTGCAGCTCCTGACAAAAAATGCTTGTGCCTCTTATAGGGAATGGATATTTTTATACCGATTCTCTGCGGGACAATCTTTTGTTGATTTCAAATTAATATTATGAGATATATTGTTTTTTTTACTTTTTTATGGACCAGCTTGCTGCATGCGCAGGAAGGCATGTGGATTCCCTCCCTGCTCGAAGCCAATGAAGCAGAAATGCAGGAAATGGGATTTGAACTTACGGCAGCTGATGTCTACTCCGTGAACAACGGCAGTATGAAAGATGCTGTCCTGATTTTCGGCGGAGGCTGCACCGGTGAAGTAATCTCCGGAGAAGGACTGGTACTCACCAACCACCATTGCGGTTTCGGTTCCATTAACCGCCTGAGCAGCGTGGAAAACAACTACCTGAGAGATGGATTCTGGGCAAGTAATCAGAAGGCGGAAATCCCTGCTCCGGGTCTTCAGGTGACTTTTATTGTGCGCATTGATGACGTTACCGATGCCGTCAGGCAAGACCTGGATACTGATACAGACAACACCAAAATTATTGAACAGCGTATAGATTCCCTTACCAGGATGGCTACCGATGGCACCCATTACGACGCTTCGGTGAAGTCCTTTTATTATGGAAATAAATACTATATGTTTATTACCGAGACCTTCACAGATATTCGGCTGGTGGGCACTCCTCCCCGCTCCATCGGCGAATTTGGGGGTGAAACGGATAACTGGATATGGCCCCGGCATACCGGCGACTTCAGCATGTGGCGCATTTATGCCAATGCCGATAACCGACCTGCCGACTACGACCCTGCGAATAGACCTTATCAACCACGCTATTATTTTCCTGTCAGCCTCGATGGCATCCAGGAAGGCGACTTCACCATGGTGTTCGGGTTTCCGGGAAGAACACAGGAATACCTTCCCGTGCAGGCCATCACCAACATAGCATTGGAAAGCAATCCCGATAAGGTAGCCTTGCGGGAAATCCGCATCCGCACGATGGAAAAATACATGCGCGGTAATGATACCCTCACACTGATGTACGCCAGCAAGACAAAAAATCTTGCTAACGCCTACAAGAAATGGCAGGGAGAAAGTCTGGGATTGAAAGCCAACGATGCTTTTGCTAAAAAACGACAGTTTGAACACGCTTTTGAGATGTGGGCGCGCGACAGCAAATACGCGGGTGTTACGCAGCGGCTCAATACACTGCACAGTCAGCTGACCAATTACAACAGAGCGACAGACTACACCCTGGAAGGTGTCCTGGGAATCGAAGCAGTGCGGTATGCTTATAATTATCGCAACCTGTCTGCCCTGCTTGCCGATAGCAACAGCACCGAAGATGCTATTGTCAAGGAGGTAGAAAAGCTCAGCGCCGGTGTAGACGACTATTTTGCGAATTACCATATTCCGTTGGACAGGGAGGTGTTTCCCCTGCTGCTGGAAAAAATTTACATGGATGTAGACAGCTCTCTGCAACCTGTTTGGTTCAGGGAACAGGCGGTCCGCTACAATAAAAACTTTGCCACCTGGGCCAATGCAGTGTACAACAGCAGTGGCCTGGTGAGTGCTGCCGGAACCCACCAATTGCTGGAGGCCATCCGTCGGGGCGACAGGAATGCACTGAAATCAGACCCCATCTACCAGCTGTTTGATGCATTTTATACCACGTATAAAACCATGCAGGCAACAGCACTGGAACCGGTTCAGGAAATGATAGAACGCGAAATGAGTCTGTATATGGAAGGCATCATCCAAAGTAAACTCAAGGACAGGATTTATCCTGATGCCAATTCTACATTGCGCGTAGCCTATGGTAAAGTGAGTGGTTACACACCCCGCAACGGAGTATACTATATTCCGCAGACTACCCACGTAGGTATCCTGGAAAAATATAAGGACGGTGATGAAGAATTTGATGTTCCGGACGCTCTGCTTGAATTGATGGAAGCAGGCGATTTCGGCAGGTACGCGCTGCCCAACGGAGAATTACCTGTGGCATTCCTGGCTTCGAACCACACTACCGGCGGCAACAGCGGCAGCCCTGTGCTCAACGCAAAAGGGGAACTGATAGGCACCAACTTCGACCGCGTATGGGAAGGTACCATGAGTGACCTGAACTACGATTTTTCAAGATGCCGTAATATCAGCGTCGACATCCGCTACACCCTGTTTATTGTGGAGCACCTGGGCAAAGCAGAATGGCTTATAGACGAAATATTGAAATAATTAATATAATTAACGGATAATAACATCATGGAAATAGGAATCGACAGTTTTGCAGCTGTTCCTGCGAATGCCGGCAATTTGTCGGGGGCTGACAGCGTCAAAGCGATGTCGGAACTATTGGACCGGATGATTTATGCCGACACCGTCGGTCTGGATGTATTCGGTATCGGAGAGCACTATCGGAGGGAATTTCTGGATGCCGCACCCTATATGATTCTCGCCGCTGCCGCTGCAAAGACCAGTAGAATCAAACTGACCAGCGCTGTCACAGTGTTGAGTGCTGCCGATCCCGTTCGCGCCTTTCAGCAATATACCACACTGGATATCATCTCCAATGGCCGCGCAGAGATGGTGGTGGGCAGAGGCTCCTTCATCGAATCTTTTCCGCTGTTTGGCTACGACCTGAACGACTACGATGAACTGTTCACAGAAAAACTGGAGCTGTTTCTCGCAATCAGGGAAAAGGAAACGATAACCTGGAAAGGACAATATCGCCCTGCCCTGCACCAGCAGTCCATCTACCCGCGCCCGGTGCAGGATCCATTGCCCGTATGGTTAGGTGTTGGCGGCACACCTGCTTCCTTCGCAAGAGCAGGAGCGCTTGGATTGCCGCTTATGGTGGCCATCATCGGCGGACAAACACATCGCTTCAAGCCACTGATAGACCTCTACCGTAAAACAGGTGAAGAAGCAGGCCACGCGCCAGAAAAGCTGAAGGTAGGACTCCACTCCCTGGGCTATGTAGCCGCCGATGCGCAAAAGGCGGTTGACGATTACTACCCTGGCTATGCTGAAACCTTTACACGCATTGGCAAGGAACGCGGCTGGCCACCCGTTACCCGCAGCCACTTTGATGCACAGACCGATGCTTTGGGCGCACTGGTCGTGGGCAATCCGGAAGCAGTTGCAGAAAAAATCATACGCCACAGTAAAGCGCTGGGCGGTATCAGTCGCTTCAGTTTCCAGATGGACAACGCCGGTCTCTCCCATGAGCAACTAAAGGAAGCCATCCGCCTAATAGGCGAAGAAGTGAAGCCTCGCGTGCAAGCTGCATTAGCTTAAGTCGATTATCCAGGAACCTGCTCTCTGCTGATAGTGAAAGCCCAATATCCATCGGAACTACCGGGATGGTATTCAGCTGCAGCAGTATTTGCATTAGTTTAGCAACCGATGGCAGCCGAAGGAATCCGTTTGAACAAATTACTGAGCGAGAAGGGCATCTGCTCGCGCCGCGATGCAGTACACTGGATTGAGGCCGGTCGTGTGGTGGTGAATGGCCGGCGACCGGAGCCCGGAAGTCGTTTAACAGCTAAAGACCAGCTGCGGGTAGATGGCCGCATCATTGATTTCGAAGTAGAGGAGCACGTATATCTCGCATTGAACAAACCACCCGGCATTGTTAGCACCACCGACACCACCGAGCGCGATAATATTATATCTTTCGTTCATTATCCCCGCCGCATATTCCCCATTGGCCGACTGGATAAGCAGAGCGAAGGGCTGATCCTGCTTACCAGCGACGGCGATATCGTCAACAAAATACTCCGTGCCGGAAATAACCATGAGAAGGAATACGAAGTAACAGTAGTGCAGCCCATTACTCCCGCTTTTCTGGAGGGCATGCGCAATGGCGTTCCCATCATGGGCACGCGCACCAAGAAGTGCAAGGTAGAGATGGTAACGCCGCATATTTTTCGCATCACGCTGGTGCAGGGGCTGAACCGGCAAATCCGACGCATGTGTGAGTATTTCCACTACGATGTGCGCAAGTTGAAGCGGACACGCATCATGCACCTCACCCTCGACCTGCCATTGGGCGAATGGCGGGAGCTAACGGCTGATGAAGTAGCTGCCATTCACCAATTAACTGCAGCATCGGGAAAAGAAGCCGCCGCCCCAAAAAAGTCTGCACCCAAAAAAGCAGTACCTCCCAAAGAAACCTCTGCCAGCAGTGGCAGACCACCGCAGCATAGAAAGCCGGCATCGAAAAGGAGTCCCGGAAGATCGGGTAAACCGGGTAGAAAAGGACGCCGATAAAAAAAGAGCCGCTTTACATGAAAGCGGCTCCTCTGTTATTCAAGTAGGGTTGCAATTACCAGATACTCGCCCGGTTCTGAGTAGGCAGATACAATTTATCTCCCTCCTTCACACCAAAGGCTTCATAAAACTCCGGCATATTCGTAAGCGTACCGTTTACGCGATATTCACCGGGGCTGTGCGGATTGGTCAGCAATTGCTGGCGCATAGCCTGTTCTGTGTAGGCACTCGCCCAAATACGTCCAAATCCCAGGAAGAAACGCTGTTCAGGCGTAAACCCGTCTATCAGTTCGCCGGCTTTGCCCTGTTCAGTCATTTTAAATGCATAGTAGGCAATGGTTAATCCTCCGAAATCGGCAATATTCTCGCCCAATGTCAACTGGCCGTTCACACACAGACTGTCGAGCGGACAGAAGCTTTCGTATTGCGTTACCACTACATCCGCTTTGCTATTAAAGGATGCATCGTCATCTGCAGTCCACCACTGAACCAAATTACCCCTTGCATCATACTGGCGGCCCTGGTCATCGAAGCCATGTGTAATCTCATGACCGATGACGGCACCGATGCCACCGTAGTTCAGCGCATCGTCGGCGTTGGGATCGAAGAACGGTGGTTGCAGTATCGCGGCAGGAAATACAATCTCATTGTTGGAAGGATCGTAATAAGCATTGACCGTTTGAGGCGTCATCCCCCACTCTGTCTTATCTACCGGCTGGCCAATCTTAGCCAGAGTGCGTTTGTATTCAAATTCTGTGCTTCTCATCACATTCAGCACATAGGCATTCCTGTCAATATCCAGCCCGCTGTAATCTCTCCATTTGTCGGGATAACCAATCTTCACATTGAAGGAAGCCAGTTTCTCCTGCGCCTTCGCTTTGGTTTCAGCACTCATCCAGTCAAGTTCATCGATGCGCACTTTCATGGAAGCTTTTAGGTCATCTACCATCTGCACCATGCGCTCTTTCGACTCCGGAGAAAATGCTGTTTTCACATATTCCTGTCCCAGTACTTCGCCCAATGAGAAGTTGGCAGTCTCTACCACCCTTTTCCAGCGGGGCTTCAATTGCTCCACACCGCGAAGGGTCTTCTGATAAAAATCAAAATCAGCCGCTACAAAATCATCACTGAGGTATTCACTGGTATTGCGTATCAGATGAAATTTCATATACGATTTCCAGTCATCCATCGAAACGGTACTCAACATGTTATTGAATGCCCTAAAGAAATCGGGTTGTCCCACCAGCAAGGAATCGAAGGCGGGCGCTCCCAGTTGTTTGAAGAACGCAGACCAATCTACTGAAGGAGCTATAGCGGTCAGTCCGGCAATGTCCATCTTATGGTAGGTAGCATGGGGATCTCTCCGCATCACTCTGTCCATCGAGGCATTCGCCATCTGCACTTCTATGGCATAAATGGCATTTGCTTTAGCAGCAGCTCCTGCCTCCTCTTCTCCCATCAGCATCCATACATTCTTCAGGTGCTGCATGTATGCCTGGCGGATTTCTGCGCTTTTCATATCCTTGCGGAAATAGTCATCGCGATCGGGCAAACCCAGGCCTCCCTGGTTCAGGTTCATTACCTGCTGTGTGCTGTTCTTATCATCCTGACCCACCCATGTAAAGAAGGGTGCTCCGGCATACAAGGTGTTCATCCATGCGGCCATTTCCATCAGGTCTGCAGTGGAAGACATAGCATCAATTTTATCCAGATACGGTTGCAAAGGAGCAAGTCCCTGCTCGTTGATAGCAACAGAGTCCATTCCTGAAGCCCAGAAATCGCCTACCTTCTGTTCGTTGCTGCCGGCTTTGTGGGTAGTAGCTGCAGCTTGCTCCATCACTGCACGCAATGTGGTCAGGCTGTTTTCATTCAGCAGGTCGAACGTAGCAAAGCGGCTGCGGTCGGAAGGGATAGGGTGCGCGTTGATCCATTTGTTGTTGACAAAGCGGTAAAAATCATCACCCGGACGAAAGGTGCTGTCGAGCGAAGCAGGGTCAAATGCCTGCACGACAAGACCATCTTCGGTTTTGTCGCTGCACGCAGCCAGGCTTCCTGCCAGCGCCAGTAAAAGGAGGGATCTCATGTACATGGTATTCAATTATTTGAAGTACAAAATTAACCCCCGCCTTCTTAATGAGCGGTTAAAGTATGTTAATGCTAAATGGTGACGGATTCACCCAATGCCGGAATCAGCACATCATTGTACTTTTCATCCAGCAGCTTCTGCCGGAAACTTTCGAGGGCATCTTCATCACCGTGCACCAGAAAAATGGAGCGCAGTTTTTCCTTTTGCTGGCTGCGCAGGTAATCAATCATCTCCTTATAATCACCATGTGCGCTGAAGCTGTCCATGATTTCTACATGCGCTCTGACCTGCAGTTCCTTGCCGAACATTCTGATGGTAGGAACCCCCGACCGCAATGCACCTCCCGTAGTTCCGGGACCCGCATAGCCGACTATCAGCACCGTATTTTCAGGATGCTCCAATGCATTGTAAAGGTGATGGCGTACCCTGCCGGCCGTCATCATACCGGATGCGCTGATGATGATGCAGGCTTTTCTGTTGTTCAGTGATTTCGACTCCTCCACCGATTTGACAAACCGCAAGCGCTCGAAGCCGAAGGGATTGGGATCTTTAATCATATAGCGCAGAATCTGCTTATCGAAACACTCCGGATGCTGCTGGAAAATACTGGTAGCACTCACTGCCAGCGGAGAATCGACAAAAACCGGAATATCCGGAAGCAAGCCTTCTGTTTGCAGCTGGTCGAGGAGATAAACAATCTCCTGCGTGCGACCGACGCTGAATGCGGGAATGATGAGTTTCCCTTTGTTCTTTACACAGGTATGCTGAATGATTTGCAGCAACCTGTTCTTTTCTTCAGGTGCCTCGTCGTGCAGGCGGTCGCCATAGGTAGACTCGCAAATGATATAATCACAGGGCGGCATCGGCTGGGGGTCGCGCAGAATGGGACGCTCGGGCCGACCAATATCTGCTGTAAAACCCAGGTAAGTGTCTTTCAGACCCTGCCTTCTGATGCGCAAGGTAACACTGGCGCTGCCGAGGATATGGCCGCTGTCCTTAAATAGGACGTCTACATCCGGATGCACGGTAAACCAGCGGTCGTAATTATTGGTGCGGAATTGTTCCATGGTAGCCGAAACATCCTCCACATCATACAGGGGTTCTTCATTCTGGTGCTCTTCCTCCATACGCTTATTGGTGAAATTGCTCTCCCGTTCCTGAATATGGGCGCTGTCGAGCAGCAAAATGGCTGTGAGATCCATAGTGGCCGGAGTGGCGTAGATATCTCCCTTAAAACCCTTCTTAACCAGGCGCGGTAACTTGCCGGAATGGTCAATATGCGCATGCGATAAAATAACGACGTCTATATCCTTCGGGTCGAAGAGAAAGTCCTTATTGAAGTCCTGGTAGGCACGGTCATTGCCCTGGTACATCCCGCAGTCGAGCAGTATGCGAAAACCATCGTCGAGTACCAGCAGGTGAGAACTTCCTGTAACAGTTCCCGCGGCACCACAAAATTTCAATTGCATAGTAGTTTGTTTTTATTGACCAGTTAATTCCAGATAAGCATTTTGCATGATCTCGCGCACCTTTTCCCGCAGCTTGGGTACATCATCCAGGCTGTAGCCATCGGTGGAGACCATCTCCAGTTCATGAATATGAATGACACCGGGGCGCATAATCAAGGGTTTGTTGGGCATCACCTTCTGCGTGTTGATATACACCAGCGGCAAAATGGGCACCTGCAATTCAATGGCCAGTCGGAATGCACCATCCTTAAAAGGAATCATAACCTGGTCTTTGGTTTTATTGCGCGTTCCTTCCGGAAACATAAAAATGGAATCGCCCTGCGCCAGGTAGTCAGCCAGCACCATCATGCTTTTTCGGCGGCTTTCCGGACTGCTCCGGTCGACACTCACTGCAGTACGTTTGAACAGGCTGCCCAGCAAAGGCACCTTCAGCAGTTCGTGTTTGATGAGAAACCGCACATTCCCGCTGGTGGAAGCAGCTGCCACGGGAGCATCATAATTAGACTTGTGGTTGGCAATGATAACATATGCCCTTTTCCTATCCAATGCCTTGTTCCTGTGGATGCGCATGGGGATAAGCAACAGCACACTCATGCTCCAGGAAATGAAGCGGCATAAAACCAATATCCAGGGCAACGAACGCTTCCCGAAAATCCAGCTAAACAGAAAAAAGAATGGTGCGGTCACTAGCAGCAATGTAACAAAGACAATGGCTGCCCACGCGGTGTAGATATACCTCAGAAGCGTAATCAGTATCATACCGCTTAAAGATAACAGCATTCAACGTAGTTGCCTAAATCGGATGATTTTATGTCGGTGCTTGGCAAAGTAGACGCATTGCTGTTCTACCCGGATAAATGACCATGCGAAAGCCATCGGGTAAGCAGTCCATTCCTTACCTTTAAGCTTGTGTACGCCATTGTAGATATTGAAACAACCGGAGGCATTGCCGGGAGGCATCGCATTACAGAAATTGCGGTGGTGTTGCACAACGGAACAGAGGTTACGGGCACCTATCAGACCCTGGTAAACCCCGAACAGGATATACCGCCATTCATAACTCAACTGACAGGCATTACTGCTGCTATGGTGGCGGATGCGCCTACGTTTGAGGAGATCGCTCCTGAATTCTACGAACTGCTGAAAGACAAGGTATTTGTGGCGCACAATGCTGCGTTCGATTATTCCTTTATCCGAAAAATGCTGGAGGAAGAGGGATTTCCCTTTCACGCCAAAAAGCTGTGTACCGTGAAGCTGAGCAGAAAAATCCTGCCGGGTAAACAGCGGTATTCACTGGGCAATCTATGCCGCGAGCTGGGCATTGCCATTCGCGACCGGCACAGGGCCATGGGAGATGCAGAAGCCACCGCCACATTGTTTCAGATGCTGCTCGACAACGATCTGCAGGGATGGATACCGGAGCTCCTGCAGCAACATAAAGGACACCAGCCCTTACCGCCGCATCTCGACAAGGAACGCATTGCCGAGCTTCCCCGCAAGCCGGGCGTTTACTATTTCTACGACAGAAAAGGTCAGTTGCTTTATGTGGGCAAAGCGCGCAGTATCCGCAACAGGGTGCGCAACCACTTCAACTTCGCCGACCATGATGGCTTTGAAAATAAACTGAGAGATGCCATCCACGAGGTGCGGTACGAGGAAACGGGTAATGAACTGATCGCGTTACTACTGGAACTGGATACGATAAAAAGGAAGAAGCCCCCCTTCAACAAGGCAATGAAATACTGGAGCAGAAACTACTGCATTTTCTGTTTCACAGGTCAGGATGGCAAACTGCGGCTGGCGATAGAACGCTACAGAACTGCCCTGCAGCCCATCAAGGTTTTCCCGAATTACCTGATGGCGCGCGAATACCTGAAAGAACTGGTGGATAATTACCGGATTTGCCCCCAATTGTCCCACTTGCAATCGGGGCAAAGCACCTGCTTCCTGTCGATGGAAGAAGGCGGATGCCTGCGCTGCACCGAAAATGCCGATGTTACCTCCTACAACGACAGGGTGCTGGAGGCGATTCATGATGAAGAACATTTCGGGAGCTCTTACCTCATTCAGGGGAAAGGCAGACATGAAGACGAGTGCAGTCTGGTGCTGGTGGAGAACGGACATTATCTCGGCTTTGGATTCCATTCGCTGCCGGTTGATACGAGTGATTTGGAAAAAATCCGCAGCTGCATCACATGGCGACCCGATTTACCAGATGTGCAATACCTGATCATGCGCCATCTGGAAAAACACCCGGAAAGCCGTCTGGTCCTCTCTGCAAGTGCCGGAGTGCGTGAATGATTCGCAACACATTTGATGGCACCCCTCCCTTTTTCTGCTATATTTGCCGTTCTAATCGTGAAACATTTGTCTTATGCTTCTCCAACTTCAAACCAAAGGGACCGAAAACGCCAGCTGTAAAGTGCTGCTCATCAGAAGCACCGGTGAACTGACTCACCCATTGCTGGAACCGTTGAAAAACACCCTGCATCGCAAGATGGAGGACAAGGATAATGGCTGGATTACTTGGTATGGCAGCAACGAGGTGCGCATCATTGCCATCCTGAAAGACACTTCCGGCAAAGCCATGCATGAATTGCTGGAGGAAGCCCGAAGCAAAGGCGGTCAGGCGACCAAAAAAGTGAACTACGAAAAAATGGAAGCCTGCCAGGTCATCAACCTGTCGGCAGACATCAGTGAACCCGAAATACTGGCATTTGTAGAAGGGATGTACCTCGCCAACTACCAGTTCCTGCGTTTCCGTTCAGAGAAGAAGGTGAACAGCCTGAAAACGATCATAGTAGACGTACCCGGTATCAACGAGGGCCAACTCAGCCAGCTGGCCAAAGTGGTGGAAGCGAATTTTGAAGCGCGCAACCTGATCAATGAGCCTGTACTGGACTTCAACGCCACCGAACTATCCGCATATATTACGGAAAAGGCAGAGGTCTATGGCTTCAAGTGTGTGGTGCTCAGTAAAATGGAAATAGAACAACTGGGTATGGGCGGACTGCTGGGCGTTAACAAAGGCAGCAAGGTCCCTCCCACTTTCAATATTCTGGAATACACGCCCAAGGGTACAGAAAACGATGCCCCTGTGGTGCTGGTAGGAAAAGGTGTCATGTACGATACCGGTGGCTACAGCCTGAAGCCTGCTGGAGTGATGGCCACCATGAAATGCGATATGAGCGGGGCCGCCGCAGTGGTGGGTACTTTTCTGGCAGTGGTAGCCAATCAGTTGAAGGTTAGGCTGGTAGGACTTATACCTGCAACAGACAATCGCGTCAACAGTGAAGCTATTGTGCCGGACGATATTTTGACCATGAGCGATGGTACTACCGTCGAAGTCCTGAATACCGACGCGGAAGGCAGGCTGATACTGGCAGATGCACTGCATTACGCCAAGCAGTACCATCCGAGACTGGTCATTGACCTGGCGACATTAACAGGCTCTGCCATGGCTATTACCGGCAACCTGGGTGCCGCTTTAATGGGAACCGATACGGAATACCGCGAAATACTCATTGCCTCCGGCAACACCACCTTCGAGCGCATTGCGGAAATCCCCTACTGGAAAGAATTCGGTGAGATGCTGAAAGGCGACATTGCCGACCTGAAAAACATCGGAGGCCCTATTGCAGGAGCAGCTACTGCCGGAAAATTCCTGGAACATTTCACCGGTGGAGAATATCCATGGCTGCACCTCGATATCGCCGGTCCAGCATTCTTGAAGGAAGATCAGGATTATAAGCAAAAAGGCGCCGCAGGCTTTGGCGTCAGATTGTTGTACGATTTTCTTGCAGGACTACAGTAATATACCCCCTTTTAGGTATTGACTACTTAGGCGCATATTGCCACCTTTGCACTTGTTTAGAAAAAGTCTAAATAAGTATGCGCAATATAGTTCTCTCCTTATTCCTGCTATCAGCCACCATAGTTACTGCACAGCAGTCGGTTGTATACGGTGTTGCCACAGATGTCAATGGCCAACCCTTGCCGCAAGTGACGGTTCAAATCAAAGCCCTCCGGCAGGGAACCAGCACCAATGCGCAGGGAAGTTTCCAGCTGGAAAATCTGCCGGAAGGCCAGCACACCATTTCAATTTCTTATTTAGGTTATGAAACATTAACAATTGATATTCAATTAGATAAGAAGGAAAGAAAAGAGTTAAACTTCACCCTTCGGGAAACAGCCACCGACCTGCCGGAAGTGGTTATCAGCAGTGTGAGTATGACCGGCGGACAGGCGGGCAACAGGAACCTTACGGGTAGTGGGTATTACATTTCGCCCAAGCAGATTCAAAAATTCAACTACAGCGATGTCAACAGAACCCTGCGACTGGTGCCCGGTGTGTACATCCAGGAGGAAGATGGTTTTGGCCTTCGGCCCAATATCGGACTTCGTGGAGCAGGTGTAGACAGGAGTGCCCGCATCACTTTAATGGAAGATGGTATTTTGATGGCTCCGGCTCCTTATGCAGCTCCTTCCGCCTACTACTTCCCTTCTGTCGGCAGGATGCAATCGCTGGAGGTATTGAAGGGCAGCAGTCAAATCAAGTACGGTCCCTACACTACAGGCGGGGCGCTGAATCTTATCAGCACGCAAATCCCCGACCACCTGGAAGCGAAAATACTTATGAACGCCCTGAGCTTTGGAGGTTCCCAACTGCATGCCTGGGTGGGCTCCTCCTTCGACCATGTCGATTTCCTGGTGGAGACCTTCACACTCGGTAGCGATGGTTTCAAAGAACTCGACAACAACGGTCCTACCGGTTTCAATAAGGAAGACTACCTGGTGAAGTTGCGCGTGCACAGTGATGAGGACGCCCGCATCTACCAGAGTCTTACGCTTAAAGCGGGCAGAACCGACGAACTTTCTCAGGAAACCTATTTGGGTCTTACTGCAGCAGATTTTGAAGAAACCCCCTTCCGCCGTTATGCGGGTTCTCAGCTGGACGAAATTACAGCACAGCAAACCCAGATGGCACTGCGCTACAATGCGGTCTTTTCTCCCCGCCTGCAACTGGAAACCACCCTCTACCACAATGACTTCTCCCGCAACTGGTACAAACTGGATAAAGTAACAGACAATGACGGCAACAGCATTGGCATCGCCGCCCTGGTAGAAGATCCTGCTTCTTACAGCAACGCCTATGATATTCTTGCCGGTAACATCAATACCACCGACGGCAACCTGATACTGAAGGCCAATAACCGCATCTATTTCGGTCAAGGTATTCAGAATACCCTGATTTATTCCTACAAAACAGCTTTCACCGACCAGCGCGTGGAATGGGGTATCCGCCTGCACCGCGACCAGATGGACCGCTTCCAGTGGCTGGACACCTATGCGATGGACAACGGTATCATGGAGCTCACCAACAGCGGCACGCCCGGCACCGAAAGCAACCGACTGGTAACTGCCGAGGCGCTATCGTCATGGATGCAGTACACCCTGAAGTGGAACAAATGGACCTTCCAGCCCGGTCTCCGACTGGAACAGATTGCACTTACCAGCGACAATTACGGAAATGCCGACCCCGACAGAACGGGCACCGACCTAGTTACCATTACCAATGCCACCACCTCCTGGATACCGGGAGCCGGCGTGACTTACCAATTCAACAAACACTGGGAGACTTTTGTCGGTGTGCACAAGGGGTTTGCTCCTGCCGGTCCTACGGAAGGCACCTTACCGGAGTCTTCTGTCAGCTATGAGCTGGGAACGCGTGCGGCTTGCGCAGCCTGGTCCTTGCAATCTGCAGCATTCTACACCGATTACAGCAACTTGCTGGGAGCCGATAACGCCAGCGCAGGCGGTCTGGGAACAGGCGACCTCTTCAATGGTGGTGCAGCAACCGCCTACGGACTGGAATGGATCAGCACATGGAACCTGCTTCATCAAAAGATCAATAACTGGAGCCTCCCCATTACGCTAAGTTATACCTACACCAACGCCTACTTCAACAGCTCTTTCGAGAGCGACCTGGAGGACTGGGGTTCTGTGGTGGATGGTGATAAGCTCCCCTACATTCCGACGCATCAGGGGCTGCTGCAAATCGCACTGGAGAACAGCCGGTTCCAGTTCACTGCCGGCACCCGCTACACTTCCGCGGTTCGGGCAGAGGCCGGCCAGGGTCCTATTGCGGATGCATCGAGAATAGATGCCCAGCTAATAACAGATCTTGCTGCCAGCTATGCCATTTCATCCCGCCTGTGGGTATGCGGCGGCGTCAACAACCTTACAGATGCAGTGTACGTGGCGGCAATGCGCCCCGCAGGACTGCGTCCCGGACTACCCCGGTCGTTCACAGTGGGCATCAAAGCCTATTTCGATAATTGAGGGAATAGCTAGCCGACGCCACCTGCCATAGCTGCCACTATCCTGGCTGCGGGCATATTCTTGCCACCACCCGGAACGATGATATTCGCGCGCTGTCGGGTAGGTTCAATAAAGGACTTGTACATGGGTTCTACCGTTTGGTGAAAACGCTCTGCCACCTCAGGCTCTGTCCTGCCTCTGTCGCGCATGTCCCTGCGCAACACCCTGCTGTAGCGGTCATGTTGTTCCACATCCAGAAAAACCCGGTAATCGATTATGGACAACAGCGGCTCATGGGTGTAAATGAGAATGCCTTCTACAATCAGAATGTCTGCGGCATGTAACCTTGTGCTATGCGCGGTGCGGGTGCAGGTCAGCATGGAATAGTCAGGCATATCTATCGGATGGCCCTGTTGCAATAGGCGGATGTGCTCCACCATCAAATCCCATTCAATGGCATCAGGGTGGTCAAAGTTCTGTTGTTTCCTGACCGATAGTTCCAGGTGGCTGCCATCGCGGTAATAACAGTCCTGCGGCATAATCTGAATGTGCTTACCACCGAGCACAGCGGAAAGATTGCGCACAAACGTGCTCTTTCCTGCTCCCGAACCGCCTGCAATACCGATAATTTTCATGCTGACGTATCGCTGGTTTCATGATTGCTATAGGTCGACTGCACCTTCGCTACCCTGGGATCCATGACATTGAACCACAGCGGTGGCAGCAGCGCCAGCAACATCATCGCCGGGTAGCCGGCAGGCATCTGCGGAGCCGTTTCCAGATGCCGCAGCACCTGGTATTTCCGACTGGCGAGGTAATGGTGATCAGAATGCCGCGTGAGTTCATACAGGCAAATCCTTCCGATATAGTGATTGCTGTTCCAGGAATGCCAGGGCATCACCCTTTCGTACTGGCCGGAAGGTTTCAGCATCCTTCGCAAGCCGTAGTGCTCCACGTAGTTAATGGTTTCCAGCAAGAGGATACCCACACAGGCTGCCCCGACAAACAGCAACGCCGTGAGTCCGCCGAATACAATAGCGATAGACACCACCAACGCCAGTTCCCAGGCAAGGAACCACAGCAGTGCATTGTGGCTGCTGAATACCCGCTGTTGTGCGGTCTGCAGTCGCCGGGATTCAATCTGCCATGCCGACTTCCAGCTATCGCGCACCGTGCGCCACCAGAAAGCATACAAGCTCTCTCCGGAACGGGCAGATGCCGGATCATCGTCGGTAGAGACGTTCTTATGATGTCCCTTGTTGTGTTCGATGATGAAGTGCATATAGAGCGATGTCAGCAACAGCATCTTTGCCATGAGCTGCTCGTGTGTTGCCTTGCGATGCCCAAGCTCGTGTGCCACGTTGATTCCGGTCACCCCGCAGGCAAGTCCCATGGCTAGTGTCTTACCAAGTATCTCCCACCATACAGCATCCACAGCTACAGTGGAACAGAAATACCAAAGCAGGCCAAATTGAATCGGAACGTTCAGATATAGGAGCAGGTCGTAAACGAAGTCCTTCCGTACTACCTCCTCTTCAGCGGCTTCTATATTTGATGCATCCGTCGGCACCAGCCACTCCAGCAGGGGTAGAAAGCCGAACGCATACCCTATCGCCAGGAAGCTCCATGCCCCGCCCCACCACAGGCTGAGGAAAACGCTGAGCGGAATAGTATAACCGGCAATATATTTGGCGTAGCGCACGCTACAAAAATACATGATGCGACCGTGTTCCGCAAATCGATTTAAGGCGAGCTTTCCACATCAATATTGAACCAAAAGAATACCGGAGCAGTTGATGAATAAAAGAACGAAATGCTTACCACAGTTAATCAACAGCAGTTTTCTCCCGTGCAAGCCATGGATTATGCTGCATACTTTGAATGGGTCCGGGAATTGGCCGGTAATAAAGCGACGAGCGATGCTGATGCATCTGAAAGCCATATACAGTATACCCATTTGAATGAACGCAGGATAGCGCGCCTGAATAAAACCCTGCGCGTGGAAGAAGGATTATTTGCGAACCTCCATGCATTGCCTGCCATGGAATGGATGGTGCTATCCGAGTCGTGGTGCGGCGATGCAGCACAAAACCTTCCGGCTATCAACATCGTGGCAGAGCATCTGCATATTCCGCTTACCATTGTACCGCGCGATGAAAATCCGGAAATCATGGAAGCATTTCTCACGAATGGCAGTCGCGCTATACCCAAACTCATCATATTCGACCGTGCTTCGGGCGACGTGCTAGCCACCTGGGGACCACGGCCGGCACCTGCACAGCAACTGGTAATGGATGCGAAGGCGCAACAGGTGCCATCTGAAACCTATAACCTCGCACTGCAGCAGTGGTACAACACGGATAAAAGTCTTACCTTGCAAAAGGAGTTGGCCGCCCTGTTGAAAGGCCTCATCTAAAACGTGATCAACAACCAGAGTGTCCAGTCAGCACCGCGCATCCGCACATAAAGAAGAACAACAGCTCCTATTCACGAGTATATTCATCCCTTTGGTGTTTGTAGCGCTGATGTGGCTGGTAGCCATCTTTGAATTTGTCACAGAGATTGACCTCAGCTCCTGGGGCATTTATCCGCTGAAGCTGAGCGGACTGAGAGGTGTGCTCTTCTCCCCTTTTATCCATGGCGACTGGCAGCACCTGATGTCGAACACACTGCCCTTTCTCATCATGGGCTTCCTTTTATTCTACAGCTATCGCAAGGTGGCATTCAAATCACTGCTTTTTATCTACCTCGCTTCCGGTTTCATGGTCTGGCTTATCGGTCGACCGGCTTACCACATCGGAGCGAGCAATATCGTATACGGATTCGCCTTTTTCCTTTTCTTCAGCGGTGCCTTTCGCAAAGACATACAATCCATCGCCATGTCGCTGTTGGTGGTATTTCTCTATGGCAGCATCGTTTGGGGGCTCTTGCCTTTCAAATGGGAAATCTCCTGGGAGGGTCACCTGATGGGTGGACTGGCTGGTGCCTTCATGGCTTTCGTTTACCGCAAGGTAGACCTGCCACCACAGGAAGAAGAAGAGGATGATGAAGACGATGAGGATGATGCCTACTTTGCCGAATCAGGCGCCTACTGGATGCGCACAGAAGACAATGCGCAGATGCGCTACCGATACATCCCCAAACCTAAAGATGTCCATGGAACTGATACAGACAAGTGATCTGTCGCATACACTGAAGGTGCCAGGTAAAGAGGAGCACTACCATTCGGTACATGGTGCGTTGGCTGAGTCGATGCACGTTTTCATTGGCGCAGGCTGGGAACACAGGCTGCAGTACACGGCTACTCCCCTGCGTATACTGGAGGTCGGCATGGGCACAGGACTCAATGTACTGTTGACCGTACAAGCTGCTACAGACGCTCAAACAACCGTGCATTATACAGCACTGGAACCCTTTCCTTTGCCACTAACCATTACAGAACAACTGAACTACCCTGCGCTGTTGTCATGGGCGCCTGCACAGGAGGTCTTCCGCTCCATTCACGCAGCGGAAGCCCAAAAGGATATTGCCATCACACCGAACTTTACCTTACATAAATCGCTGACACCACTACAAGACTTTCCGGCGACCTCCGGTTTTGATCTGATCTATTTCGATGCTTTCGCACCGCGGGTGCAACCGGAATTATGGTCAGAAGATGTCTTTAAAAGCCTGTGGCACATGGCCAACCACCAGTGTGTACTGGTTACTTACTGCTCTAAAGGAGATGTTCGCCGTGCCCTGCTGGCTGCAGGATGGCAGGTGGAAAAGATTCCGGGACCACCCCGCAAACGAGAGATGTTGCGCGCTACGAAAGTATGAATAAGGTACTCATCATCGGAGGAGGCATCAGCGGGCTGTCAATGGCATGGGCGCTCGAGCAACAGCAGATAGATTATATGCTCGCCGACCCGGGAACGGGCGGACATGCCTCTGTGGTAGCGGCCGGACTGATGAATCCGGTTACAGGACGCCAATACAAATTACAACCCATGGTGGAAGTCTGCTGGGAAGCTGCCGCCAACTGCTATACTTGGTGGTCGGAGGTGACAGGACATGCACTGGTGCGTCCGATGGATATTCACCGATTGCACCGAAGCGAAGCAGCGCGAGAACAATGGCGGAGCAACGCGCTTCCCTTAGCCGGTTCCTGGGCAGAGGATTTGCCCGATGAACGCATAGATCACAACAGCTACCAGGCGGGGTTCGGGGGTGTATGGGTACACCACGGACACATAGTCACTACCGGAAAACTCTATGTGGAAGCCATCCGTTACCTGCGCAATGCCGGTAAGCTGCTGGAGACAGACATCTCCCCCGAGGTACTACAGCAAGGTCCACCATTTACTGCTGGCGGAATAACCTTCGATGCGGTCATAGACGCCTCCGGCATCGCAGCTGCTGCCAATCCGGTCTGGCAAAACATCCCCTTCAGGTACAACAAAGGAGAGGCACTTCTTATCAAAGCCATCGAATTACCAGAGGACAGGGTCATCACCAGAAATGTCATTCTTGTCCCACAAGGCAGCGCTCATTTCTGGGCCGGCTCGCACAATCACTGGGACGACCGAAATCCGGGACCTACAGCTGAGGGCCTCGATAAGTTATCGGCCGATATCACCGCCACCATCAGGGTACCATTTGAAATCATTCGCCACCGCGCAGCCATCCGACCCGTCATTCAGGACCGCAAACCGGTATCAGGCTCCCATCCTGCCATAAGCCACCTCCATATACTCAATGGAATGGGCACCAAAGGCTATTCACTCGCCCCTTATCATGCCCGTCTGCTGGCTGCCCATATCGCCGAAGACACAGCATTACCGGCGGCAACCGATGTAAAGAGATTTTATTAACTATGCACCACAATATCATGAAGATGAACAGATTCTGGATAATACTCGCGCTCAGCATAGCTGCCGGAGCGGTTACAGCACAAGACTCTACCTATTACCAATCGTATGTACAGGACCCACTGGGCAGTATCCGAAACCACAATGTGGATATGCAGCACCTTACCCTGGAGTTGCGCTTTCAGCCCAAGGAAGGCAGGTTGGAAGGCTTAGCCAATTATACATTCCGCCCGCTGCAGCAGCGTGTAGATACCTTGTTGCTGGATGCACCGGGTATCGCTGTAAAAAATGTAACGGTGGATGGTGCCCTCAGTAGGTTCCGGACAGACAGCGCCGGACTGACCATCTACTTCACACCTTCGCTGGAATGGGAAACGACGCATACCCTGCAGATTGATTATTCCGCCACACCTAAAAAGGGTATCTACTTTGTGGGATGGAATGTCAATACCGACGAAATAGCCAATGACCCCGACCGCATCAGAAAACAAATCTGGACCCAGGGGCAAGGCACCGACAACCGTTTCTGGATTCCCTCCTACGACGATGTCAACGATAAACTCATCACCGAGTTAATCGTCTATTTCGATCCAGCTTATGAGGTGCTCAGCAATGGCAACCTCAAAAGCACCCGCATTGAAAACGACGGAACTGTGAAGCGCTGGCATTACGCGATGGAACATCCGCATGCCAATTACCTCATCATGTTGGGAATTGGTGCCTATCGCTACGAAGATTACACATCGAAGAATGGTATTGTTTCGCGGCAGTACTACTACCCCGACCGCAGGGATTGTGTAGCACCAACCTATGCCTATTCGGCAGAAATGATGGACTGGATAGCCCAGGAAACGGGCGTTCCTTATCCATGGTCAACCTACGCCAATATACCGGTGCAGGAGTTCCTGTACGGTGCCATGGAAAACACCACAGCTGCCATCTTCACCGATGCCGTCTTTCAGGATGCCCATGCACAGCCCGATCAATCTTATGTGTCGACGAATGCACACGAACTTGCCCATCAATGGTTCGGCGATTACGTAACCGAATGGAGTGGCACAGAACACTGGCTGCAGGAAAGCTTCGCCACCCACTACTCCAAAAAATTTATGCAATCTATCGAGGGCGATGATGCCTTCCAGTGGAGGCGGCGGCAGGAAATGCTGAACGCCATCAATGCCGATAGCAGAGATGCCTACCCGCTGGCACATTCAGAGGCAGGATCAGCCCGACACTATCCCAAAGGCAGCTTCGTACTCGATATGATGCGCTATGTGCTGGGCAATGAAGCGTATCGCAAGGTGGTGAAAGAATACCTGGAGGGACATGCCTACGACAATGTGCGCTCCGGCGACCTCGAAATACAATGCATGCGCACTTTGGGCGTGAACATGGCGTGGTTCTTTGACCAATGGGTTTACCGCAGTGGTTTCCCCGTGTTGCAGATTGCTTACAGCACTTCTGCCAATGACGTAGAGCTGGTGGTAGAGCAAATGCAGGAAATCACAGCCACGCAAGGCTACTTCCGCATGCCGGTGACGGTGCAGGTGCATTATACCGATGGCAACTATACAGAGCAGCAGACATGGATGGACGGCAAGCAGACGACCATCAGCATTCCACGTACAGCATCATCGGATATTGCATTCGTTTTATTTGACCCCGGAACACAAATATTAAGTAAAGTACAATTCGATAAACCGTTTGCCGAGCTGCGTTTGCAGGCATTCAATGCGCCGCTTATGATAGATAGGTATGATGCCGTTGCCGCTATGCGGGAAATGCCCCTCGACATCAAGCGAACAGATTTACAAAACCTGTATGATAGGGAAGCCTTTTACGGTATCCGGCAGGAGATCATCGCGCAACTGGCGAACGATACTGACAAAAAGAGTCTGCAACTGCTGCAAAGGGCATTGAAAGATGAAGACACCCGCATTCGGAGACAAGTGGTGGCATCGCTGGATACCCTACCCAAAAAACTGGAAAAAGACCTGACTGTACTGTTAGAAGACAACAACTACCAGACGGTGGAAACTGCATTGCGGCAGCTTACGAAGCTGGCTCCTGAAAAGACGGATACCTGGCTGAAATACGCTGACGGGCAGATGGGCGCCAACAAGAACATTCGCATCGCCTATCTGGAATTGAGCCTGATGCAGAAGATGAACAAGGCAGCAGCTGCGGAACTCACTTCGTATTGCAGTAATTTATATGAATTCAGGACCCGTCAGAATGCTATGGGTGCGTTGAGTCGCATACCTTATTGCGATGATGTGGTTGTCGCCAACATGCTGGATGCCTATCAATCGTTCAACCGAAGGCTGGTGGGAGTGGCCAGAAGAGCCTTGCAAAACTATCTGGACAATGAAGCATATGCTGTGATAGTGCGCGAAGGTATTGCCACCGCTATTGCTCAGGGAGGAGATGCGGAAAGGCTGCAGGCTATTCTGGAATAATTTTAAAGCTGCTTGTACATGTACCTATGGGGAATACCCACTTCGGTAAACGGTGCCTTGTCAATGGTATATCCCTGTCGCTCGTAAAAAGGAACAGCAGTATCTCTGGCATGACAAAACATATAGGAATAACCATTATCCTTTGCCCATTCTTCTGCGGCGGCAGTGAGTCGCGCCCCTAAGCCACTACCCTGCAGCTCGGCACTTACCGCTACCTGCTTCATTTGCAGCTGCCCTTCTTCATGCGGCACCAGCATTAAACAGGCAACAGGTTTTCCATCCGCTAACAGGGCAAAGTGAAAATACGCTGCCTCGGCCGCCAGTTGCTCCGGCGTGAATTGCATGCCCAGCGGTTTTCTCAACAGAGCATCCCGCAATGCCACTACCTCATCGTACAAAGGACTGCCATGTTTTACTTCGGTGAACACCGTGTTAGTCATGCACAACTTCATTTAGCTGGTGAATGAACTGAATACCAAATCCATCCCGCAGCTCATCGAGTATGGGTCCATAGATATCTGCAGTCACAGGAATGATAACGCCCGCCTTTTTGATGGCACCGGTAAGAATGAGTCGCGCAGCAATACCGGCAGGCAAGCCCACGGTTTTCGCCATCGCAGTTATCACTTCATCTTCACCGCTGACAGCGAGGCTCATCTGTGCTTCGTAGTCTTTCCCGTTGTTGGTGAACTCCATTTTGTGTAACATCACCACCATATCCTTGTCTCCCGGTTCCAGTTGCCATTTGCGTTCGAGGAGGCCCTGCAGCAATCCGGCCGGCGTGCCCTTTTCCTGCCCTATCGGTTCATCGCTGAACAAACCCAGCCATTCCATCTGAGCCACTATCTTAGGCGCATCTTCCAGCTGAAAATACTTTACAAATTTCTGCTGCACATCCATTCCGGGTTCATAGGGAAGAAAGCAATCGATAAATGTTTTCCAGGTGCAGTCTTTCGGTAATTCCACGGTGTAATTCTCATCGGTCAGCCCCAGCTTTATCAGTACATCCCAGGCATCGCAGTAGCCGCGCTTGCGCAGGGTACCCCGCACGACAGTATGGGCTGATTCCAGTTCGTATAAACTTCTGTAGCGTGTAGAGTCTCTGTTGGGATAGCCCTCGTAGTCGCCATAGCCCGGAATCTCCAGGATGTCGTACCTGCTGAAGAGCTTGTTGTAAGGAATGATTTTGAGAGAATCTCTCCAGTAAAACTTGGAAATCCCCTGACCTGCCAGCACAATATTCCTCGGGTTCCAGCTTATCTTGTAATGCCAGGGGTTGGTATCTGATTCAGGAGAAATCAATCCGCCCGCATACGACTCAAAGCAAGTGATATGACCTCCTTCCCTCTTCACCTCGTTGATCATGCGCATGGCACTCATGTGGTCAATACCGGGATCCAGTCCGCATTCATTGAGCAGAATTACCCCTTGCTGCTGCGCGGCTTCATCCAGCTCCTGCATTTCGGGATTGACATAGGAAGCGGATACAAAGTGTTTGCCGAATTGAATGCAATCTTTCGCGACCGGACTGTGCATATTCGCAGGTAGCAGGGATACCACCAGGTCTGCCTGCCGGATACATGCCCTTCGCAGGGTATCATCGTAGACATCGAAGAATATGGCATCTCCCCGTGAATGACCGTTGACTTTTCTCTGTGCCGCCGCTTCCGACATATCGCCCACCGTTACAAACCAGTCATGTTCTTCGGCGCGATCCAGCAGGTATTGAATGAGGACAGTACTGGATTTCCCGGCACCGATAACAAATATCCGTTGCATCTTTATAGTTTCGGTTGCGAAGTTAGTATTTTAGGTATTCCCAAGCCTTGCATAAAAAGTGGATAGATGACTACAGAAGAGCATATAACAAGACTTTTAAAATTTGAATCGGCGAATGAACTGGACACCGGGCAACAGGAACTTTTGCGGGCAGCAGTGGCCGTGGCGGAACATGCTTATGCCCCCTATTCCGGTTATAAAGTGGGTGCGGCCATAGCACTCGAAAACGGACAAATCATTACCGGCAGCGCCACCGC
>DDYY01000024.1:0-26631 GCA_002346225.1 Bacteroidetes bacterium UBA3022
GGATAACAGGTTTCAAAACCACACTGGACTGGAGCATCAAATATGTAAGCAGACAATACCTCGATAATACCACCAATATAGACCGCAGCTTGGATCCATTCTATACTACCGACCTGCAATTCAATGCCACCTGGAAACAACCGGTTTTGGGCGAGTTGACACTTTTTGCCAGGGTGAACAACCTGCTCAATCACCAGTATGAAGCCAATGGATGGGTATATCGGTTTGTCTATGAAGGCATGGAACAGGAACTGAACGGTTACTATCCGCAGGCTGGTGTACACTTTGCTGGAGGACTGAGCTGGCGATGGTGAACAAGTTAATGTGGATGCAGTTTAAATAAAGGGTTTAATCCATTTGGATTAGTAACTATTCATTAATTTTGAAATAAGTGGCTTTTTGCCATATTGTTTTAATATGACGCTTATGCAGATAACTTCCATTTCTGGGAAAAAGTGGGGACTTGCGTTCATCGCGTTGGTCACAACATCTTTATTGTTGATGCATAATCAGTCACCGCAAAATCAGACCAATGATGCAGGCTTCAATCCCGAATGGTCCGCTACGTCATGGGCCAGAAAAAGAGCAATGGACCGGGCAAATGTTCCGGCCGACTGGCTTCAGGTCATAGAACAGCAATTGCAACCTACAGGCAACACATTTCGGACAGAAAGCGATGGAACTTATACGCTGGCTTCCAGGGATGGTTCTTTAGCATACCGGGTGAACAAAGACGGATTTAATGTTGCAGGAGAGGATTGGGAAGTGGATTTTACATCGGTAGAACCCGACCATTTCATGGGTGTTCAACAGGTGTCTGACTACGAATTAAGATTTCAATTCGAACATTACGACTTGCAATACCTCAGCACTGCCGCCGGACTCAGGCAGAATATCATCTATCGGGAAAAGAAAGATGGCCCGACAGTAGATTACGTACAAACTATCACTAGCGACCTTGATAAGCAAATTGTAGATAATGCACTGGTGCTGAGCAAAGGCAATAAGAAAGTATTTACCTACACCGATTTGAAGGTATGGGACAAGGAGGGCACCCTGCTCTCCGGCACGATGGAATGGGTGGAAGCCAATCAGCTGGCACTTTCAGTAAATGTCGCACAAGCAGCATTCCCCGTTACCATTGACCCCGTCTCCACAACCTACGACTGGAAGATAGAAGGTGGATCACTGACAGCTAACCTCGGTTTCTGGATAGCCGGTAATGGCGACTTAAATGGTGATGGTTACTCAGATGTTGTGGTTGGTGCTCCCGACAGAACCAATACAGTTACAAGACAGGGAGCTATCTTGATTTTTTACGGTGGTCCGGAAGGCCTTCCCCTCGAGCCAGACAAAGTGATTTATGGAGAGACCGTGAATGCCTCGATGGGAAAATGTATTTCTATTGAAGGAGATGTCAACGGAGATGGTTATGATGACTTACTGGTAGGTTCTCATCAGTACAGCAATCCCCAGAACTTTGAAGGAAAAGCATATTTGTTTTATGGCAGTGCAGAAGGTGTGAGTGATGAGTGGGGTTGGAGTTTTGAAGCCGACAGGGCACAGGCAAAGCTCGGCGAGGCACTAACGATGGCTGGCGACTTGAATGGCGACGGCTATGATGATGTCTGCATTGGAGCACATGGTTGGGACAACGTAGAAGAAATGGGGTCAGCTGGAAATAAAGCCGGAAAGTTCTGGGTGTTCCACGGTAGCGCCGATGGGCTCTCAGAAGTACCGGCCATGGAATGCGTAGCAGACATTACAGATGCCAACCTTGGTATTTCTATAGATAAAGCAGGCGATGTAAACGGCGATGGATATGACGATCTCCATGTGGGTGGGTACATCTTTTTGATAGGGGATGGCATGATTTGCACCTTCCACGGCGGTCCAGGTGGAGCGGATAATACCCCTGATTTTATGGCTATCGGCGGCGCAGAAGATACTTCCTTTTATGCTGTCAATCTTTCCAATGCAGGTGATGTGAACGGTGACGGATACAACGATGTGGTGATTGGTGTACCGCGTTTCGACGCTGGCGGTATTTATCAAAGTGGCAAGCTACACCTACATTACGGAGGCCCTGCCGGTATCGATACCAATATCGCCTGGGTAGTACAGGGAACACAATACGATGAGCGATTCGCCTTCAATGTAAACGATGGCCATGACCTGAATAATGATGGCTATGACGATGTACTTGTTACTTCTAAATATTATTTAGATCCCGCGCTCATGGATAGCGTGGGTAAAACCATGGTGTATTTCGGAAGCCCCAATGGACCTTCCTTAACTCCGGGTTGGGAGTTCATCGGTGAATCCACCAATGGCGCAGGTACCAATACTTGTTTTGCGGGAGATGTGAATGGCGATGGGCAGGATGATATTCTTATTTCCGGAAATTCTTATACCAATAACTTCACAAGCGAAGGTGTGGTATATGGTTTCTACGGAAAGAAATTTGCCTGTGATCCACCAGAAGACTTTCAGGTTATCAGTACTTCACCAACCAATGCATCCTTTACCTGGAAGTGGCTGTACGGCTCGACCAATTACAAGCTATTCCTTAAGGAATTAGGTTCAGGCTCCAATCCGCTATCACTGGATATGACAGGCAACAGCGTTACTGTAACCGGATTAAAACCGGGTACCAGCTATCAGTGCTATGTCAAAGCCCGTTGTGAAGATGGTTATACGGAGCGAAGTGAGATGGTCATTATACAAACGCCACCACTTAGAATGGACGATACCTTTGCAGCAGAGGAACCCAAATTGTTTCCCAATCCGGTCAAAGATGTATTGCACATAGATTTCGGCACCTCCAGTGGTAATGCCGTGCTACGCGCATTCGACATGTCGGGGAACCAGGTAATCAATCGGTCCTTCCAGCTCAATGGCAACAGACAGGCTGATGTTACGGAAATGCAGGATTTACAGGACGGTATGTACATCATTTCCCTCGAAGTGAATGGCACCAGCAGGTCTTTTAAAATTACCAGGGCGCGCTGATAATCAGAACGTGCACCGGTATTGTCTGCCATTATGAACCGAAAAATTATCCTGAGCGAAATACTCGTTAAAGCGGTAAGAAGCAGCGGAAAAGGTGGGCAGCACGTCAATAAAGTATCTACCCGGATTGAACTCTACTTTCAGCCCGGAATGAGCGATGGCTTATCGGAGAGCGAAAAGGCATTAATAGAACAGAACCTCGCAGCCAAAATCTCGTCCGATGGTATCCTTCGCATCACCTGCGACCAATCCCGTTCTCAGGCCCGCAATAAGGAAATTGCCATTGCCAAACTGATGGCTTTACTGGAAGATGCTCTGAGAGAAAAAAAGCAGCGCAAAAAAACGCGTATTCCGGAAGGTGCCAAACGGCGCAGACTGGAGGAAAAAGCCAAAAGAGCGAAACTGAAGTCAGAGCGGCGCAACCCTGAGTGGTAAATCGCGCATGTTACCCATTCACAGTCATGAACTCTGTAGTGGTGTGAAAGGTAATGTCCGGGTTATTCTCAATCGCGACATTCAAGGCCCAGGTTGTCTCGGCCATAAAAACAGGTTGTTTATCCTTATCAAAATAGATGTACTCACTTTTCAGCCGAATAAACTCATCGAGTTGCTTTTTATCCTTACTGGTGATCCAGCACGCCTTGTGCATGGGAATAGGAGAGAAGCGGCACTTGGCACCATATTCATTCTCCAGACGATATTGAATAACATCAAACTGCAGCTGACCTACAGTACCTACCACCTTTCTGTTGCCCGCACTGTGCACAAAGAGCTGCGCCACACCTTCTTCGGTGAGTTGTACAATCCCTTTGTCGAGCTGTTTCGATTTCATCGGATCGCTGTTGACCAACTCCATGAAAATTTCAGGTGAAAAACTGGGAATTCCCACATAATGGACTTTTTCCCCTTCCGATAAGGTATCGCCGATTTTGAAGTTACCTGTATCGTAAAGACCAATCACATCTCCCGGATATGCTTCATCAATCACATCCTTGGAAGCTGCCATAAAAGAATAGGGGTTGTTGAAGCGCAGCGCTTTATCAAGACGTACATGCTTGTAAAAAGTATTGCGTTCAAAGGTGCCGGAAACTACCCTTAGAAAGGCAATTCTGTCGCGGTGGCGCGGATCAATGTTGGCGTGAATTTTAAATACGAAACCGGTAAAGGCTTTTTCTTCAGGGGACACTTGTCGCTCTTCCGCATGTCTGCCCATAGGTCGGGGAGCGATTTCAATAAAGGTCTCCAGCAATTCCTGTACCCCAAAATTATTGATAGCACTACCAAAGAACACCGGAGCAATATGCGCATCTCTGTATTGTTCTACAGAAAACGGATCGTACACACCTTCAATCAGTTCCACATCATGCCGCAATTGATCAGCATCTTTTTCACCCACCTGCTCATTCAACAAGGGGTCATTCAGATCATCAATTGTTATACTGTCCTGCTCCCGCTTTTGAGAACCGGGAACAAACAACTTCAGGTCCTTTTGATACAAGGAGTAGACGCCCTTGAAGAAACTTCCGGTATTGATGGGCCACGATAGCGGACGCACACGGATGTTCAATTTCTCTTCGAGCTCGTCGAGTAAATCAAAAGGATCTTTCCCGTCACGGTCCATTTTATTGACAAAAATGATAACCGGGATGGCCCGCAAGCGACATACCTGCATCAATTTCTCTGTCTGCTCCTCCACACCCTTCACGCAATCTACTACAAGGATTACACTGTCCACAGCGGTGAGTGTACGGTAGGTATCTTCAGCAAAGTCCTTGTGACCGGGCGTATCCAGCAGGTTAATCAGGTGCGATTCGTATTCAAAAGTCATGACCGAAGTGGCAACAGAGATACCCCTCTGACGCTCAATCTCCATAAAGTCGCTCGTAGCACTTTTTTTAATCTTATTGCTCTTGACCGCACCGGCCACCTGAATAGCCCCGCCATAGAGGAGAAATTTTTCTGTTAAGGTGGTTTTACCGGCATCAGGGTGACTGATAATGGCAAAAGTTCGTCTGCGTGCTATTTCGGATTCCAATGACATAAGCGCCGCAAAGTTAATCAAACATGCCGCATGCCACTATGGAAGTATTTGCTACTTTAGCCAACGCGAATGAGACATTCAACCAAAGCCTATATAATGGTGGTGCTGCAGTTTCTGCTGCTGACAGCCATTGTATTTCCCATGTCCCACCAGGCCCCGGAGCCGGGAATCTTCTGGAAAATAGTTGGTGGCTTGCTGATGGCTGTGGGCTTCATAACCGGTATGATGGCTATACAGCGCATCAATAGATTTTTATCTGTAATGCCTGAACCAGTGGAAGGAGCTAAGCTGATTACCTATGGCATCTACAAATACATCAGGCATCCAATGTATAGCGCGTTGGTTACGGCAAGCATAGGATATGCGACTTTTACGTTGGATGTCTACAGAGCCTTATTATCCATTTTGCTGCTGGTGCTCTTTGAATGCAAAACCCAGTACGAAGAATCACGCCTGATGCAAGTGTTTCCCGATTATAGATCTTATCAGCAAACAACAGGTAAATTTTTTCCGCGCATCTTTCAATGAACCTCTATGAAGCAGCACATCATACATCATAAGCCATCCATACTGTTTCTAACATTGGGTGTTTTCTTTGTTGTCAATGCACTCATTGCAGAATTCATAGGCGTAAAAATTTTCGCCCTGGAGCCCACACTGGGTATTCAGAATTTCAACTGGAATTTATTCGGTGAAGTGGGTACCCTCAATTTCACTGTCGGTGTATTGCTGTGGCCCTTTGTATTCATCATGACGGATATTATCAATGAATACTTTGGTATGAAAGGAGTGAGGCGCCTGTCCTACATGGCCATAGTATTTATCATATATGCTTTTGTTATCATCTTTATCGGTATACGCCTCGCACCTGCATCATTCTGGGTGGGCTCCTATGCCGAAAGCGGCGTGCCGGATATGCAAAGTGCGTATGCGGCAGTTTTTGGTCAGGGAATGTGGATTATAGCCGGATCTGTGTTGGCATTCCTAATCGGACAGCTGGCAGATGTCTTCTTCTTCCACAGAATCAAAGCCATCACAGGTGAAAAGCGATTGTGGTTAAGAGCCACCGGCTCCACTGCCATTTCGCAAATATTCGATAGCGTGGTGGTGTTGTATGTGGCATTTGTTATCGGTCCGCAACACTGGAGTATTTCCTTATGGCTGGCCGTTGCGACCGTAAATTACATCTACAAGCTGACAGCAGCCATAATCCTGACGCCACTGCTATACGTTGTTCATGCCTTGATAGACCGCTACCTTGGGGAGGAACTCAGTCTGAAGCTGCGCAAAGACGCTATGGAAAACTAATTACCTGGTGGCAAATGATAACTTGACAGTTATCGTCGCAGTCTTTTTCCGGGACGAGGTATTATAAGCCCCACCCCAGGAGTAATCTTCGCTGGAATTCTGACCTATTATCTGGAATACGCCCATGCTGGCAGATTGCAAATCGCCCAGACGGGCATTGGATTCAGTGGCAATATTCTCTGCCCGCTGCCTGCCATCGGATGTTGCCTTTGCAATCAGCTCTAGTTTAAGAGATTCCAGGTTGGTATAATAGTATTGGGGACTGTTGCTGTACAATTCTACGCCTCTGTTAATCAGTTCTGTTACTTCGCGCGACAGACTTTCTATCTGATCGATATTGTTGCTTTGAATACTTACCGATTGCTCCAGATTATACCCGGAGAAACGGGAAACGTATTTTCCATTCTGGTCGTAGTAGCTTTCGTAATCCCGGTTGATGCTGACAGAAGAGAACACAATCTCCTCATCCTTTATGCCTTTGTCCTTGAGGTAACCCTTAATGATATTTCTGTCGGAGTCAAGCTGCGCATAAGCCTCTTTCAGCTCGGGACTCTTTTTCTGAAAGTAGCCCGACCAGACAACCAGGTCGCTTTCAAAGTCCGTCTTTCCGGCACCGGTAACAGCAATGGTATTCTGATAGTCGTAGCGATTTTTAAATGCATTACCCAGAATATAGCCGGTCAGTATGACAGCTAGGGCAATGATGAGGGCATTCAGGTTTTTCATATTAACTGTGTATGTTCTTTCAACGATGGTTTATCTTGATATCGTATATTTTCCTGTCTTTCCATTAGGTCCTGCGAGATAAAAATCTCCATTGGGAGCAGGAGCGAGTGTATGAAAGGCTTCCTCACTTACAGCAACACACGCGAAAGCACCCCATTGCGCTCTGTCTATACCTCCGGGTCCACAGATAAGTATGACACCGTTTTCTCCTATACCTATAGAAGAGCGATAACCGGCGGGCATCACTGAAAATGGCTGCCACTGATAGCCGCCATCAATTGCATAGTAGGTGTTGGGTGTAGTTTCCAATTCCAGGGTATAATCGCCACCGGTCACGACACCCATTTTATTGTTTTTAAAATGCATGCCATAGATCCCAGAAGCCGCTGAAACCGCATAGGGAAGGGCAGCCCTTTGTTCACAGGCATGTGACAGGTCGCAACCAATAATCAAAGCACCTCCGATACCTGTCGCCCATGCATAGGTTGAGTCATCCAGCCATTGAATACCCGAGCCACTGGCAGCAAATGCAGCAGTACCTTCAGGTAATTGGATAGAGCGCTCTTGTTTCCAGAAATGGCCGGATTCCGACGATGCGAGCAATAACATATATCCTTCAATAGGGTCACCATATAGTATGCAATCGCCATTGCTGTTGCAATCCATCCCATCCAAAAAATAAGTTGAATCCGGGGAGCTATACACTGTCCTGAAGGTTAAACCATTATCTTCAGAAATCAGTATGGCAGCAGGCAGGGTAGAGCTCATTACCAGCACGGTGCTGTCATTGATTTTTTCGATATCCCTGAATTCCGCACTTTCCCAGCCCGGTATCTGCTGAAATGCCCAGTCGCCCCCACCATTTACTGTAGAACCGATATAACCGGCGCTGCCACTCACCCAGACCTCATCATTCGTGTAGACATGAATACCCCTCAGACTGGTAGGCAAATCGTTATTCCATACTTGCAGGGATTCGCCTTCAGCGGCAATCAGAGATAACAGGTATAGTAAACCGTACAGCATCATTGAAACCGATAAGTAGTGGGTAATTGGAAGAAGTTGTCGCCGGGAGGGAGGCTTTCCACACTATCCAGTGTATAGCGGACCAGCAATCCGTCAGTAGCATATTCCAGCACCACAACGGTTCCCTCTGCTACACCCATGTACAGCGGTAAAGGTGCGCTAACCATATTGACATCCGTCTCCACATCGTACCTGCAACCGGGTAATAGTATATCGTTCGTGATCCACACAGTAGTTGGAACACCCGGACGGATGAAGCCACTTCGGATTACTTCGTATTTGGTGCAGTTCCAGTTTCCAATCATCTTTTGCTCACCGGTCGATTGTAGTACCGGTTGAAAATGATCCGGCATAGTGGCTTTTAATGCAGGTGGTGCATCCGATAAATCGGAGTAATTACCCTGGTAGACTACTTTCTCCATGGTATCTATCTGCCAGGCAGCGGTCTGGCGCAAATCGATCAATACATTTCCACCTGATGAACCTCCGGTTTCCACTATGCGGACGATAGAATCGCCAAAACCGATTTCAATCATGGAAGGATTAAATCTGTAAAAAATAGATATATCATGGGGCTTTTCAGAAATAGCTTCCACTTTATAGATAGCTTTTCCCGTAAAAGAAGAGACAGGGCTAACCTGCTCAGGTTCCGCCTGCTTTTGCTCGGTTGTGCATGCTATCAGCAGACAGCTAATCGATAATAATACAAGCAATCGCTTATTCATGTGTCAAAGGTACTACCATTTATCGCCGGGATCTTTTCTCCTTTAATCTGAAGGATTGAATAGAAGCGTAGAGGTCTTTTTTAACTGAATTCTTGGCATGCTGCGCGGTCCAGCCACGCACCTGGTAAAAAGCCTGTTCTGATTCATAGGTAGATAAAATATAGAAAACAGGGACACCGCCATAGTGTCCATTGAATTCACCAGAAACCACATGCATGTTGCCCAGCTGATGATCTTTCAGCTCCGCTAAAGGGGCGTTCCCCAGCATAGACGAGACATTATCACCCAGGTAATGAAAGTACTCCTGCAAAAAAGGTTGGATATCTCTGCGTTGTAAATCTCGTTTACGCTCTTCAATCACCATCAGATAAACCTCATTGCTGTAATCGGAGAAAGCCAGTTGCGCTGATGCATGCAGGCTATCGTCCTCTAATAAATAAGGCGGTACCATAATGGAAAAACGTTCTTTGTAAACAGCTTCTCTGAAACCGGAATAGTTGAATTGATCTTTACCGATGAATACGAACATGAAATAAAAACTCATGATGGAGATTACGCCAACACTACCCCAAAAAAGGCGGTCTCTGGGTGATAATCTTTCGTATACGTTCATTTGATTTGATAATGGAGTATCACCGGCTCATCATCAGAATAGTAGAGATACATATCAGTTTGCTTCTTATTGAAACTGAGACCGGAAATAAAAGGGAATGATTCAAACTCAGTTGTAAAGATTGCGGGTAATGAGAACGCTGCATCGCGTCGTTTCCGGGTCGATTTATATATGCGATTATCAGCAACCATCCACATGGTTTTCTCTTTTTTATCCATCCAGATACTCAGTATAAGCATCTCCATTGCGCCCTCAAACTGCACTGCCTTTGCTTCCTCAAATCCGGAGCCGTCTGCTTGAGCCTTGGCTACCATCAACCGTTCATTCTGTAAAAAATACAAACGCTCACCGTCTGCAGATAAAAAAGGATAAGCGTCGCTTTCTGCCGGATCATTTAAGTTTTGGAGTAAAACGGGAGTGGTATAAGCCGCGGTTCCATCCCGTCGTGTCATAGCCATATCATTTATTATCCATCCACCAAACCTGTTTACGGTCATGACAATAAGTGATGCATTTCCGGCCATCGTCGCCTGCAAAAACTGAGGGTATCCCTCCAGCGGCGGAATAGGCAATTGCTGAGGCTCCGGCTTCGCCACCCCGGTCGGGATGGTAAATAAACCTGTATAAAGGGTGTCATCATCCTCATAGGTTAATGAAAGCAAGAGACTATCGGCATGGGAAAGGTGCTGTGCAGGTCCCGGGGTGTAGTTGACGGGGAATGTTATGGCCTCCACAAACTTGAATTTCCCGAAGGTTTGATACTCCTGCTGGCATTTTCCCGCCAGGCTCCACACGGAGGTCAGTGCGAATAGTAGTATTTTTACACGCATTTGGTAAATTTAGATGGAAATGTCGGTAAGAGAAAATGAATACAGCAGACAAATAAAACGGAAAGCGGACGAAGAGCTGCTGGAAATTCTGCAGCACTATGAAGCCTACCGTGAAGATCTGCTTCAGGCGGTAATATGGGAAGCGGAAGATCGTCAATTAGAGGTGCAATTGCCGCAGACTGCCCTCGATGCTGTTGCTCAGTTCCATGCGGAACAGGAAAAGGAAAAGGCGCTGGCAAAAGCTGAGGCAGAACGACTGGCCATGCTGGAGAAAAAAGAAGCCGCTGTTCCGGAGAATGCAGAAACAGGAGAGAAACTCTTTTCACAATCCGCCATTCTGGGTTTCAGCCTGTTTTTTTCTCCTATCAGCGCAGGCATTTTGCTGGCTATGAATATGAAGCGTTTACAAAGGAAAGGAATTGTTCAGGTTATCATATTCGCAGTCGTTTTCACCCTGTTTCAGGGATATGTGAGCATGCGTTTACAGCAGGGAAGTATTCTCACCCTCCTGATCAATGTTGCCGGCGCACTCATCATGTCGGAACTGATGTGGAATCAATTTATTGGCAAGCGCATACCTTACCAGCGCAGAAGTATTCTCATCCCATTGCTGATCGCTATCGCTATTGTAGCTCCATTGGCATGGTACGTATACCAACACCCTGAATTTTTAGAAACCGCTCAACCATGAAGCTTTACCTGAAATCAGCCTTCCTGCTTCCTTTATTAATGGGAGCATGCATGAGCACATACGCCGATTCTCCGCTGACCTCTACCAATATAGCCGAATTCTATACCGAGCACGACATAGTAGAATATGCACTGGAAAAACAGGTACTGGACCAGCGTGTACTCGATTATCTGCTGAATGACAAACAACCGCTGGATGTCAAAGCTGCCGTTATCAATGCGCTGAGCTGGACATCCGCAATAGACCGGTACCCCGACCTGTTAAATGGTTTGACTAAAAAATACGGCACCGGAGATGTAACGCAATTCAGTCCGGGAGACCTTGCCTGCCTGGCCTATCTGTCGGCCATGGACGATTATTTCGATGTTTTAGAGGAGGCGCAATGGATCACATTAGCCATGGAAAAGCAACCCGAAAGCACTACCATCAGAATGCTCTACGCCATGATTATGGGTCAGCTGGCCATGGATTTCGATTGGTGTGCCGTTTGGGAATACACCCGTTTGGCGCTGCAGGGCTTGCCCGAAGTGCGCGATATGAAAACAGCGGCCATTCAAAACATCGTCGACTATACTATCCTGTATAAGTCGTCCTGCGATGTTGAATGAGGTGTCACTAACAGCCTGTTAATTAAAAGTGTAATTTACTTACAATTAACATTCAATTTGAGGGTTATTAATATCCCGCGTCTACCTTTACTTAAAATTTAAGTATGGCTAACAGCAAAATCAAAATTCTCATAGTTGATGATGAACCGGATGTTATAGAGTTCATCGAATACAACCTGACCAAAGAGGATTATGAAGTAATCAAAGCCTTCAATGGCAGAGAAGGTCTGGCATTAGCCAAGTCGGAAAAGCCCAAACTGATATTGCTGGACATCATGATGCCGGAAATGGACGGTATTGAAGTATGTCGTGAATTACGGAGCATGCCCGAATTCGACAGCACCATTATCTCATTCCTGACTGCCCGAAATGAAGACTTTACCCAGGTGCAGGGCTTTGACGTAGGCGCCGACGACTACATTACAAAACCCATAAAACCCCGCCTGCTGATTTCCAGAGTGAAGGCGCTCCTGAGAAGAACCAATGCAGAAGCCCTGCAGGAAGAATCGATGGAGTTTGGCGATCTGATTATCGACAGAGAAAAGTTCTTGGTGTTCAAAAAGGGAACTCCCATCGGCCTTGCCAAAAAGGAATTTGAGCTCATACAACTGCTTACCTCCAAGCCGGGCAGGGTCTTTACCCGCCAGGAAATTTTCAATGAAATCTGGGGCATGGATGTCATTGTCGGCGACCGGACCATAGATGTACATATTCGGAAGATCCGGGAAAAAATAGGAGAGGAGTACATTAAAACCATTAAGGGTATAGGGTATAAATTTGACTATTGAATGAAGAACCCCTCTCCACGGCAAATCGTCTTACGGGCGACGTTACTGGTATGCGCATTGGTACTTGCGCTGGAAGTGGCTTCTTTGTTATTTAAAGCGTTGAATACCTACTGGTACCACCTGCTCATCGTACCTGCCTTAATGTTCGTATTGACTTACATCATCTACTACAGGGTAGTGGAGAATTTTATTTACAGGAAAATCAAACTCATTTATAAGAATATTCACAATCTGAAATCTACCAAAGGAGTGGTAGAGAAGAAGCTGGATCTATCTACCGACATTATTGGAGAAGTCAATAACGAGGTCGTCAGCTGGGCAGAAGCGAGTAAGAAGGAAATCAACCAGTTGCGGCATATGGAAAATTACCGCAAGGAATACCTGGGGAATGTATCTCATGAACTCAAAACGCCGATCACCAGCATGCAGGGCTACCTCGAAACATTGCTGGATGGGGGTATTGAAGACCCCAAAATCAATTATGACTACCTGACGAAAGCAGTGCGCAACGTGGAGCGCATGATTTCCATCATTAACGACCTCGAATCCATCTCACATCTCGAAAGTGGACAGCTTCGTTTGAATTTTGAACCCTTCGATATCAACCTGCTGACCAAAGAGGTTTTTCAGGACCTTGAAATCATCAGCGCTCAGCGGAATATCCGACTCAAAATCAAAGAGGGCTGCGATCGGCCTTTTATCGTCGAGGCAGACAAAAAACTCATCCGTGAAGTTCTTGTCAATCTGCTGACCAATTCTATCAAATATGGTCGCGACAACGGACATACGAATGTCGGATTTTACAATATGGGAGATAATGTCCTGGTGGAAGCATCGGATACCGGAATTGGTATTCGCCCGGAAGAAATCAATCGCGTCTTCGAACGCTTCTATCGCGTGGAAAAGAGTCGCAGCAGAGACTTTGGAGGAACAGGTCTGGGGTTGGCAATCGTAAAACACGTCATTGAAGCCCATAACCAAACCATATCGGTAAGGAGTACGCCCAATGAAGGCTCTACCTTCGCCTTTACCTTGCGAAAAGGAAAATGATCTTAATCAGCAGCATCAAAGTCAATAGATGCTGAATTCACGCAGTAGCGCATACCGGTTTCGGTTGGGCCGTCATCAAAAATATGCCCGAGATGACCGCCGCAATTTGTACATAGGATTTCAATGCGGTACATGCCATAGCTCGTATCCTTGATATAGGTTATAGCCTCCTCGGTGGCAGCAGCATCGAATGCCGGCCAGCCACATCCGGAATTAAACTTGGAGGTACTATCGAACAATAGAGTTCCACAACCGGCACATTTATATACCCCATTCTCAAAGTGCTTATCGTAGATGCCGGTAAAAGCGCGCTCGGTCCCTTTTCTACGCAGCACATCGTACTGCTCGCCGGTTAATTGGTTTTTCCATTCCTCTTCACTGCGTTCCAGTTGAGGTCGAAAGCTTTTATTGTCGGCTATTTTAATCGTGTATTTACTTTTCATGAGTCTCCTTATACCGCTGCAGAAAATCTACGAGCTGATCTGCTCCAATTTTTCTGGCGATAATATTTTTTTCCTTGTCGATAATAAGAATAATGGGTGTCTGATTGACATTGTATATAACCTGAAAATTGCTTTTCAGTTTTTTGTTCCCCACATTCACCCAACCGTATTGATGCTCTCTGAGCCAATTCTCCCATTTATCCCATTCTTCCTGAGAGTACACCGCATAAATCTCAGCACCCATTTCCTTCAGCTGCGGATAAGCCGCTTCAATTTTGGGCAGATCTTTCTTACAATGACTGCAATCTACATCCCAGAAAAGGATAATGGTATAGTCAGAATTGATTGCGTATAGCGGAATATCCCTGTCGGCGGTATCCTGCAGGAAAATATTCGGTGCCCGTTTTCCTATAAGTGTTGGGCGCATCATATCAGCACTGTGAGTAATCCTGAAAAGACCTGCATCATCCAGCCAGAACGCATCACCTGTTTTGTAATAGGTATCGACAATATGGACAAAAACAGCATCCATTCCCATAATATCAGAAGTGGCGTATTTATTCAACAGGGTTACGATGATGTACTGAAACATATCGTTATTGCCCTTTGCCAGTTGAGCCACCTTGTCCACGGCTACAATAACACTATCAGGCACCTTGGGGACATAATATTCAAAGTAGCGCTCCAGTTTCCCCGGAACAATATTGGTGCGAATCAACCGCGGATCCTGTAAATCGATATCATCAAAAAAATGTTGCCGCACATAGTAGTAACCAAAATATTTATCTGTGGTACCATCTGCCTTAACAGGAGCTTCCGGCACTACAACATCCTGTGCAGCCTTGAGCATTTTTGTATAGAAGGCATCCGGATATTGTTCAAAAATCCTGGCTCTCCAGGCCAGTACCGAATCATTAATGTTTATTCGTTCTGCTTCCAGTTGTGTCCGCTTGCTATCGCCTGCGTCCAAAGTTTCCAGCTCTTTATTGATGCGATCTACCTTCTGCCGTTGTGCAGCAATAAACCGAAGGTCCTCGTACATCAATTGATTCTCTTCAGACCCTTCAATCACCATCTTTCCTGTAATATCGCTGGCATCAGTAGTTATGGAAAAAGAGGGTTCGTCTACTATTAGTTCAAAATATTTATTCGCCAGTCGGGGCATAACAATCAGGTAAACGCCACCGGGAAGAGGTTTATCTCCTGAAAAAACGGCCTTACCTGAAGCATCCGTCTGAGCCGTATCTACCACATATTGCTTATCCGCATAATGGTGACCCAGCAGCAGAATGGTATCTTCCATTCCTTTAACGGTAACTGTGTAGGAGTATCCGTTCTGTCCCCATGTGGTGCCGGCCGTCACCAATGTAAAAAGCATGAGAAGTAAGCTATTCTTCATAAGTCTTCTTTTTGTCTAATAATGGAAGTGCTTCAGCAGCCACAAAAATACTGCCGCAAATTAATATCAGCCCTGCTGTGCCCACATCTGTTATCGCCTGCTGAACGGCATTATCAACAGAACCACAGATAACGGCGCTAAGTTCAGCATGTTGAAATGCCTGTGCAAGTTGATCTACCTGCATACCTCTTGGTATATCCGGGCGACAAAGAAAGTAGCTGGCATGTCGGGGCAACAAGGGCAATAAAGGCGTAACATCCTTATCCTGAACCGCACCAAACACCACATGAACCTGTTCGAAAGTATCGGGTTCAACAGCCTCCATCAAAGCGGCAATGCCGTCCTTATTATGCGCACAATCAACAACGAGCAGGGGCGATGTACCCAGCACTTCCATGCGACCTCTGAATCCGGTAAGCAGATGTACATGCGCTATCCCTTGCGAAAGGGCATCATCGCTCACCGGCCATTCGTGCTGCAGCAATTTCAATGTCGCCAGCACTGTGTTGATATTCGCATGCTGAAACTTACCCCATAGTGATGAGGAGAGTTCATGCACCTGTTCATCAAGCCAGCTGGTATAGGCTATTTTAAGCTGCCCCGGATCCTGACTGACAACATCGATGGATACCAACTCACGGGCATAAAACAAGGACGTATCCTCTGATGCTGCCTTTTGTCTGAACACCTGCTCCACATCGCTTTGATATTCTCCAATTACTACCGGTATTCCACTTTTGATGATACCCGCTTTTTCGCCTGCAATTTGCGGCAGGGTATCACCCAGTAAAGCCATATGGTCCCAACCGATATTGGTAATGACGCTAATAACAGGTTGAATGATATTGGTAGAATCCAGCCGACCTCCCAAGCCTGTTTCTATGATACAGATGTCGCATTGCTTTTCCCGAAAGTAAGCGAATGCCATAGCAACGGTAATCTCAAAAAAAGATGGCTGTATGGATTTGATTTGATCCTTCCAGGTGTCTACAAAATCTACAACGAATACTTCTGAGCATGGCACTCCATCCACCCTGATGCGCCCTCTGAAATCTATCAAGTGGGGGGAGGTGTACAGTCCTGTTTTTCTTCCGGATGCTGTCATGACAGCCGACAGCATATTCGCCACTGAACCCTTACCATTGGTTCCTGCAATATGTATGCATGTAAGCTGATCCTGCGGATTGCCCAAAGCTTCACATAATGCTATGGTATTGGTGAGATCTTTTTTGATAGCTGCAGGACCAATCCGCTGGAACATCGGAAGCTGATCATACAGATATTGAAGTGTTTCAGAATAATTCACATGCAAAAGTAATACTACCCGCCATCTGTTGTGGCCCGTTTACTTCAGGGTGTAGCGAATAGTGAGTGTACCCGTTTGTGCATCGGGCGCTTCTGCCGTGCTATTGAAAAGCTTTTTACCTTTTACAGAACGTATAGCATCGTTGATGACGGCCTGCTCCACAATAGTGGAACCCTTTCTTTCGTAGGTAGCAGAAGTAACCACTCCGTTTCTGTTCACCGTGATGCGCAGGACTACCGTTCCTGACTCAGGTGGTGTGCCGGAAATAATGGGTTTACTGACCAGACTGCGACCACTGAGGTCATAACCAAAGCCGTTGGAGCCATCATCGCCCATGCCGCTGCCTTTTCCGGGAAAGCCATTGGGATTTCCATCGGGATTTCCCTGATTGCCTTTATCACCGCTATTGCCATCGCTGGAACTGTTGCTGTCAAATTTGTACTTGTTGGGATCGAATGTCTGGCCTTTATCAATGACAGGTTCCGGATCCTTGACAGTTTCCTTTTCCGCGGTAGTTTTCTGATTTTCCTTTTTCTTAGGCTTGTCTGGTAGGGCTACCGTCTTTTCAATATCCTGTGTCTGCACTATCTGTTCTGCCGGTTGCTTGATGGCTGGAGAAGGAGCTTGCGCCTGACTGGAGGATTCTACCTTTCCGGTTCCTGTTTCATTAAAGCCAAAATCAATCAACAACCCCTCGGGCTCCAGTGGAGGATTGGGGGGACTAAACGCAAAAAGGAAAAGTAATACCAACACTACAGCGGCAAAAGCCACCGTAATGACCGCACTGTTGCGTTTCGCCTTTTTTTCATATTGATATTCCATGGCCATGTGCTTTATGAATTAGATGCAGCTGCAAGCAAATTCCATATTACTTTTTTTCCGGGGTGGTTGCAAGTACCACCTTGATCTTTAAATTGTTGGCAATATTCAGGACTTTGACAACCTCGTCGATAGGCACTGTTTTGTCTGCATACAATACAATACCTTCATCCTTCCTGCCTTCCAGATTCGCTGTCAGCACCGCTTCCAGATTTTCTTCTGCCACTTCGCGGGTATTGACAAAGAAATTAAGATTGCGGTCTATACTTACAGCCAGCGTTTCCGAAGCCTGTGCCTGGGTATTACTGTTGGGCAGCAACATGGGAATGGCATTAGGCGCCACTAAGGTGGATGTCAAAAGAAAAAATATGAGCAGCAGGAATATGATATCCGTTAAGGAAGACATATTGAAATCTGCGCGTCGTTGATTTCTGGATTTTAATGCCATTATGCCGGTTCTTGTAAGAGGTCCATGAATTCTACAGTGGTGGCTTCCATTTTGTAAATCACTTTCTCTACCAGAGAAAGGAGTGAATTGTAGGCGAGGTTGGCAAGAATACCGACCACCAATCCTGCAACGGTGGTTACCATCGCCTCATAAATACCTGAAGAAAGCAGCTTGGGACTAATCTGGTCGCTCACACTCATATCGTAGAAAGCGCGAATCATACCTGTAACGGTACCCAGGAAACCCAGCATCGGTCCGACCCCGGCAATCATAGCAATGACTGCAAGATTTTTCTCCATGCGGTATAATTCCAGTTTACCGACATTCTCCACAGCCACTTCAATATTCTTGAGGGGAGTGCCTATGCGCATGATACCTTTTTCAATCATCCTTGCATAAGGAGTTTCGGTGTTCTTACATAACATCTTAGCTGCATCTATATTTCCATTGGAAATGTAATCGCGGATATTCAGCATAAAGTTCTTATCGCCACGCGTTGCCTTGCTGATGGTAAAGAACCTTTCAAAATAGACGAAAACAGTGGTCAGCAACAACAAGGCTATGGGAATCATAATGAGTCCACCTTTCATCACCAGACTGATCAGCGAAAGCTTCTCTGCGGGTTCTGCTTCCAGGTCGGCGATGGAAGGGATGGTGTCGGCTGTAATTTGCAGCAAGGTAAGGTACATATGACTGTTTTAGTTGGTTATACAAATGGTACGCTGAACAAAAGTAGCAAAGTGCATTGCCCGTGCACTTGAGCTTCTAACGCTCTTGTATACAATTGTATTTTATTGTAGACGAGTAAAACGTCAATTATTAACTTTAAGAGCAAAAGACAAATTCAGCAATGGAGAAGATAGTAGTAACGGGAGCAACGGGAGGATTGGGCAAGGTGGTGGTGGAACATTTACTGAATAACCAATATAAGGTCATTGCCATCATCAGAAAGCAGGAAGATGCAGCCAGACTGGAACCGCTTACAGATAATGCAGCCCTGTCATGGGCAGTAGCAGAACTCACCGACAGTACTGCAGTAGAGCGGATCGCGAAGGAGCATCATGATACTTTTGGTATTGTGCATCTCGCAGGCGGTTTTGCTGCCGCTGAAAAGCTGGGATCCACTAGTACTGACGATTACATGCGGATGCTGCGAATAAATGTCGATACCACCTTCACAGTGCTGCAGCAATTTATGCCGGTGCTTTTACGCAACCAAAGAGGCAGTATTGTTACCATCGGTGCCCGGGCTGCTGTTGAACCTAATGGCTCCAATGCCGCCTATGCCGCTGCCAAAGCGGCTTTACTCCAGCTCACCCGGAATGCTGCGAAAGAAGGAATAGGTCATGGTGTGAGGGCGAATGCTATACTACCGGGCATCATCCGAACCGAGGCGAATATGGAATGGGGGAGTGCCGCTCAAATGGAAAAATGGACAAGCCCTGCATCAATTGCCGCTGTTATTAGTTTCCTGCTTTCGGAAAATGGCGCCGGTATCAATGACACTTTTATCAAAATGTACGGCGATCTGGCTGACTAAGCATCTCTCCAGCGCCAGAGGTACATGCAGGCATAGGTGCGATAGGGAGACCAGTGTCGTGCTTTTTCAGTCATTTTCCGGCGCATATCGGCAGGGCTGGCTTTTCTAAAGGAGAACAAATCCTGCATGGCCAGTCTGATGCCCAGGTCATCTGATGCAAAAACATCGGGCCTCCCCAGACTAAACATTAATAACATTTCGGCCGTCCACCTGCCCACACCATTGATTTGTATGAGGTACCGGATAACTCCTTCATCATCCATTTGTTGCAAGGTAGTAAAACGCATGTCCTGCTGCATGGCAAAATCCGCCACAGATTTAATATACGTTGTTTTAGCATGTGATAGCCCGATACTTTTGAGCGTATCGAAGGGAATTGCAGCTATCGCGGCCGGTGTTGGATGCGCTCCCAGCATTGCATCCAGCCGTTGGCGCAAGGTTCTGGCAACTGCAGTGGATAACTGCTGACTCATGATGCTGTAGGTCAGGTAAAGCCAGGGCTCCCTGTTGATGGTCAACTCCAAAGGGCCTATGGCACGAACCACTTGTCCCAAACGGTCATCAGCAGCAAGGAAGGTGTAAGCGTCCATGGACTAAATATCGTTATTTAGCCTGATTGCTTACTTTTGAAAGAAAATATCATCATGATAAGAATATTAGTGGTATGCATGGCTTTGATAGCAATCAAACTGCCTGCACAAAATACCATGAGCCCTGAATTGCTCTGGCAACTGGGCAGAGTAGGGGCGCAAACGGTAAGTCCGGATGGTAATTTCGTCATATACAGTGTCCGCTACTACGATACTGAAAAAAATACATCAGAGAGCAACCTGTACAGGCAAAATCTGCAGGGAGGCGCGCCCGAGCAAATAACAGATATGCCGGGAACAGAATACCATGTTATGGCACTTCCCAATGGCAAGATGGGCTTTTTATACAATGGTCAACTTTGGTCGGCAGAATGGGATGGTACGAATGCAACGCAGCTGACCCAGTCAGCAACGGCATTCAGTGATTTACAGTTTTCTCCGGATGGGAAACGGATACTGATGGACAGGTCGGTGAAGACTGGTACAACAACCCTTGAACAATACCCGGATTTACAGCAAAGCAATGCCTACATCATCAACGATTTGATGTACCGCCATTGGGATAGCTGGAGCGATGCCAACAGCAATCATATTTTCTATGCCGACTGGCTAAATGGTGCAGCGAGCGAAGCTGTAGACATCATGAAAGGCGAACCCTACGATTGTCCTACCATGCCTTTCGGTGGACTGGAGGATGCGGTCTGGTCAAAAGACGGGAATACCATCTACTATGTATGCAAGAAAAAACAAGGTGTTGCATATGCAATTAGCACCAATACGGACATCTATGCTTATAACCTCACCTCCGGAACAACGCGCAATCTGACGTCAGGGATGATGGGCTATGACACCCACCCGGTCATTTCTCCAGATGGTAATTGGATGGCATTTCTCAGCATGGAACGCGATGGCTTTGAGGCCGACAAAAACAGAATCATGGTGCAACACCTCACCACTGGTGAGCGGAAAGACCTATCCGGCTTTATAGATGAAACGGTAGAATCCATTACCTGGAGCAAAGACGGCAAAAAGATATGGTTCATTGCCCCAACAAAAGGCACCAAACAGCTATTTGCTTTTGATTTCGACAGCTATTACCGAGGACTGCGCATCTTTCCCATCCAGCCTGTGAGCTTTGGGCAGCATGACATCACCGCAATAGTGGCTGAATTGGACGGTGAGTTGCTGGTGACGCGGACAGATATGAATCACGCCACTGAAATTTTCAGATTGAATATCGATAATGGTCAGATGCAGGCAGTTACACATGTCAATGACAGTGTATACAACCAATTGAGTCTGGGCAAGGTGGAAAGCCACTGGATTAAGACAACTGATGAGAAGGACATGCTGGTCTGGATGATTTACCCGCCCGACTTCGATTCAACCAAGACTTACCCCACCTTGCTGTATTGCCAGGGCGGCCCTCAGGGCGCATTAAGTCAGTTTTACAGTTACAGATGGAATTTTCAGCTGATGGCAGCCCAGGGCTACATAGTGGTAGCACCCAACCGAAGAGGTATGCCCGGACATGGTGTGGCATGGAATGAAGCCATCAGTACCGATTGGGGCGGACAAGCCATCCGCGATTACCTCAGCGCGACCGATTGGGCCAGAACATTGCCCTACGTAGATGGCAAACGAATGGCGGCCGTGGGAGCCAGCTACGGTGGTTACTCTGTCTATATGCTGGCAGGAGTACACGAAGGCAGATTCGCTTCCTTTATTGCCCACGATGGTCTTTTCAACCTTGAAGCTTTCTATGGCACCACAGAAGAGATGTGGTTCGCCAATTGGGATATGGGTGGACCTTTTTGGGAATCCGGCGTACAGGACAACAGTTACAAGCTCTTTAATCCAATGCACTATGTGCAGGACTGGGATACGCCCATTCTGATCTATCAGGGAGGAAAGGACTTCCGCACCACCGAAGACCAGGCTTTTCAGGCCTTTAATGCGGCCCAGCTGAGGGGAATCAAAAGCAGGTTTGTCTATTTTCCTGAAGAAAATCACTGGGTTTTGAGCTGCCACAATGGTTTGTTGTGGCAAAGAGAGTTCTATCGCTGGCTGGAGGAGACCATGCCGTGATATAAAGTACTGATTTATAATAAGTTACACTTAACACTTTCCTGCTCTACACTGTTGAAAACTTAGCACTGCCGCGCAGTCATTTCTGCGGGGATTACGGCTATTTTTCATTAAATTTGCACTGCTTTTAGAAGCCCAGAATTATGCCAGAAGGAGAAAAAATCATCCCGATTAATATCGAGGAAGAAATGAAGACCGCCTACATCGACTATTCGATGTCGGTAATTGTTGCCAGAGCTATTCCTGATGTCCGCGACGGACTTAAACCTGTACACCGGAGAGTGTTGTTTGGTATGCAGGAATTAGGAGTAAATTATAACAAGCCCTATAAGAAATCGGCCCGTATAGTAGGGGAAGTGCTGGGTAAATACCACCCGCATGGCGATACCTCCGTATACGATGCCATGGTGCGGATGGCCCAGAACTGGAGCATGCGGTATCCGCTCGTGGATGGACAGGGCAACTTTGGCTCTATTGACGGGGATTCACCCGCAGCTATGAGGTACACCGAAGCCCGCTTTCAGCGCATGGCAGGCGACATGATGGATGATATTGACAAAGACACAGTCGATTACTCCAACAACTTCGACGATACCCTGCAGGAACCCACCGTATTGCCTACACGAGTCCCTAACCTGCTCGTTAATGGATCGAGCGGGATTGCCGTCGGTATGGCTACCAATATCCTTCCACACAACCTTTCAGAGGTTTGTGATGGGGTGATCGCCTACATTCAAAACAGGGATATTACCACCGAGGAACTGATGGAACACGTCAAAGGTCCTGATTTTCCAACCGGTGGTCAGATTTATGGAATTGAAGGAATAGGGGAAAGCTTTGAAACAGGACGGGGACGCATCGTCGTTCGCGGAGTGGCCGAAATTGAAACAACCAAATCGGGACGCGAACAGATCATCGTAACAGAAATCCCTTATCAGGTCAACAAAGCTAACCTGATAGCCAAAACTGCTGAATTGATCAATGACAAGCGCATTGAAGGTATTTCCGATATCAGAGATGAGAGCAGTAGAGAGGGATTGAGAATTGTATATGAGCTTAAGCGTGATGCAGTTGCGAGTGTTATACTCAACCAACTGTTCAAGTATACCTACCTGCAGACCAGCTACGGAGTCAACAATATTTGTCTGGTAAACGGAAGACCCAAACTGCTGGGCTTGCGCCAACTTATCGCTGAATTTGTAGCCTTCAGGCACCAGGTGGTGGTACGCAGAACGGAGTATGAACTGCGGAAAGCGCAGGAAAGAGCGCACATCCTGGAGGGTCTCCTGATAGCGCTGGATAATCTGGACGCTGTCATCAGCCTGATACGCGGGTCCAAAACACCGGACGAAGCCAAAGATGGATTGATGACGCAGTTTGCCCTTAGTGAAATCCAGGCAAAGGCTATTCTCGAAATGCGTCTGCAAAGGCTCACTGGTCTGGAGCGCGATAAAATCCGAGCTGAATACGAAGAGGTAATGGCGTTCATACGCCGGTGTGAAGAGATTCTGGGCAATGAAGAAATGCGCTACCAGATCATTATCGACGAGACAAAGGAAGTCAAGGAAAAATACGGCGACGAGCGCAAGACCACCATCGTTGCTGCCGAAGGCGAGTTGTCTATAGAAGACCTTATCAACGAAGAAGATGTGGTGATTACCATATCTCATATGGGATATATCAAACGAACCCTGGCCAGCGAATACCGTGTGCAGGGTAGAGGCGGAACCGGTTTCAGAGGGGTAGCGGCCCGGGATGAGGATTTCATCGAACACTTGTTTGTCGCTTCTACGCACGATACCATGCTGTTCTTTACCAAAATGGGTAAGTGTTTCTGGTTGCCAGTCTACCAGATTCCGGAAGGCTCCAGGACATCCAAAGGCAGGGCCATTCAGAATATGATCAGTCTGCCACCGGGCGACAAGGTCATGGCGTTCATTGACGTGCGCTCCCTGAAGGATGAAGATTACATGAATAATCACTTCGTTGTATTCTGTACCCGAAAAGGCGTCATCAAGAAAACTGCGCTGGAAGCGTTTTCAAGACCCAGAACCAATGGTATTGCCGCTATCTCCATCAATGAAGGGGATGAGCTTCTGGAGGTGAAAATGACCGACGGCAACTGCGAAGTGATGCTGGCGGTGCGCTCCGGAAGGGCTATTCGCTTCCCGGAAGAGAAAGTACGACCCATGGGTAGAACTGCTGCCGGCGTTCGTGGCGTTTTGCTGGAAAACAGCAACGACGAAGTAGTTGGTATGATTTCTGTTGAGAAGGGTAATATGGAATCCACCATTCTGGTAGTGAGTGAAAATGGCTACGGCAAGCGCAGCTACATAACCGATCCCGAAGATGGAGAAGATGTATACCGCATAACCAATAGAGGTGGCAAGGGAGTCAATACCATCAAGGTGACGGAAAAAACCGGCGCACTCATCGCTATCAAGAGTGTCACCGACAACGATGACCTGATGATTATGACAGAGAAGGGCATTGCTATACGCATGAGCGTCAACGATATTCGCGTTATGGGTAGAGCGACACAAGGTGTAAGACTGATTAACCTAAAAGATAACGACCGTATTGCTTCTGTGGCAAAAGCTGAAAAAATGGATGAGTCCAAAACAGACGAAGAGGCTGAAACCACTACAGAAGAATAAGTATAATTCATTCACAATAAACCACTTAAACAGATCAATAAAATGAAAAGATTAAGCTTATTACTGGCCATTACCTGCATTGGAATAGGAGCCTTTGCGCAGTCCAGTAAAGTATCCTCAGCCATCAACTACCTCGATAACGGGGAGTTAGACAGAGCTCTGGAATCCATCGAGGTCGCCACCTTAAACGAAAAAACAGCCAACTCTGCCAAGACATGGCTCTACAGGGGAAGGGTATACAGTGCTATTGGCTTTGACCAAAGTGGCAATTTTACCAATCTGGCAGTAGCGCCGTTGGACTCCGCATTATACAGCTTCAATTACGCACTTACGCTTTCTGATGTAGACAAGTACAAGAAATTGCTGCTGCTGGAATACCAGAACTTACAGTTCGGGTTCTTTAATATGGGCGCTCAGGCTTTCCAGAATAAGAATTACCAACTGGCGCACGACGCATTCGCTAAATCTTCTGAAGCCAACCTGCAGCAGAGAGGTATCGATGAGAAAGTACCTATGGATACCGGCGTTATATTTAACGTAGGACTTACCGCTGAGCGACTGGGCTACGAGCAGGAAGCCATGGATATTTTCCAGAAGTTGGTCGACATGGGGTACAATGAACCTTATGTTTATCAGGCTTTATCTGAAATTTACAACAACCTGGGTCGGGTAGATGATGCCATTGCAGTAATCAATGCGGGACGCAAAGCTTTCCCGACGAACCAGGCACTGATTATTACTGAATTGAACTTTTACCTCGCACAGGGCAAGGTGGAAGAAATCGTGAATAAGCTCCAGGAAGCCATCAATCTGGATCCGGATAACGTAGAATTGTACTTTGCCCTGGGAAATGCATACGGTGAATTGGAGAAGACAGCCATGATAGAATCAGGTACTCCTGCAGAATCTGTAAAAAGCTGTCTGGGCGAGCCTGATAGCAGGGAAGATGTAACAGATAAAGGTGCCTCCGCCCAAAAATGGACCTACGGTAAAGTAGAAATAACCATGGTGGATGGCAAAATCAGTGATATCGAAGGCGATATGAAGCAACTGAATGAAATTGCTGCCAAATGCGATAATCCTGCAAAAGCAAAAGAATACTTCGACAAAGCAATAGATGCCTACAAAAAAGCACTAGAATTGCAGCCAGTGAGCTTCGAAAATAACCTGTACCTGGGAGCGCTGTATTACAATACTGCCATTGAGATTAATAAAAAGATTATCAATTTACCTTTAGACGCAGAAAAAGAATACAATCGTCTGGTCGAGGAAAGGAATCAACTTTACTCCGAGGCATTACCATACTTTGAAAAGGCTCATATTTTAAATCCATTTGATGAGCCGACCATGCAGGCCTTGAAAGAAATCTATGCTAAAACAAATCAACTAGGCATGGCTAAGATAATGGACCAAAAAATTCAAGGTAAGGGCAAATTTGACATGACAAAGGATCAAATAATTGCACAATTTGGAGAGCCTGAAAGAATTGTTGTCAGTGAATCAAAAGATGCTAAAATTGAAACTCTATATTATCCTAATAGAATGATTACTATTGTTAATGGGAAAGTCGATAATATCATAACAATAATAGAATAACAGTACAAGATTAAAGCCCTCGATAGAGGGTTTTAATTGGAATACACTAGTTAACATAGTATTAATTATAGGACAATTGAGTAAGCCGAAAAATGAGGATTATCAAGGGTATACTTAGGCTACATAAACCACCTTGCGGTTCACAAACTCCATGATACCGTCTCTCGATAATTCGCGACCATAACCCGAAAGTTTGGTGCCGCCAAATGGTAACCTCGGATCGGACTTGACTAACTCGTTGATGAACACAGCACCATCGCTGAAGCTCTCTGCGAGTATGTCAGCCCGTTCAATATCACTGGTGCAAATCGTTACACCTAAACCGTA
>DDYY01000024.1:26979-30359 GCA_002346225.1 Bacteroidetes bacterium UBA3022
GCAACCGGCCCGAATGTCTCTTCATCGAAAACTCTCATGCCCGGCACAACATCAGCTAATACAGATGGCTGATAAAAACAATCATTTTGCCGACCACCACATAATAATCGTGCGCCTTTATCAATAGCATCCTGAACTTGCTGATGTAAGCTATCCGCCAGATCTTTTCTTGCTAATGGACCAATCTGTGTACTGGAATCTAATGGATTACCTACAGCCAGTTTCCTTACGGCATCCTCAAATCGCTCTATAAAAGCATCATAAAGAGGTGCTGTGATTATAAATCGCTTCGCAGCTATACAACTTTGCCCACCATTGAGCATCCGTGCCCGAACACCGAGTGATACCGCCTCGTCCAGATTGGCGTCATCCAGCACTATAAATGCATTGCTGCCGCCCAATTCCAGCACTGTTTTTTTAAGATACTTCCCCGCCAGTGAGGCAACAGCAGCTCCTGCTTTCTCGCTACCTGTAAGGGTGGCTGCTTTGATATAAGAGCTTTGTAATACCGTTTCAACTTGTTGGTAATCAATTATTAGATGCTGAAATACTCCCGGAGGACAGCCGGCTTCCAACATAAGATTCCTGATTGCCTCACCACATCCAAGAACATTGGAGGCATGCTTTAATACTGCAGTATTACCCGCGGCTAATGCCGGAGCTAAAAACCTGAAGACCTGCCAAAAGGGGAAATTCCATGGCATTACAGCAAGGATGGTTCCCAGTGCATCAAAACGAACAGAGCTTCTCTGTGCATCTGAAATAATTTCTGTACTTCTCAGAAAGTCTTCTGCATGTTCCGCATAATACCGACAGACAGTCGCACATTTCAACACTTCCGCCTCTGCCTCGGCAATGGGCTTGCCCATTTCCTCTGTAATCAATCTTGAAAATCTTGACTTATTGTCGGTCAATATGGAAGCAGCGTTCAGCAATACAGCTGTTCTTTCTGATACCGGCTTTACTTTCCATATTTGAAATGCGTCATTAGCATGTGACAAGCAGTCTGAAAGTTGCTGATCAGACATATACATGTACGAACCTAATTCTTGCCCATTAAAGGGGTTATGTGTTTTTACTTCTGTGCGTTTTACCATTCTTACATTGCATTATCTACATCAGCACCTGATTTACAGCCTGAACTTTAGAAGGAAGATCCTGTTCACCGAGCATTTCGCGCAAATCGATTTCTATGTTTCGGCATAAACTCATCATAGGAATATCATTTCCCAATCCTTCGAACGGATTCTCGCTGTAATCACCAATAAGCTCCATCATCAAAAATACCCACCCTACTATGGTGACAAAAGGTATGGTGAGCCATATCATACCCTCGCCCATTTTATTAAACTCACCCAGCATTCCAAAAGGAAGCAGAATGATAAATATGGAAACGAAAATATTACTGGAGCCGGCATACTGTCTGGGTAGCGGATAATTCTTAATGCGTTCACACTTCCCCTGATGTTCGTAAAGCCGGTTAATGATATTTTGCAGCTCCATATGTCGGAAATCATCTATTAAATCGAGCTTGCGCAGTTCCTTTAGTTCCTTCGACTGATTATCCAGCAGGTGTGTTGCCTTATTGCCTTTTTGCTGGAGGGTATTCCATTCCTCCTGTGGTAACAACAATTTCATTTCATCTGCAAAGGACCTGTCATCGAGCACGCCTAAACCGAATGTTTTAATGCGTCTTACATTCACCCTGCGTATGTGCACATTGGTATCCTCATGCATATGCTCCCAGGGTGCGGGCACTAAAAGCTGTTCTCTCAGCATATAGAGCCAGGCAATATGACGGTGCAGTATTCTAGTATGAATGGTATGCAGCTCGCGGTCCCCTAACTTTTCCTTGCTGAATAGCGCTGTAATATAATGGCGACTTGTACTGCCATATGCGCGACTATCATTTACGATAGCGCCCCATATTTTCCTGGCCTCCCACATGCGGTCGTAGGAAGAATTGTTTTTGAAGCCTACGTAAAAAGCCACAGCTGTTCCGACAAGGGAAACCGGTAACCACGGCAGCGCCATCCAGCCTGCTCCGGTAAACACATAGACCGCTACGCAACATGCGCCCCAAACTGTGAGCCATAATGCATGAAAACCGGAAAACTGTAGAACGGCCTTCCAGGAAAAACTTCTGCCGATAAACATGCTGTTAAATTAAGGATTATCCTTAACAGCCAAGTTTCACCGGCAAATGTGCTTCTTTAGAAAGGATAAATAATAGGAATGAGAAAAGTAGCCAGCAGCCAGAAAAACAAATTCAGCCAGATGCCAACTTTAAGAAAATCTCTGAATTTATAATTACCGGCACTATAAACCATGGTATTGGTTTGATAGCCCACCGGTGTTGAAAAACTTGCCGAAGCTGCGAAAGTCACTGCCATAACAAACGGTATGACACTTAAGTCTAGCTGGTTGGCCGTGCTGATAGCAATAGGCGCCAAAAGTGCTGCTGTGGCATTGTTACTCATTATCTCTGTTAGGATAGAACTGATGAGGTATAAACCTGATATGATTGCCATAGGACCCATGGCACCCAGGTTGTTGACCAGTCCTTCTGCGATGATGATATCCAAACCTGAATTCTGCATAGCGGTTCCCAGCGTCAAAGCACCTGCGAGCAGGAAAATAATATTCCAGTTAATGGATTGATACACATCTTTCATATTGATTAATTTCATCAATACCAGCAGGCAGGTAGCTGCAATAGTGCCAATCATGATATCGAGTGTACCGGTTGTTGCCAGCACAATAACTGCCATTACAATAAGTATAGTAGCCCAGAAACGCTTTGGTTTGAAATCCTGCACTTCATCTTCACTCAATAATACAAAGTCAGGTGAACGACCGTTTTCATCGTCCTGTAAATCGGGTAAAAAGTGGCTTTTGATTTCCGCGAGCAGGATATCGCCCGGACGCAGGGATACATCGTATAGATTCTCATGCACTATTTCCTCCCGATGCTGAATAGCGAGTGGTACACCTCTGTAGCGTCTTCTGAAATCCAGCTCACGGAGTGTTTTGCCTTCAAATCTGGAATTGGCCGTTATCATCAATTCCACCAGGGTTGCATTGCGGGCACTGAGATCTGTGTCGCCAATCGCGATTTGTGATTGCATCAGAGAGCGGTCTTTCAAACCACGTAATTTCTCCGCATTGCAACGGATATTCAGCAAATCATCGCGGTGTAAGATAAAATCGCCCGGTGGAACGCTGTAAACCTGAGTACCTCTTTTTATGCTGAGGATGTCTATTTCCAATTCACTGAATAATCCACATTCCAATATTTGCTTCCCTATGAGATTGGAGCCTTCGGGTATGCCCACTTCCATCAAATAGTCGCGCATACTGAATTTTTTCCGCAGGTCCTT
>DDYY01000047.1:0-314 GCA_002346225.1 Bacteroidetes bacterium UBA3022
ACGAATCCACCAAACCCCGCCAACTATATAAATAATGATCAGTGCTCACCGGCAACCTTTGCCTCGCATCCTATACTTTCTGGCATTTAACCTATTGATGGTAACCCTGTTATTCCCGATCACGCTCTCCGCTCAGAACAGCGTGATTACCGGCAAGGTGTACAATGCCATCAATGGCGATCCATTGCCCTACGCTACCGTTGCTGCCGAAGGCACATCACTGGGTACCACTACCGATTCGACAGGCAGGTACCGACTGGAACTGAGTGCCGGCGTCTACAATATCGCCTTTAGCTATACCGGGTTTGCAGATT
>DDYY01000047.1:606-22543 GCA_002346225.1 Bacteroidetes bacterium UBA3022
TTTGCGATTCCTTTTCCAGCTATACCGGGTTTGCAGATTATGTAGAACAGGAAGTGCTGACTTCCAATGTCCGACCCGTAGTACTGGATGTAGGTATGGAAGCCATTACTGCTGAATTAACGGCCATCACCATCGAGAGCGAAGGGTTCAAACGAACGGCAGAAACGCCGCTATCCCTGCGCACTTTCAGCTATGCCGAAGCGCAGCGCATGCCGGGCGCCATCCTCGATTTATCCAAAGTCATTCAAAGCTATCCGGGGGTATTGCCCAAATCTACTTTTGGGTACAACATCGTAATCCGCGGTGGCAATAGCTCCGAAAATGTGTACTTCCTCGATGGTATCCCCATTCCCTCCATTACCCACTTCAATGTTCAGGGAGCAAGCGGTGGTCCCAACGGACTGGTGAATCTGGACTTTGTCCGCAATATAGACCTCTACACAGCTGCCTTTCCCGCTGCCAGGGGAGGTGCGTTGAGTGGTGTCATGGAAATTCACCAGCGGGATGGGCGCAGTGACCGTCTGGGCGCAAGACTGACGCTCGGAGCTACCGACATTGGAGCAACGCTCGAGGGTCCTATGGGTGAGCGCTCGAATTATATCGTTTCAGGAAGGTATTCCTTCTCCCAATATTTACTGCGTGCCATCGGTGTGCCGGTGCTGCCTACCTATACCGATTTCCAATACCGCCAGCGCATACGGCTGGATGAAAAGAATGAACTCGTGCTCGTGGCCATCGGTGCCAGCGATATTTATAGACTGAATACCGAAGCCGAAGAATCCGATGCTTTGCTTTACAACATCGGCTACATTCCCGAGGGCGATCAGCAGCAGTTTACCGGTGGCATCAACTACAAGCACTACCTCCAGAATTCTTACTATAATGTGGTAATCAGTCACACATCCTTCAACAACAACGCCGACAAGTTCCGCAACAACAGCGGACTGGAGGAAGACCGCCTGCTGCGCTACCGCTCGGGTGTGGGTAAGCAGCATTTTCGCGTGGAGCAGAAGTTGTTCTTCGGGGAGAATGAACTTACCTACGGCATAGTAGGGGAGCGACTGGCGGGTGAATACGACATCTTTGGCTACAATGTCCGCGCTACGGGCATCGATACCGCTGACGCCATCAACCAACTCGACCTGCTTTCCTATGGTTACTTTATCAGCGCCGGTCGGAATTTCTTCGGCGGCAAACTGGTGGCCAACGGTGGAATCAGGGGCGATGCCAATAACTTCAACAGCGCGATGGGCAATCCCATCGACCAGTTTTCTCCCCGGCTCGCATTGAGCTGGCGACTGAATGAGCAGTTCAGCATCAACGGTTCCACGGGCATCTACTATCAGCAACCCGATCCCATCATCATGGCTTTTGCTGATGCCGCCACTGCCGATGGCCTTCTATACATGCGTTCGCCGCAGGTGGCACTGGGCGCAGAGCACCGCAATGCTGATCATTACAGGGTGAGCATTGAAGGTTTTTACAAGCAATACAACGACTATCCCTTCCTGCTGACCGACAGCATTGCGTATGCCAATGCCATTGCCGATTATGTGGTGGTGGGCAACCAGCCGACAGCATCCATCGGAGAGGGACGCGCCTATGGTATGGAAGTATACGTGCAGCAAAAACTGCGCAGCAACTACTGGTGGATGGCTTCCTACACCTACAGTGTGAGTGAGTTTCAGGATAAAAACGGCGAATACCGCCCGTCTGTCTGGGACAGCCGCCATTTCATCAGCCTGACCGCCGGAAAAACCTGGGGTAAGAACTGGCAGGTGGGAGCGCGCTGGAGATATTCCAGTGGAACGCCCTACACGCCTTATCATACCATCACATCCTCCCTCATCAGCAACTGGCAAGTGGCCAACAGGGGGATTTTTGATTTCGAAAGACTCAATGAAAACAGATTGCCGGCCTTCCATGTGCTGGATCTGCGCCTCGATAAACGCTGGGCCTTTGACAGAAGTAACCTCAACGTATTCATCGATATTCAGAATGCCTATCGTTCCGGTATTGCCCTTTTACCTTACCTGACGACAGTGAATGATGCCGACTTTAATCCGGTGGTCAACGCTGAAGACCCTTCGAGATACGACCTACAGCTCATCAACAGCGATACGGGACGCACGCTCACGACATTGGGAGTGGTCATGGAGTTTTAAGGAAACCAATAAAAGGAAGCGCGCAATCGGATCAATTATTAACCATGTCCGGATCGCCCATTTTGCCTTCCTGGTAGTTGCGTATACAGCGGCGTATCTCGTCTTCGGTGTTCATCACGAAAGGACCGTAGGAGTAAACCGGCTCATTGAATGGTTGTCCTCCGAGCACCAGGAATGCAGCTCCGTTTTCGCTGAAAAGTTCAATATCGGAGGCGCCTCGCTGGTAGAGTGCTACCTGATTGGCTTTCAGACTGCGCTGCCCTTCCAGTTCCAGCTGTCCTTCAATGGCGTAAATAAATGCATTGTGTGTAGGCTCGGTAGGTATGGTCATTTTAGCGCCGGGTTTCAGTGTTATGTGGTAGTAAAATGCCGGCGACAGCAGTTTGATCTTGCTTTTGACGCCCATCAGTTCACCTAAAACCACCTTGGCATCAAATGCATCGGTGTGCAGCTCATCCATGTCCTTTTCCCTGAAAACACTGGTGGTGGGATCTACCCATTTATAGGCAGCGGGCATATTCAGCCAAATCTGAAAACCATGATAGGTACCGCCCTTATCGTGGAGCAGCTGGCCGGTCTCTTCCATATGGATGGCACCTTTGCCTGAACTGAACATCATAAATTCACCCTTGGATACCTGAAAGTCGTAATTCAGACTGTCCTTATGGTGGCCGCTCCCGGAAAGGAAATAGGTGGTGGGTATTACTCCTGCGTGCGGGTGGGCATTCACCCTCAGCGGCTCGGAACCTGGACGAAGGTCAACAGGACCAAATTCATCGAACATAACATAGGGAGAAACATAGTCCAGGTGATCGCCCGCAAAAGCCCTTAGAATAGGCAAGGTACCGACCTTCGTGCGGTCGGAGTTGAGGATGCGGTACACCTTGCGGTCATTGGATTGATTAAATAACCCTGATGCCTTTACAATAGAAGGTACTGCAATAGTAGCACCCAGTATGGCAGATCCTTTTATGAATTCTTTTCTGGTCATGATTAATGGCTGTAACAAATCTATTAAAAGAAGGTTTGAATTCCCGGGAACGGAATGGCCGGCAACGCCACGAACTGCAGAAATTCTCCGGAAAACTTTAAATTGCCGTAAATTCATTCCCATGCGCCAGTTTTTCTTTTTGCTATTGTTAACCGGATGGAGCGCCAGTGCTCAGGTGAATATTCAGGTAAGCAGCACGGAGGTCGACAATATCCTGAGGGGTAACTACAATGCTGCCGATTATGCTGCTCCCTTTGAGGTGAGTGATCATCAGTTTATTATCTGCAATATCAACAGCGAAGTTTCTGTCGACAGCCTCGCCGCTGATCTGGCTGTGCTGGCATCTTTCCAGAACAGAAACACCTATTCGGATACCCTGTCAGAAACATTTGGAATAGGGGCCGCCACCCGCTGGGTGTATGACAAATTCCAGGCTATCAGCGCCAATAACAGCAATCGCCTGCGGCCGGCATACATGTCGTGGGAGCAACCCGGGGGACTTTGCGATACCTGGATAGGTGACGGACCGTTTAAAAACACGTTTGCCGTATTACCGGGGTCTGATCCCGATAACAACGAGCTGGTAATTATAGCCGCACACATGGATAGCCGTTGTGATGATGTTTGCGATATCGATTGCCTGGCCGAGGGCATGGAAGACAATGCCAGCGGAACCGCCCTGGTACTGGAACTGGCGCGGGTAATGGCGCCATTTTCCTTCCGGCAAACGATTGTATTCCTGGTTACCTCCGGCGAGGAACAGGGGCTGTACGGAGCCAATTCCTTTGCTGACTATTGCAATGCTGAGGACATTCCTATCCGCCAGGTGCAAAACAACGATATTGTGGGCGGCATTATCTGCGGCGAAACTTCCTCCCCGCCATCCTGCACCGAACCGGGTTCCATCGATAGCATGACAGTGCGGATTTTTGCCAATACCAGCCCCTTACAGGAGCACCTGAATTTTTCCAGGTATGTAGAATACATCTACCACGAAAAACTGGAAACGCTGATGCAGGTACCCATGACCATTGCCGTGCAAAGCCAGGAAGACCGCACGGGCCGGGGTGGGGATCATATTCCTTTCCGGGAGAATGGCTTCACAGCTGTGCGCTTTACGTCGGCCAACGAGCACGGCGACGGCTCCCCCGATGCCACATATACAGACCGGCAGCACACGTCCGATGATGTGCTGGGGGTGGATACAGATGGAGATGCTATAATCGACAGCTTTTTCGTTTCATTCACCTATCTGCAGCGCAATACCATAATCAACGGAACTATGGCTGCACTGGGGGGATTGGCTCCTCCGGTTCCTGTGTGGGAGCTGATAGATGACCCTGCAGGGCTTATTGTCGATATAACGGAGCCACTGGAAGGTATGGAGTACCGCGTGGCCGTGCGCACCGGAGGATCCGATTTATGGGAACAGGTGTACCGTACCGATACCACCTGGTTCATTGTTCCGGGACAGGAAGCCGGCACCATGTATTTCGTAAGTGTAGCTGCCGTCAACAGCGACGGAATTACCGGTCTATTCAGTCGTGAATTTTTTAAAACCAGCGATGCCACTACAGAAAGTGCTCCGGTAGATGATCTGGCATTTGCATTTAATTGCGATGGTAGTCAAATTAATAACCAACAGAATATCAGTACTATAGAGCTTAATATTTATCCTAACCCTTCAAGTGGATCTGCGGTATTCAGCTGGTACTGGCCGGAGGATATATCGGCGAACCAGGTCACCCTTTGGATTTCAGATTTGCGTGGTAACATCGTGGATAAAGAGACCTGGCATCTTGTTGCCGGGCAGCAGGAACGTACCTACGATGGCCGTCTGCCGGCCGGTATCTACAACTGTACCCTGCTGGCAAATAACAGGGTAGTGGCTGTCAAAAGATGGGTGGTACAATGAGCTCAGCCTTTTGAGGGCAACACCGATTTTAAGTCAGCAATATCTCCCGAAGTAGGTATCTGGGCAATCTCCAGATCGAAGTAAGTGGCTGCTGCCAATACATGATCCATGATATCGCTTTGAATGTTTTCGTATTCTATCCACTTGATAGTATTGGCGAAGCAATATATCTCCAGCGGCAATCCCTTTTCATCAGGGGCGAGTTGGCGGACCATAGTCGTAAAATTGTGGTTCAGCTTGCGGTGTTGCTTCAGGTAGGCCTGCAGGTAATTGCGGAATAATCCGATATTGGTATAGCGCGTATCAGATGGACCTTTGATGCTGGCCGGGTCGGGAAAGGTCATGGTGGCGACGTAGTCTTTCATGACATCGAGCTGCCGGATTTTTTCGATAAAAGCTGCATCGGCATAGCGTATGCGGCTCTGCTTGAGCACTACTGCTCTTTTAATCCGTCGCGCGCCGGTCTCGCTCATGCCCCTCCAGTTCTTGAAACTGTTAGATATAAAGGCATAGGTGGGCACGGTGGTGATGGTATTGTCGAAGTTGCGGATTTTCACGGTGGTGAGGTTGATGTTCATCACATCACCATCGGCGCCATAGTCCTTCATTTCTACCCAGTCACCCACACGAATCATATCATTGGCTGCCATCTGGATACTGGCTACCAGTCCCAATAAAGTATCCTTGAATATCAGTAATAAGATAGCCGTCATAGCACCTACGGCACCGAACAGTGATAAGGCGTCCTTTCCAAGCAGCACAGAAAGTATCAGCAGACCACTAATCAGGTAGTTCAGGATTTTACCCAATTGGATGAAACTGGCTATCGGCTTGTCTTTGTACACCTCAAACTGGCTGATAATGGTTTCTACTGCATTCAGGATAGCCGTAATAACCAGCATAACCGAAAAGATGACGATAATGGTAACGAGGTCCTCCACATAAGGTACCATAGCAGGAAAATCTTTGAACACAAAGGGTGTGCTCGTGCCGATTACTGCAGCCGGGGCAAGGTAAGCCAGCGGATGAAACACCTTATTGGTGAGAAAAATATCATCCCAGGTGTTGCTGGTAGAGTGAATGATTTTTTTGATTACCCGCAGCAGCACATACCGCGTGAGGAAATAGATAATACCGCTGGCGAGCAGGGTGATAAAGAATAATATCAGGGTGGTGAGGTAGGGCAGGTTCACTTCCTGCACGCCCCAGCGGGTGAACAGGTCGTTCAGCATACTCCGTAAACTTGTGGGCGTCATCCTGCAAAAGTACGATTTAGTGAGGGGGACAAAGTATTTAGAATAGATAAATATAAAAAGGCAGCCATCCGTGCGGATGGCTGCCCAATCAATTGTCGGACCGATTAGGAAATGCTGATGGTGCGTTTCGCAGGCAGCAGCACATCTTCTTTTTTAGGAAGGAATACATGGAGAATGCCTTTGTCGTAGTGCGCCTCGATTTTGTCGGCATCAACAGCATCGGGTAAGGTGAATACCCTTTCGAAGTTGCCGGAACGGAACTCACGACGGGTATAGTTCTCGGTTTTTTCTTCCTTGTTTTCCTCTTTAGATACGCTGACACTCAGCTGGTCTTTGTCCACACCGATGGTGAAATCTTCTTTTTCAAATCCGGGAACAGAAAAATCAAGTTGGAAATGTTTTTCGTGTTCGGATACATTGACGGCTGGACGGAAATTGGCAACATTTTCGGTCGGCCAGTTGCGGTTCCACATTTCATCGAACATATTGAAAATGGTAGGAACGGCTGTCGGTTTTCTTCTTACTGTGATCATGACTATTGTTTTTTGGTTATTGTTAATGATTACAACCACCATCGAACAACTGATGTGCCACGCGACTTATTCGGACATAATTGCAGAAAATGCACATATGTTACCGACAATCTGTCGGATAGAGCAGCCTGTTGTCTGACTAAATTTCAGTTGTGCCCGGTTGCATAGGAGGAGAGGAGCCCCTGGGACCCAGTTCAATAACCTCCAGCTGCTGAATGTCGCCTTCCTGCAACGCAAACCGCAGCATGGTGCGCATCTTATGGAAGCCGGAAATACCTGCTGCGCCGGGATTCATACAAAGCATCTTGTACTTCTGGTCGTATTGCACCTTCAGAATATGGCTATGTCCGCACACAAAAAGGCGGGGTGCTCTGGTGCGCAATATTTCCCGTACACGGGGATCGAATCGACCCGGATAACCACCTATATGGGTCATCCACACCGTAACACCTTCCACGGTAAACCGATTGTCCAGCGGAGCCAGTAGACGGATATCCTGACCATCGATATTGCCGTACACTGCCCGGAAAGTTTTTAGCAGGCGCAGTGCAGCAATGCTATCCAGTCGGCCTATATCACCTGCATGCCATACCTCATCTGCCTCAGCGGCGTAGGCGAGTATGCGTTCATCCATGTAGCCATGGGTATCACTCAGCAGGAGTATTTTTTTCACAGCAGTTCCTCCGTCTTTTGCAGTATCCTGTTGACAGCGCCTTCGGGAGCCACCCACCCCAGTGCAGCTATTTTGCGGAACCAGGTGAGTTGCCGCTTGGCGTAGTTGCGGCTGTGTTGCCGGATTTTTTCTATGGCCAGCTCCCTGCTGATATGTCCATCGAAATAATCAAACAACTCCCTGTAACCGACAGTTTGTAAGGCACTGAGGTGGTGATGGGGCCAGAGTGCCCGCGCTTCTTCTTCCAGTCCTTCCAGCATCATGGCATCCACACGCGCATCTATGCGTTCGTAGAGCAGACTGCGTTCCCAGTCGGGTGCAAAAAGAACGGCACGGAAGGGGCGTTGCTTAGCCTTCCCGCTGCGCAGCGATGAATAGGTAGCACCTGTGAGGGTTAAGACCTCAAGGGCGCGCATCAGCCTTCTTGGATTGTTGGCGTCGGCCATAGCAAAATAGGCGGGGTCCTTTTTTTGCACTTCTTCTTGCAGCCATTCCAGCCCGTTAGTCTCCAACGCAGCCTGTAGCTCTTTTTTTACCTGCGGATCGCCCGGCAAGTCATCCAGGCCTTCGGTAATAGCCTGAATAAAAAGACCGCTGCCGCCCACCAGCAATACCACACGGTGGTTTTGGTGCAGCGTTTGAATCAGTGGAATAGCCGCTAACTCATATTGTCCGGCACTTAATGGGTGATGGATACTGTGATTGGCAATGAAATGATGTGGGACAGCCGCCAGCTCCTCAGGTGTGGGCCTTGCTACACCTATGTTCATCTCCCGGTATATCTGGCGGGAATCCGCTGAAATGATTGCCGTGTTGAAATGCTGCGCTACTTCAATAGCCAGGCTTGTCTTTCCGGAGGCAGTAGGACCGCAGAGAACCAGCAGAATAGGTAAAGCTTCATCCATGGTGGTGCAGCTCAAAAGTAGCGAATTCCTCCGCGCTCCACGTTGCTGTTTATAATTTGATCAAGGCAGTAGTCACAGTAGCACTGTCGGAAGTGAAGCGGAGCAGGTAGTTGCCGGATGTCCAGTTTTCGGTCGCAACCTGTAAAGGAGCACCCTGGTAAGCAATGGTCTGTACGTGTCGCCCGCTGTTGTCATAAACCTGCACCAGACCGTTCGCTTCCCCGGCATAAAATGTGAAACCTGCGTCAAAAGGCTGAGGAAAAACCTGCACTTCTACCACATTATCAGGTGCCGACATCCGCATAACAGTGTTGCCAAGGCAAACAGTAGTGGTGGCATAGCTTCCGTCATCTTCCGATAGCAAAGTGCCGGTGGTAAACACCAAACTGCCATCATAGGTGGTGAAATCTTGCTGACCCCGACCATTGGCGAAGTCTTTGAGTCTGAATCTATGAATGCTTGCATCGGGAACAATCTCATACACGGCAGACACGCTATCGCTGAGCGGTGCAGAATAGGAAGCAGCCATCAGATAAACATTTTCTCCACCTGTTTTCGAGCGTTTAATGGTGTCCAGTCTTTCATCACTGATATTGTATGTGCCTGTGTAATTCCCTTCAGCATCTATTCTTTCTACCATTACCCCCGATACATAGGAGTAGGAACCACCTACCAACTCGTAGCTGGTTTTTTGCAGGGCTACGGTGATATTTCCCCCGCTATCCATCACAGCCTGTGCTTTGGTGAAGTAGGAAACTATATCACTGTAATCCTTATTCGTAGATGTATGGGTACTGCCATCCTCCGGATTTAGGTACAGCACCTGATAAAATTGCGTATCCTTTTTAATTCCTGCCACCAGTCGTCCGTCGGGATGAACTTGCATCCAGTTAACAATCGGGTAATAGCCGCCGAATGTCCTGAACCATTGTTCTTCACCACTGGTATTCACTTTAATGATAAACGCATCCTGACGGGTAGGATTTCTTTGTATAAAGCCGCCCAGATAAATGCCTGCATCGCTGCCGTTGACAGTCGTGGTTTGTCCCCATTTGTTGCCAATGGCAATGACGTTGGAAGCTTCTGTTACACCATCGAGGATATTCACCCTGAAAAAGGCAATACCATAGTCAAAGGCAGCGTCTATGGGATACAACAGGTAATTGCCTACGATACTTACCGTCATTTCATCATCAGCGACCACAAAGCCATCGAAATAGCCGTTCTTACCGGCTGCATAATAGCTGTTTACCCAGTTGAGATCGCCATCTTTGGAAAAACTGGCCATGAAGATTTCCTTTCTGTCGCTGGCTATGTTTTTCCAGTCGCCGGCCACCAGCAGCGTGCCGTCGCTCAGGCAAGTTGCTTTTTCCATATTGCGAACTGTTTCCAGCGCATAACCATCTACCGGCTGTTCGGTAGACCATTGGAAAACACCATCTTCATCGTGCTGGATTACAATAAACCTGTGCGAGTCAAACGATTCAGCAACCGTATACACATATTGTTTTTCCGTGGTGGCGTCGTAGAATGTTTCCACCAGTCTGCCAAGATTGTATCCGCCAAAGTCTTCGCTTTGATGCCAGTTATAGCTGAATTGACTTTTTGTTACGCTGAAAGTACAGGCAAGTAAAAAGATGAATAATAGCTTTTTCATATATGTTTTCGCGTTGGAGTTTCAAATATAACAAAGGCAGCCAAAATGCAGGTAGGGTGAACACAGTAAAGGAGGGGGAAATTTGAAGGAATCCATCCTACTGCCTGACCACTACCACCACACTGCCATTGTGGAAATGCAGGGTATACACACCGGCTGGATAGGTTACGAGAGAAAGGTATTGCTCATGCGTTTCCATGCGCCCTATTAATACAGACAGTCCTTGTGCATTGCGCAGATGGAATGCCAGTGGCAACTGCAGGTGTGTCGGTAATTGAATAGTTATGCCTGTAGTTGTGGGATTAGGAAAAATAGTAATACCGCTATCCTCCGCTAATGAAATACCCAAGGGCAATTCGTCTGTTATGCCATCGCAATTATTGTCGATACCATCGTCTAATATTTCCAAAATTCCGGGATGCATAAGCGGATTGGTATCATCGCAATCGAGGCTATTGATGGAGTAAAACGGGGGAATCGTGCAGTCTACAGTAACCACTCCAGGATTCCCGTATCCATCATTATCTAAATCCTGATAAAGGGTGTAGTACGTTAAACCATCATCTGAAATACCATTGCAATCATCGTCTATTCCATTGCAAACTTCGTCATTGTAGGGGTGCACAGATGGATTGCTGTCGTTGCAATCTAAATTATTTAGCACATAACCTGCTGATACCTCGCAACGGATATAGGTAGTAGATGGATTTCCGTATCCATCTCCATCATTATCTAAATAGCAGGTATAAGAAGGCAAGCCTTCATTGACATTCCCATCACAGTTATCATCTAGATAATTGCATATTTCAGGCGCGCCGGGGTAAATCTCAGCGTTTGAGTCGTTGCAATCTCCGTCAATAAGTACATAGCCCGCGGGAGGTGTGCAGGCAAATACAGAAGGGAAGTTAGCACCGTAGCCATCGCCATCATTGTCTAAGTAATAAACATCTGTGGTAAATCCTTCATCTATTACGCCATCACAATTATCATCCATCAGATTACAGATTTCTTCGGCATCGGGGTTTATACTGCTGTTGCTGTCATTGCAATCGCTATTGTTGACCACATAACCGGCCGGGATGGTACAGCCATAAAATGAAATGGACGGATTTCCGAAGCCATCACCATCGCCATCCAAGTATAGGGTATAAAAAGTCAGTTCATCATCCACCAAACCACTACAATTATTGTCTATACCGTCGCAAGTTTCAGTCATTCCGGGGTTAATAAACTCATCTGTATCGTCGCAGTCTCCAGGTAACAGGACATAATAATCAGCCGGAGGTACACAAGCTTCCACCCACGCAATGGTTTGTCCATAGCCGTCGCCGTCACTATCTATATAGAAAATGGAGGTTGCCAGACCATCGTCAAGGATCCCGTTACAATTATCATCAATAGCGTTGCAAAGTTCTTCCATGTCAGGATTAATAAGTGGGTTGATGTCATTGCAATCCAAACCTGTACTAATGTATCCCGGAACAGAATCACAAGCTAATTGATTAATCGTTATGCTGCCATAACCATCGCCATCCCAATCCTGGTGCCAGACACTAAAATCTCCATCTGTGCATTGATTTCTATGAATAATCCAGGGTTCATAAATTAATCCATAGGTTTCTGAATCTGGATCTATTATGGTCTTGTCTTTTGTGATACTTCGATGTCCTTCAATGACTAAAAGGTTCTGTTCATCTGTGTAATAGCTGGCTCCCGAAAAGTCGTTACCTAGAGAACCAATTGTTTCTTCCCAAACAATATTGAATAACGTGTCCAGTTTTATTTCCCAGTGATCTATAGCTGACGAGCTTTCATGTTTTAACGGTGAATAAGGAGAGTTGGAGGAGGATGTAAGAAGGTAGCCGTTTTCAAGAATATGTAGTTTACCTGCGAAGTCATCTCCACTGCTTCCAATGCTCTTTTGCCGTATGATGTTGCCTTCCATATCTACTTCAATTAACCATAGGTCAGCTCCACCATAAGATGCTTCGGTCTTATCAAAGGAGGAGTCAGAATAGGAGTAACCATATAATAAAATGGAGTTTGTCGTGGCATTATAAACTGCATCGCTGAGCATTTCGATATCTGAGCCCCCATAACTCTTATCCCAAATAACGTTACCTGTCTCATCGATATGTAAAAGCCAATAGTCATACGCTCCCTTTAAGGAGGACGATTTGACACCTGATGGCGGGGAAGCGGACGACCCTGCTATAAAAACAGAACCATCGCCGGATCGAAAAATACTTGTAGCAATCTCTAAATCAGCACCTCCAAATGTCATATCATTAATGATAATACCCTCATTACTTGTCTCCAATATCCAGATATCTGATGCTCCATAATTGGTTGAAGTTTTAGTTTCGGAAGAATCTGAGTAACTCGTGGCTGCAATCCATAGCCTGTTGGTGTCAGCAGTGACGATATCAGCCGTGATATCATCTTCATTACCACCAAAAGTTAACTGCCATTCGACATCTAATGATGGTGATACAGATGCTAAATATATGTTCTTGTCTGTTTCATAGTATTCCCAAGTATCATCATCCCAAAAATAAATGTGACTTGTAAACGCTAAGAATAACTTATCGTCAGACACTGTGATAAAACAACCCTCATCTTCATCATATAAAGCATAGTTTTTTTTGCTAATGACCTCACCTTCTTCCGATACCAACATCAGGAAGATTTCTTTAGAAGAGCTTAATTCGTCTAAAATGTCATAATATGATGTCGAATAGTTTCCTACTATAGCAAAATTCCCGTCGTACATAGTTATATCCGACACTTGCGTTGAGCCGTAATCTGTAAATGGTGAGAAGTTAATAGGTTGCTCAGCAATTTGCCAGTCAATCAATTCTGAAACCTGTCCCTGAACCACCACAAACGCTAGCCAATGAATAAAAAAGGTGCAAGTGAGTTTGTATTTCAAAGGAATGCCCATAGTTAGCATGCTAAAATTAAACATTTTATGCGAATGGCAACCCCAGCTCCTTTCCCTTTTCCAGCATCATCTGATAGGCAGGCTCGTATTCGTTGGGAATAATGCCATCTAAAATGGCTTCACGAATGGCTGTTTTAATAATCCCCACCTCTCTGCCGGGACCAATGCCGAAAGTAGACATGATGATTTCACCGGAAATGGGTGGTTGAAAATTTTTGATACTGTCTTTGGCTTCCACCTCCACCAATTTCCTCCGCACCAGCTCGAAATTTTTCAGGTAGCGTTGCATGCGGTTTTTATTCTTGGTGGTAATATCCGCTTCGCACAAAAGCATCAACTTATCAATATCATCGCCGGCATCGAACAACAAACGACGGATGGCGCTGTCTGTCACCTGCTCTTTGTGCAAGGCTATAGGCCGCAGATGCAGCAGTACCATTTTTTCTACAAAGCGCATCTCTTCGGTCATGGGCAGTTTCATTTGTCGGAAGATGCGTTTCACCATGCGCGCACCTACCACTTCATGTCCGTGGAAAGTCCAGCCATGACCGGGCTCGAAGGCTTTAGTAGCGGGCTTGCCGATGTCATGGAGCACAGCTGCCCAGCGCAACCACAAATCTTTGCTGTGCATGCTCAGGTTGTCCAGCACCTCCAGGGTATGGTAGAAATTGTCTTTATGAGCATGACCTTCCACATTGTCTACACCATGCAAAGCGTAAAATTCCAGGAAAATGATTTCCAGCAGACCAGTGTCGAAAAGCATATGGAACCCTATGGAGGGTACCGGGGAAAGAATTATTTTATTGAGCTCATCCGTAATACGCTCGCGACTGATGATGCGGATGCGCTCGCGTTCGGTGCGAATAGCATTGTAAGTTGCCGCTTCAACCTGAAATCCCAGCTGAGATGCAAAACGAATGGCACGCATCATACGCAAGGGGTCGTCGCTGAAAGTACGTGACGGTTCCTGTGGCGTGCGGATAATACCATCGGCGAGGTTTGTCAGCCCGTCGAATGGATCTACCAATTGACCATAATTGGCAGCGTTGAGCGATAGTGCCAATGCATTGATGGTGAAATCCCTGCGCAGCTGGTCATCTGCAATACTACCGGGTGCTACCTTGGGTTTGCGGCTGTCGAATGTGTACGATTCCTTCCTTGCACCAACAAATTCCAGGTCCATGCCACGATGTCGGATATGAGCGGTTCCGAAATTGCGGAATACCGCCACGGATACATCTCCCGGCAACGCTTTTGCTACAGCTTCTGCCAATGCTACGCCATCGCCTACACAAACAAAGTCTATATCCTTAACGTAGCGCTGCAGAATTAAATCTCTTACATATCCACCCACTACATATGTTTCCATTTGCAATGTTTCGGCTGTTGCTGCGACCAGCTGCAGGAGCTGCAAATCGGTTTCTTCCAGGGGAAGCTGCGAAAGCAGGGAGCGGCTGAGATCTAATCCAAATGCGTTCAAACTGCAACGTTGTGCTCGCGCAAGGCGCTGTTCAGACTGGTTTTTTTATCTGTAGAGGCTTTCCGCTGACCGATAATAAGGGCACAGGGTACCTGATAATCGCCGGCAGGAAAACTCTTGGTATAGGTTCCCGGAATCACTACGCTCCTGGCGGGTACTCTGCCCTGGTAGGTTACCGGTTCACTGCCTGTCACGTCAATGATTTTGGTGCTTTGAGTGATGACTACATTGGCGCCTAATACGGCCTCTTCTTCAATGATAGCGCCTTCCACTACAATGCAGCGCGAACCGATAAAGCAATTATCTTCAATGATTACCGGACTTGCCTGCACGGGTTCCAGCACACCGCCAATGCCCACACCACCACTCAGGTGTACGTTTTTGCCTATCTGGGCACAGCTGCCTACAGTAGCCCAGGTATCCACCATGGTGCCTTCGTCTACATAAGCTCCGATGTTGATGTAAGAAGGCATCATGATCACGCCTTTACTCACATATGCGCCGTGGCGTGCAATGGCATGAGGTACCACCCGGATGCCCTTTGCAGCATAGTCTTTCTTCAGCGGAATTTTATCGTGGAACTCAAATGGGCCCACCTCTATGGTGGTCATCTGGCTGATGGGAAAATAGAGAATCACAGCCTTCTTCACCCATTCATTGACTTTCCATGCATCTCCCTGCTTTTCGGCAACACGCAAAACACCGGCATCTAACTGCTCAATAACCTGCAAAATGGCAGAACGCGTAGCGGCATCGTCTAATAAAGTCCTGTCATTCCAGGCTGCTTCAATGATTTTTTGGGTCATGCTACAAAGGTAAGGAATGCCACATTGCCGTGTTGGTTTACAGCAGGTTTGACTATGTTATTGTTTGATAAAAGTACGCACATACTGCGCTGATGCTGCTTGCACTTTTACAACATAAATGCCATGGGAAAGTCCTTCCAAGGGTAACTGCCAGCTATTTAATCCATGCAGAATATGAGTGGGTATTTCCTTTAGAGTTTGACCCGACAAATTGCAAACGGATAAAAGGCCTTCACTACTTGATGACGCATGGTAGGAAATGTTTAGTTCAGAGGTCACAGGATTTGGCCATAATAAAACGCTGTCCGAATCGTGTTCAACAGTGAGCGCCTGACGTCCGATAGTAGAAGGTGATTCTCGCGTAAATTCTGAAAAAAACCGCCAGAGCTCTGCACTTCCGGCAATATCTCCGCTGGTGTATCCAAATGCAAAAACAGAGAAGAAATCATAAGGAGTCCCCGGCCAGGTATGACCGCCATTTTTTATAATGTAATAGTCCAGTCGTGCCTCAGGACAATCGAAGCTAAATAGCCGGGCGGTTGTGTTGTCTTCCGGGTCGGTATTGGGCACAATATTGATCATTTTGTCGGAACAGTTATTGATTGTTCTCCACAAGCCAATAGTTTGCTTTAAACTTACCCAACCCGGTCCGCCTGAAATTGAGGAAATATCATCACCTGTTCCATGGAAGTGTATAACAGGCATCGGGTATTCCGGCGCACACGATGCATAAATATCGGTTATCATTGTGCCGGTAACACTGCCCACCGCGGCAATTCGGTCGCTTAACTCACATGCCAGACGGTATGCCATGTCGCCTCCGTTGCTCATTCCACAGGCATAAACACGTGTAAGATCGATGTTGTACAGGAGGGAAATACTGTCAATTAGTTGGCTTATAAATGCTACATCATTGAATGATGTATAATCGCTGTAGTAATCTTCTCCGGCATTCCATGTGTTGTTGAAAGCAGTTGGATAAACAACAAGAAAACCGGCAGTATCCGCAACAAAGGATAAGCCATCATAATTTTGTTGTCCAACTCCATTCCCTCCAAATCCATGCATACTTATTACAAGCGGAGTTGCCAGTGATTCATCGTAGGCTGAAGGTATAAACAGTCGATATAAAAGTTCATTCCCATCTATTGAAATTGAACCGTTTACATTTGTTTGGCCATTGACATTAAAAAACATACCCAAAAGAAATATATAAATAACGTATTTCATATTTAATTGATTACTAGTATAACTTATAACTTACTCCGAATCGCACATGCACGCCCATCCCGTTTACACTGCTGCTCAGACCCGGCGTCGATTGAATATCGCCGTCAATGGTATAGTTATCCAACCGGAATTGCATATTGCTGAAAACTAAGGCGAAATTGACTCCGAAAGAGGAGCTAAAATACCAGTGCAGTCCATTGGTGATTCCCATATAAGGTCCTCTGTAGAGTATTTCAACAGCCCTGCCTTTATCATCGTCATTGCTGAGTGAAAGGGTGGAAAGCCCCAGAAGTCCGCCCACATACCAGTTGAAATAAGGATAATTAGCCAGATAAAACCGCACATCACCGGCTGCAGAATAATAGATTGAACCACTTTTTCCAACGTACAAGGGGTCTTCGTAATAATTGCCAAAACTGCCACTTACACCTATTGACAACATTTCCAATACGCCCATTTGAATGCTTACAACGGCATTGGAGGTGAGTGCATTTCCGGTTCTGCCAAATAACTCATTACCGTCCTGCCACATATAATGTTCCAGTCCGTAGGCACCAATATCATAGCCTGCCATGATGGTAACAGTACCTTCCTTATTCGAGCTTTTCTGTGCATGCACATGCAACGCAGCAGAGCAAAAGAGCAGCATCAGGTAAATATACTTCATAGGTTTTCGGCGCTATGAAGATATACAATTTGAAATTATTTTTTGTTGGGTATAGAGGGCAGATAATAGCGGTGCGGTTGCATAAAATATCGGTCAGAGCATACATGTCCGGACAAACACAACCTTTAAAGCTTAATAAACACTAAGCTGATGTTGTACATCTCGCACATAAGTGCCTCCAAACAACAGGGCATGTACCAGCAACGGATATAATTGAAAAAGACTAATACGCTGTTTCCATCCGGGGACAAGCGGATAGGTGTTCTGATAAGCGGAGTAGAAGGCATCCGGGAAACCGCCAAAAAGGGCAGTCATGGCAATGTCGCATTCCCGGTGCGACCATGCAACGGCCGGATCTATCAGAACGGGCTCCTGTCGGTTGTTTACCATGACATTGCCACTCCAAAGGTCACCATGGATCAGACTGGGGAACTCATCCGGAACCATTTCGGGCAGTCTGCGTCCCAGCCGTTCCAGTTGTCTGTGGCTGTTGGAAGATAATACGCCTGTGTCTACCGCCTTCTTGATGAGCGGTTCCAAACGCCGGGTGATATAAAACGAAGGGAAATCGGTGCAAGCCTGATTTTGCTGTTCCAGCGCTCCCATATAGTTATCGTGGTCGAGACCGAATGCACCACCTTGCTGTAAATGCATGGAGGCTAATTGCTCTCCCAGTGTGGTGAATGCCATTTCATCCTGTTTGCCTGAATGAATCCATTCCATAATAAGCACCTCGTGCTGCTCATCGGCATCCCGGTGCAGTACTTCAGGAATATATCCCTTGAAATGCTGCCGAAGGAGTTCGAGTCCTGTGGCTTCTTTCTTCAGCAGGTCGGGATATGCTGCAGCATCCTGCCATTTGAGGAAGAAATAATGGGCGTCCGTTCGTATTTGAAAACATTTGTTGATAGAACCACCGCTGACAGGCAGATAGCTCACTGACCGGGGTGTGCCACCGGTTAATTCTTGCAGTGCCTCCCAAAACAAGTGTTCCGGTACCTGCATCAGCCACCTCTGTTGTAGGCATTATCCAGTGCAACACGGGCTTTTTGATACCAGGGGTCTTCATATACAAAGTCGAAAAGTATGCTGTTGATACAGGTGCGCTTAACCCTGTTGTTGTTGTCAACCTCGTCCATATAAATGCGGTAACGACCGGCAGGCATATAAATCGGATACAGATTTTTAATCCGTAAATCGATAATAGAGTATTTTTTATCCTCGATAAGACCATCGGGCGAATGGAATCGGATTACATCCGCCATGGTGTAATCATTGAACTTGTCTTCTTCCTGCTGATTTCCGTTGAATATACTTACAGCATTGGAGGCTTGTTGCAGTGTGAATTCTATGTATTCTCCCTTGCCGTTGCCATCCACTCCTTCGCACCAGCAGGTTTGACGTGCCAGATTAGGCTGTCCGTTGAATACGCTGTCTTCTTCATTATAATTGCTGATATCGAAGGCAAAGATGGGGTGTCCACTTTCTTTAATCGCTATGCCCGATTGCTGGCCTTTGCAATTTCCCTGTATGAAATCGTTCATTAAATAGGAACTGTACAGCCGCTTTTGAAGCCCTTTTTCCAGTAAATCAAGGTCTGTCGGATTGCCTGTTTGGTAGCGCTGGAGGGTGTCTGAGAAATTGGCCTCGTAGGTAACAACATAGTTGCGGTCATTTAGCCTAGTAGGTGTTTTATCCCAGGAAGAGGCTGTAACATTGGTGATGGGCGCCGGGATGATGGATTTCTCTTCCCTTAGCAGCGTGCTGCCGCATTGCTGAAGGTTTTCCCGCAGGGCAAGAAAGGCGATTCCCTTGCTGCTTCCCGCAGGAATATTGCGCACTTTCAGTATTTGTTCGCGCTCACCGGTATAGCCCGATTCATATGAAGCGCCCTGAGGAAGAATAGGAGTTACATCGAAAATATCGTGCTGAATGTAGACTTCTTTAAGATTCTCCTTCCAATCTCTGGGTGTTCCCAGCTGGTAGGGGGCATATATCTGCATTTCTTCGCGCCCGCATAAAGTGGTAGGCAATTTTATAAAACTCAACAGGTTAAAAGTTTCATTCGGCTTGAATTCCACATCGGTGCTCATTCTGATTTCCATGCTGAGGCACTCGGTGTTTTTATCCAGATTATAAGGGTCGTCGTCTATCCATCTGAATTCAACCCATACTTTGGTGTAATTGAGTCGGGTATTGTTCTTAAACAAGTCGGTATAAATTCCCAGCGACCGGAGGTTTTCACTGCTTACATACCTGCGGATAAACAAGCGTTGTCCAAAGTTGTCCTTGATTTGCTGCCGTATATCTGTGCCGGGATCTGACACCTGAAAAATATCAATAAACAGTTTCGACATAATATCGAGTAAAGGTGAGCGGTATCCCGGACGGAAATCGTTGAAATACAACTGAATGGGCTGGGTAACATTCACTACACCGTACTGATCGCCGGTGTTGCGTGCCGAATACAATATATCATATATAACATTGGAATCCAGCCCGCGGACATCGATGAGTTCCTTGTCGATGGTGATATTCATGTGTTTATCGCTGGGGTATATATTGCCGGTTATGGCAGATAAACCGTTAAAGCGACTGTCCTGAGCGAAAGAAATAGAAGAAAGGAAAAGGAAAAAGACAGGTAGCAGGCGGAGCCTTGAAGTCATATCGGGTATTTTAGTCTTTATAATAATCTTCACAACGGTGGAACATGCCGGCAAAATCGAGCATGGCGCCAATGTCACTGACCTTTACTTTACCAAACATAAAAGCCATCTGCGGATTGGTGCGCCCCCATTCAACATCTTCGTAAGTGCTGTCGCTGGCTTTGATTTCACAGGTAGCTGTTCCTTCCAAACCCTCATGAACAGAAATCGTGCCGTCATCTATGGCAACGGTGAACTGTCCGCCTCTTTCTCCTTCAATATCGAGATGAAAGATGGCAGCATATCCGGGTTCGGCTTTTTCGGGTCGAAAGCGGTCTTGCAGAGAATGTACGATTTCCTTTGCTGTCGCTGGCTTTTGCATGAATGGGTCGAATTTGAGTTCAAAGGTAAACGTTACCCCCTATAGTTTAATTTTGTGCCTGTGGAAACTGTGGAAAAATGTCGTATCGATAAATGGTTGTGGGCCATCAGGTGCTACAAGACAAGAAGTGCTGCCTCAGAAGCTGCAACGAGCGGGAAAGTGAAAGTGGACGGACAGGCGGTCAAAGCATCCTACATGGTTACGGTGGGAAAAACAGTGGCGGTTCGGAAAGGAGTGGTCACTTACACTTATAAAGTGCTCGGTCTGATTGAAAAAAGAGTAGGGGCAGCTGTGGCCAGAGAGCACTATGAAGATCTGACCCCGCCGGAAGAACTGGATAAGCTCAAAATGGACTCCCTGCTACCCGCCGCTTTTCGCGAAAGGGGCACCGGGCGACCTACCAAAAAGGAGCGCCGCGATATCGACAAGTTCAATCGAAATTAATGTCCCGGAACATCGGGTAGCAACTCCTCCACATTCTCTTTGATGGTAATGTAGATGTCATCGGTAGGAAGGTCGTTGGCATCTTTTCCAAATGGGTCTTCAATTTCCTCGGCTATCATTTCAATACTGGCGAAAATGTAGAATAGGATGGGTACGATGGCTGCACTCCAGTACCCGAACTCCCGAACGAAGCCAATGGGCATGCTGAATATATATAGAAATATCACCTTTTTAAGAAAGATATTGTACGAGTAAGGAATAGGCGTTTTCTTAATGCGTTCGCAGGCGCCTATGTTATCGGTGAATGATTGCAGCTCATTGTTGAGGAACAGCATTTCTTCCTGGCTGATGTGGCCGCTGTCTAACTGGCCTTTGATTTCTGTATACATCGCCAGCATCACCTGATTGGGAACATGACCCTGCCTATTGTAGTAAGCGGTAGTATAGCGATCGCATTCCGCCAGCTTTCTGATATCAACAGGTCCCCTCAGATGCTCCTTGGCAGCGTAAATGTAATTGGGAATGAGCACCCCGAATCGTTCCCGCACCTGCTTATCCCTGATATGCACGGCAATTTTGAGCGCCAGGTTCCTGCTGTTATTGACAAAGCTGCCCCAGATCTTGCGGCCTTCCCACCATCTGTCATAAGCGGAGTTGGTTCTGAATACCAGCAACAGTGAAAGTACAAAACCCACCAAAGCGTGAATGGCCGTGGTGTTTTTAAACTGAACATGAAATACATCGTTTTCCAGATAGGCAATTAGTGCCGTATAGGCTGCAATGGCGAAAATAGCAGGCATATTCCTGCGAAGGGTATCGCTTTTTCTAAAGGCGAATATCAGCTTCCACCAGTCTTTGGGGTTGTACAGTACCATGGAAATCAGGTTTTGGGGGTGAACGGAGGATTCTCTAAAGTTACCAAAAAAGGAAAAATATCCGACCCTTACAATATTTCTTTTCCTGAGTCGACTACAGGGTATTATTCACTTAAAAGTAGCATATGTACTACACAACAACAGATGCCGCAAAAGGCACCCACGGCAGCAGGTCCAAAGGACCGCAGTACCGTTCAGCGCAAAGAGCCGCTGTAAACATTTACAAAACCAATAACACCTATGAAATGCTGGTATTTGCCCCCGGGCGGATTCGGGAACACTTTAGCGTGGAAGTAGAGGGAGCGGACTTGACAGTCTCCTACAGACCACCGGAAGGATTTCCACGACCCGATTGGGTAAGACGCGAAT
>DDYY01000083.1 GCA_002346225.1 Bacteroidetes bacterium UBA3022
TACAACAGTAGCACCCGATTCCCACAGTGTAGTGCTTAAGCTGGATGTACCGGTAGAACCCATTTTAATAGTGTAGTTCTCTATGATACCTCCATCTGGATCTGTAACCACATACGGTGCAGTAACAGTCCATGCAATAGCTGTAATATCACCGGCACTCATTCCGGCTCCTGCAAGTTCTGAAGCAAGAAAGAGGTACTGTGCCTTGCTCTGCTTGTAATAATCCTGCATGGGACAAGGAGACCCAGTTGTGCCATTGCTGCCATTGTCTGCACCCACCGTATAGGTTTGTGCGTTAACAGCACCCATACCCAACATGGAGATTATGGCAAAGGCACTGCCTAAATTAAGTAACGTTTTTTTCATGTTTTTGTACATTTTGGTTAATAAACGGTTCTGTTAATGAAGGTAATTTTACACAAAGGATTCCGCAATTACAAATCCATGACAAAAAAAAGGCGACTCTTTTTGAGAGTCGCCTGTAACTATTGAATAATCAATGTTTATTCTATAACAATCTGCTCCATCACTGTGCCGGAATCGCTCATCAGGCGCAGGGTATAAGTACCTGCGGCCATATTGCTGAGATCCACTTCCTTAACAGAAATGACTTCGTCGGTTACAAAATTCTGGTTGTACACCAACTGACCGAGAGAGTTGAATACGCTTACCCAAACATCACCATAACCGGCACCGTTCAGCTGTACGCGGAACAATCCATTGGAAGGGTTAGGATACACTTTTACACCCTGGCTGGTCAAACCTTCGCGCAATGGCGTGGTAAAGTCAACTGCAGGAGAAGGGCTGGATGTTCCATCAGGGAAACAAACAGACTTCACTCTGAAGGTGTAGGAGTTACCCGGTACCAGGTTATCGAAAGTAAAGCTGGTTACGTTAAACTGACGGGTATTGCGCACACCGGTGGTGTTATTGCGCATAGCCAATATGTACTGGCTGGCTCCCTCTACTGCATCCCAGGATAAAGTAGCACTTGTAGGTGTTAAATCACTAACGGTTATTTCGCCCGGAGCCGCACATACAGCGCCTGGTTCGTTGGGAGAGAACAGGTAACAAGTTTCAAACTCACTTGGATATTCTGCTGAATTATGTCCTTCCGGCCAGTAAGCAACTCCACCGTAAGAAGTAGTACTAATACCCAGTGTGGTGGCAGTGGAAGCATCCTGGTTGAACTCAGTAGTGACAATTTTGATGTCGCCTGTAGCTTCATGCAGTTGTACCTGTACACTTACCAGTGGTCCGGTTGCATCCGGAAAATGAGGAACATCTGTGAAGTCCAGTACAAATACCTGTGCACCCGGATCGCCTTCTGTCCAGTAAGAGATAGTTCCCGCCAAACCGCCGTTAGGGTCTAAGTCTTCCTGGTGGAAGTGAATACTGTTAGCATATGCAGTTGCAGGTAACACATCTCCTGTGCAACATCCGTTATCGGTGGTGAAATCAAAGCTCATTACACCATTGGAAGTAACGTATACATTGGAGAAAGTAGAACCGAAGTATAAGAAGTCAAAGCCCAGACCTACTGCTGCGGAAACAGCATCATCGCCTAAGCTCAGGGTTGCAGCACCATCAGGTACGGCGAGGAAAGAACTACCATAGTCACACTCTGAAAGCGTGTAGCCATAGAAACAGCTCCCGTCATCTACGTTGGCTTCTTCGTTGTAGTTAACAGACTCAGGATCGGTACAACCGGGACAAACGTTATCCACGAACACCGGCTCAGAGATAGTGCTCTCACCGGAGGCGTCGCAGGTAATCTGACACTGGTAGTAAGTTGCTTCTGTCTGGGAAGTAGCATAAGATGCAGAAGTTGCACCATCAATTTCTGTGTAGGTAACACCATCGGCAGATGACCACCACTGATAGCTAATGGCACCTGCAGCTACCGGAGGAACTGAAACGGTGAAGATATCGGAAGCACAGGTAGATTCTGCAGTAGAGCTGGCTACAGATGCATCAGGTGCACCGGTACAATCATCACCTGCTACCAGAATCACTGCATAGTCCTCTACTTCTCCAAAAGAAGAAGTAACCGTACATGCAGCCATGTTATCCATATTGACGGTACAGTTATCTCCAAAATCAGCCAGTACCCGCATGCGTGTTTCACCGGGGGTAAGGCCAAATGGAACATCAAAAGAATAAGTAACTCCTCCTGTTCCGGCATCTACTAAAGCACACGCTACTCTTTCATCTGAAGAAAAAACCTCATCGTAATTGTAGTCGATGTAAACGGCAATACCCTGATCCCAAGATGGACCGCAATCCACAAATACCTCATAGGTAGCACCCTCGAGTAATGAGAGGGCATCGAAAACACCTGTATAGTCTGTGTAATTACCTACAGGTTCGCCCGTGTTGTTGTTTTCGAAATCCACACCGGGACCTGTGATTTGAAAATCATCTACATAGTCTCCGGAAAGATCGGAGGTGTAGTCGGGAATACAATATTGCCCGAATGATGTGGCCGATAGCAGAAATGCCAAAGCCGTTAGAAATGTAATTTTTTTTAACATGTTTGTAAATTTGGTTTAAAATCAGTTTCTCGCTATGCATGTGGCACGCAAACCCAAATATACACAGTATTGTCAGAAAAAAGCAATAAAACCATGAAAATGGGGGGCTATCAGTGCTTCCCAGACCGTTCTTTGGCCAGGTTTAATGCGCTGTCCAGCATAGCTTTGGGGCTGAGATGGGTGGAATCCAGAACAATAGCATCTGCCGCCTGAGCGAGCGGACTGTCCGTTCTTTCGGTTTCCTCCCTGTCGCGCTTACGGAGGTTTTCAGCTACCTCCTCCAGGGTTAACTGGGTGCCGGATTGCTGCAATTCCAGCCATCTTCTGCGTACCCTTACCTCAAAATCAGCTATGACAAATAGCTTCAGTGTAGCATCAGGAAAGACAACTGTACCAATATCCCGACCGTCCATCACCACTTTATTGTCCGCGCCTATGATGCGCTGCTGCTTTACCAGAAACCTGCGGACAGCAGATACAGCAGCCACTTCACTTACCTTATTGGCTACTTCCATGCCGCGGATGGGCTCTTCCACATCGGCACCGTTCAGGAGGGTTATGGTTGTGCCGTCGGCTTTCCGCTGAAATGCGATGGTAATTTGAAGAAGCGCGTCTTCCAGTTGTTGCGGATTCTTCCAGTCAATATTATGCGACAACAGATAATAGGTTACGGCACGGTACATGGCACCTGTATCCAGAAATATATACCCCAATGCATGCGCCAGATTGCGCGCAAGGGTACTCTTGCCTGTTGCTGAAAATCCGTCTATTGCAATAATCATAGTAACAGGGGCCGAAGATACAAAACGAGGGAAGTATCAGCGTTTGCCGAAATAATCGAGGTCGGTGGATATGCTGAAGTAGTGGTTGCCACCTGCCAGGCTGGTAACCTCGTAGCTGTAATCGATGCTGTATTTCTTGACGATTATACCCATACCCATCGAGAAACCGGTGAGCCCGCGACGTGTGGCCAGTATCAGCTCGCGCTGCTGCATGAAATCATATCCTGCCCGTACCCGCAGATTATCCCCGAAATAGAATTCACCTGCCAGTACCAGGTGCCGAAGAATTTTATCTCCTATAAATCGATCCTCGTTTTCCGAATTGCTGTCTGCGGCAAAAATGTTTTGTTGTCCCGTATTGGCCGGGTCGGCATATCGAATATCGAATTGTTGCATATTATGCGCTGTCAGACTTACCTGCAGCGGCAGGTATTGCAACCGTTTAGATATTCCCGCCTGTATTTCAAAAGGGAGCGGCTCTGCATTCTGGGGGGTGTAGGATATCAGTTGGGTTCCAATATTCTTAAGCACAACACCTGCATACAGCCGCCGGGCGGTATCGGCATACGCACCTCCGAGGTCAATGGCCACACCTAGTGAGTTATAGGATTCCAGTTGACCATATAAGAGCCGGGCATTCATACCGTAAGAAAGTTTGTCGGCCCGATACGAAATGCCCCCGGTCAACGCATATTCTGAAGCTTTAAAACTGCCGTTGGGGTTGCCATTTTCATCGTAAGCCGCCATAGTACCATATGTATTGTACAACAAACCGGTATGGTAGGTCAAATCTGTATTGCGTCCTGATCGGGCATATGCCACGTACCCGTGGTTGATATTACCAGCACAGATGGCATGATTGACAGAAAGTACATTATGCATCTGGGCATTCAGCAAGGCCGGGTTCATCCAGCCCATAGCAGCATCGCCATCCATAGAGGACACGTTAACACCACCCAGAGCAGCGACTCTGGCACTGTTGGGAAGCAACAGATACTGGTAGGTGTAGCTTCCACCCAGCTGAGCACGAGCGGACCAGGAAGCACCTATAAGCAGAATAATTGCGAGAAAGCGCATTTGAAGATACCAACGAAGTCCTTTCCGCAACATTGTCATGGCCCGAAGATAAGATGGTTTTTTGACAGATATTCGACAACATCAGAGGTAACAAAAGTCAACATTTAGTATTACTCTTCTAATTACCTTGCACTCTAAATCCAACCCTATTATGAAGAAAATACTGATTCCCGGAATTCTGACAGGCATTTTCCTGCTGATAAGCAGTTTTATTGCACTGTTTCTGACAATTAAACTGTTCCCTTCACTGGCATGGGAATATTTTGGTCCCACGTTTAATACCGACGGCAGCCGCGATATTCTTTTCTACATACATCCATTTCTGCTGGGATTAGCGCTTGCATGGTTCTGGAACCGGGTCAAGGAGATCTTTACCGGCAATAGCATCGCAAAGGCGCTTGAATTCAGTTTGATATATGCTGCGATAGCCACCATTCCTACCATGTGGATTACCTTCAGTGCCATCAACATTTCCCTGGAAATGGTATTGACCTGGATTCTGTATGGTTTGTTCCAGGCGCTCGTAGCCGGTTTGATACTATCGAGGTTAAACCCTTGATTTACCTTTCATCAGGGCAAGGTCTACTACTTCATTCATAGTTTCCACATAGTGGAAGCGCATTCCTTTGATGTATGCCGGATTGATTTCACGGATGTCTTTCTCATTCTGCTTACAGAGAATGATTTGTTTCAGTCCTGCACGGCGCGCGGCCAGGATTTTTTCCTTAATACCCCCTACCGGCAGCACCTTCCCACGCAGCGTGATTTCACCGGTCATGGCCAGGCCGGCTTTTACTTTCCTTCCGGATAAAACAGAAGCCAAAGCAGTGAGCATCGTAACCCCTGCCGACGGACCGTCTTTGGGTATGGCTCCCTCCGGTACGTGAATGTGTATATTCACCTGATCGAAAATTCCGGCATCGATACCGAAGTTGGCAGCGTTCGCGCGGAGATAACTCAAAGCCGTACTGGCGCTCTCCTTCATCACATTACCCAAATTACCCGTAAGCTGGATATTACCTTTACCCGCACTTTTAATGGCTTCAATGAACAGTATGTCACCGCCTACGGATGTCCATGCAAGTCCTATGGCTACCCCGGGCACTTTTACCTCAGCGGCTTCCTCCTTTTCATATTTTCTAAAACCTAATATTTCATCGATATCTGTCCGCTTCAAGGTTTTGTTGTATGCTTTACCACTTGCCACATTTCTTGCAATTCTGCGCATCACTGCAGCTACTACTCTTTCGAGCTCCCGAACACCACTTTCCCGAGTATAATTTTCAATAATATTTTTTAAAATATCATCTTTCAGAATGATGTCCCTGGCTTTCAGACCATGTTCTTTGCGTTGACGGGGCACAATGAACTGGCGGGCAATCTCCACCTTTTCTTCCGTTGAATAGCCACTCAAATAAATGATTTCCATCCTATCGCGCAATGCAGGCTGGATGGCATTGATGTTATTGGCCGTAGCAATGAACAGCACCTTGGAAAGGTCGTATTCGAGTTCCAGGAAATTATCGTAGAAGGAGGTGTTTTGTTCCGGGTCCAGGACTTCTAACAAGGCACTGCTGGGATCGCCACGAAAATCTGAACCCACTTTGTCTACTTCGTCCAGTATGAACACCGGGTTAGAGCTTTTGGCCCGCTTCAATGACTGCAGGATACGACCGGGCATGGCACCGATATAGGTTTTGCGGTGTCCCCTGATTTCACTTTCGTCGTGCAAACCTCCCAGACTCATGCGCACGTACTTCCTGCCGAGCGCTCTTGCAACAGATTGTCCCAATGATGTTTTACCAACACCCGGAGGGCCTACCAGACAGAGAATAGGAGATTTCAAATCACCTTTCA
>DDYY01000066.1 GCA_002346225.1 Bacteroidetes bacterium UBA3022
ACAGCATACTGGTGATAGAGCACAACCTCGAAGTCATCAAGTGCGCCGACTGGGTCACCGATCTCGGTCCGGAAGGAGGCGAAGACGGCGGTTATCTGGTATACGAAGGTGCGCCGGAAGGACTTGTTGCAGTTGAAAATAGTTATACTGGAACCTTCCTGAAAGAGAAATTATAATTACCGAACCAGTGTAACCGTACCTGTTCGAAATACTTCTCCGCTGTTGAAGGCAGCGCTTACATAGCGAATGGTCCATACGTACACACCCAATTCGGCATCCTTGCCTTTGAAGGTGCCATCCCATCGCTGCTCCAGGGCTTCAGAACTAAAAACCATTTCCCCCCAGCGGTTATAGATTTCGAAGTCATATTCCTGAACCGGGTCGACGATAACAGGACCAAAACCGTCATTGGTTCCATCGGCATTGGGGCTGAATGCATTGGGAATAAAGATGGCAGCGCAGGCATCGAATATTAGGATATCGTCGGTAGCGGTGCAGCCATCAGGGGATACTACAGTTACCTGCAAATATCCCGGTGTGGTGACCGTCAATTCGGGGTTGGTGCTTCCATCTGACCAGGTATAGATTCCTCCTTCAATGGTTACATCCAATACAATCGGCTGGAACGTAACACAGGCAGCAGTATCATTACCAAGGTCAATGGCGGGCAGAGGAAAAACAATTACATTGGTTGTATCCTGAGCAACACAACCGAGGTCATTTTCGGCTGCAACCCAATACAAACCTGCATCACCAACGGTAATGGAAGAGGTAGTTGCCCCGGTATTCCACAACCAGGAAGTTCCTCCTCCGGAGGCGTCTAACACCACTGTTTCACCATCGCAGAAACTTACTTCATCGGGCAGTGCAATTATGGGGCCTGCCACCACATTAATAACAATGGTATCACGGTCGGTGCAGCCAAAATCATTTTGCACTTCTACCCAGTAGCTTCCCGATACGGAAACTTCCAATGTAGCAGTAATGTCGCCGGTACTCCATAAATACCCGGTATAATCATCTCCGGGAGAAAGAATGATGCTTGCCGGTGAACATACCGTAGTATCGGGGCCCAGGTCAGCTATGGGGTAGACCAGATCACCCAAATTAATATCGGTAACAATGCCGCCTGAGGCTCCGGCTTCTGCACCATGCGGGGTATCATCGCAAAAAGCACCGGGACTGTTGATAATGCCCGCAGCTCCCCCATCCAACACCGCTATCACTTCTGCAGGAACAGCAGCCGGGCTGAGGCCTAAAAATCCGCCGCCGCCACCGCCGCCCGGGCCATGGCAGGTGCCTGCCCAAAAGGTGCTGCTGATATCACCGCCATCTCCACCACTTACATCCACATTCAGGGTAGAAACAAAGTCATCTATCAATAAAAGAACACTTCCACCGGCGCCACCACCACCGGCTCCTTCAGAGTCTGACATTGCTGTAACTGCCAAACCCTTTGCTGAGATAGTATTGCTATTACCGGTAATTAATGGCGAACGAATGATTACTATGCCGCCACCATCTGCGCCACTGGTTACAGAAAGAAAATTATCCTGATGACCACCACCACCTCCACCACCCAAAAACATTCGGTTCACTGAATAATCCAGCCCGCTGCCACCAAAGGCCCAAATTTCATCATAAGGAAAGCAGCCTGTCCATTCAAATGCACTTCTTCCTCCTAAGCCGTAGTTACCTCCACCAGCTCCGCCATGCTGGCCTGTATTACTGCCTCCTCCGCCGTTGGCTGACTTGCCCCTGCCACCTGCATCGTCGGTATCCGGCACCGCTATACCTTCACCTTTTCCGCCGGAAGCACACTCGCCAAAATCAGGACCGCTGAAATCGGTGCCATAGCCGTCATCGCCACAGAAAAAAAATCCATTGCACAAACTACCACCTCTAAAGCCCTTGCCATCCACATTGATATCATCGAGCAGGGTAACAGATGTGGTAGCTTCGAAAACAACTACCCCACCTGTAGCTCCATTCCATGCAGGAGCTGTAAGTTCTCCGGTAACTGTCACGGCATCATACACCGGTACCCGCACCAGTTGCGAGGCAGCACCGGCATCGAACGTACCGCAGTAGTCATCAAGGGTAAAAACCGATCCGACAATTGCAAGAATATTACTGAATTGATAGGAGCCGGCACCACCATAATCGATTATATCGCCAAATGCATCTGTCTCTGAAAGATTAATGGTAGCCCCTTGCATTTGTATGAGCAGCACGCGATCACCAACTGCAAAACCAGCCGGGTCAGTTACCGTTACCACACTACCACTGATATCTACAATTGGTGTATAAATATTAATGATTCCTGAAATGCTCTGCGCCTGTAAATTGCCGGAAAGCAAAACTGTTAGAAAAGTAATGGTAATAATTCGGGTTGGTTGCATGGTTACCTAAAAATACAAATAACCAACTTAAACACGCTTTGGAATCTGTCAATTAAATGTAAATTGACGCGGCACCAATAGCTGTAGATAGCTGTTAATAGCTTCAGCAGTAGCCATTGGCTCCTCCAGCATTCCCATATGTCCGCTGGATAGTAGCACTTTCACCATACAGATGGCAGGTAAAGCTGCCTGACCTGCAATTATATCGACGGGCATAATCAAATCATCGGCACCGGCAATAATCATGACAGGAATTTTCAGTTGACGCAATACATCCGAATGATCTTTACGCTGTAACATGGCTGTATGCCCGGCAATAAGTCCTGCAGCAGACTGTCCTTCCAGTGAAGCGATATCAGCACGCACAATCATGCGATCGGTTTTGGCAGAAAACAGCCCCGGTATAAACTGACGAATATAGAATTCGGCACCCTTTTCTTCAATGACCCTGATGGCCTTTTCTCTGGTTACTTTTGTTGCCTGACTGTCTGCATAAACATGCGAATGCACGAGTCCAAGGCCATTGAGCCGGTCGGGGGCAGCAGCTGCCATAGCTATGGCAATATACCCACCCATACTATGGCCTATCACTACAGCATTGTCTACTCCTTCGGCATCCATCATGGCAAGCATGTCGGCAGCATATTCTTCTATGGTTATCTGCTCTCGTGCAGGAGATCGGCCAAATCCCGGTAAATCGGGAATTAACAATTGCAACTCGTCCGGTAACTGCATCAGGATTGGATCCCAGATATGGCTGTACTCACAAAACCCGTGCAACAGCACTACGCATTGGCCATTGCCGATAGATCTGTAATACATTTCTCCTTGCTCTGAGTGCAGGTATTTATCCATTTTCTCCTCCGGAATGCAAGATATAAAACCTTATTTTTGAACAAGCTATTGAATTGGGTTATGTATAAAATTTTACTTTTTTACTGCATTTGTCTGCTATCGTCGATGGTGATAGCCCAGCAAATATCCAATAATAGCAATGCTTTCGGTCCGGTAACCATAGCAGCAGCTGATTCTTTTAATGAGCCTGTAATTCAGGCTATCCCGGATATTGATACTGCAAATCAAGTGATGACAGACAAGTTAAAAGCACCGGATACATTTCCGCGTCTGCCATCCCTATTTTTCAATGCTTATTTAACGACGGGCCTTAGAAGTAATTTAGAATTTGCACTGAGCTATCAGCTTTCACTGGGCTATCAGCACAATCGCTGGGTGGGAGTAGGTGCTTACTATACAACTTTAGTCTGGATTGATTATACAGTGGAAGCCTTTAGATCTTTGGGAATCAGTTACCGTATGGTTCCAAATAAACACTTAATTACTGCATTTAAAATAGGCTTAATTACTAATTATTATACTGACAATGACTGGTACTGTGAAAATGAGTTTATTTCAGGATTTGACGTTTATTTTGGTCCTGAAATAGGATGGCGCTTTGGTAAATCATTCACAATAGGCATTGGCTACTACAACAGCCCTGCCATCAGCCTGAAGATTGGTAAATACTACGAGTTGCCGGATGGAGAGATCCTCTGCATAAACCCTATTGTCAAAAATATAATGATACACAGTTTTCTGGTGAATATTGGGCTTAATTTTGATATATTTATAAAAAATATATAATCAGTCAAAGTGGCTCAGTCAATAAATTTGCTACTTTAAATTTAAAATATTTTACAA
>DDYY01000087.1:0-122 GCA_002346225.1 Bacteroidetes bacterium UBA3022
GCCGCCAAAGGTGCGGTAGAAGGTTTCGGTCGCTCGCTGGCAGCGGAACTCGCACCCAAAATCAGGGTTAACGTAATGGCACCATCGCTTACCGATACACCGCTGGCCGCGCGACTGCTCGA
>DDYY01000087.1:487-676 GCA_002346225.1 Bacteroidetes bacterium UBA3022
GGTAATCCGGAAGATGCAGCATCATTGGCAGTATGGTTGCTCGGCGCTCAATCAGTATTTATGAGTGGCCAGGTACTGGGCTGGGATGGTGGTATATCCTCCTTAAAAATGTAGTCATGATCTGGAAAAAAGAAGATATCAAACTGCTCGAGAAAAGGTATCGCGCAGCTTTCATCAACTCCTTAAGCG
>DDYY01000087.1:915-1231 GCA_002346225.1 Bacteroidetes bacterium UBA3022
GCTTTCATCAACTCCTTAAGCGGATTCAAAAGTGCCAACTTAATAGGTACGCGCAGCATTGAAGCGCATACCAATCTATCCATCGTGAGCTCTGCCATCCACCTGGGTTCTGATCCCGCTCTCATGGGCATCATTTTCCGCCCGGATATAGTGGAAAGACATACCCTGGAGAATATCCGGTCAACGGGCTTCTTCACCATGAACCATGTGGGTGCTTCGTTTTACGACAAGGCGCATCAAACCAGCGCTCGCTATGACAGATCCGTCAGCGAATTCGACGCCTGCGGACTGGGTCTGGAATACATCGACCAGTTTT
>DDYY01000087.1:1479-48687 GCA_002346225.1 Bacteroidetes bacterium UBA3022
CTGGAATACATCGACCAGTTTTTCGCTCCATTTGTGAAAGAGGCCGCTATAAAGATGGGGCTGCAGTTCAAGGAAGAAATATCTATCAAAAGCAATGGCACCTCGATGATAGTGGGACAGATTACCATCGTACAGTTTCCCGATAAGCTGGTAGCGCCCGACGGATACCTCGATATCGAGAAAGCCGGTACCATTGCCATCTCCGGACTTGACAGCTATCACACCACCCGAAGAATGGACAGGTTGAGCTATGCCAAAGCCGACAGCCTGCCGCAACCTCTGCGTTTTGACACCACCCAAAGCATATAAAAAATCGCACCTTCCTGAAAAAATCTGCCTGGTGTGTGGGCGCCCGTTTAATTGGAGAAAGAAATGGGCGCGGAACTGGGAAGAGGTGAAGTATTGCAGCGATGCCTGCAGAAAGAAAAGAAGGTATGAAGGAAAGATATAATATTGCTATTCATATATTTACAAACGACCTGCGTTTGGAGGATAATGAAGCATTTGCATTTGCCTGTAATCATGCCGATACTGTGTTGCCTGTCTATATGCCACCGGCTCATTGGAACGATCAACATCCCCTGGGTTTTCCCCGCGTAGGCACAGCACGAAAGAATTGGCTGGAGGAAACTTTATATGACCTGCAACAGAATCTGATAGAGCGGGGAAGCAATCTCCTGCGCATGGATACCTGCGATGTAGAAACTTTGCGCATTTGGGTGCAGGACTACGGTATTTCCCTTATTACCATAGCAGATAGCTTCGCACAGGAAGAAAAAGATTTGATCGACAGCCTGCGCAGCCTCCCGGCGAAAGTGATGACCTTTGAAACGAGCTGCCTGCTGTCAGTTGAGGATCTTCCCTTTGCCGTACAGGATTTGCCGCTGGTCTTTACGACTTTCAGAAAGCAGGTAGAAAAGAACTGGACCGTTCGTGCTCCGCTACATGTACCTGCTATACCACCGCTCCCTGCAATTCCTGCACTCCACTTCCCGGTACCGGGACTTAAGGAGGAGACTCAGGAGCGCCATCCGTTTTCCGCCTTCCCATTTCAGGGCGGGGAACGACATGCCTTGATTCACTTACGACAATATATTTTTGAAAGGAAACTAATTGCCACCTATAAGGAAACCAGAAACGGTCTGCTAGGAACAGAATACAGTTCCAAGTTTTCTCCCTGGCTGGCTACCGGGGCCATCTCAGCAAGAACCATCTATGCACAGGTCAGACGGTTCGAAGAAGCAGAAGGTGCCAATGCCTCCACCTACTGGTTGATTTTCGAACTGCTGTGGAGGGATTATTTCAAATGGCTGACAGCGCGTTTTGGAAGCAGAATTTTCCATGCCTCCGGATTGAAAGAGGATGCCAACGTCACCAACAACAATCCGGCTTTGTTCAGAAAGTGGATGGAGGGAACCACAGGACAATATTTTATAGATGCTAACATGCGGGAGCTGCAGCAAACGGGATTCATGAGCAACAGGGGCAGACAAAACGCAGCCAGCTATCTGGTACATGATTTACAGCAAGACTGGAGGTGGGGTGCTGCCTGGTTCGAAAGCCGGCTGATAGATTACGATGTCTGCAGCAACTATGGAAACTGGCTGTACGTTGCAGGACTGGGAACGGATCCCCGGTCAGACAGGTATTTCAATCCGGAGGTACAGGCAAACCGCTACGACAGCGATGGTGCCTTCCGTAAACTATGGCTCTCAGAACATTCATCAACGGCAAGCGTTAAAAGCTAATAAACACCATTAGTATGTTACATCAAATCCATTCCAGCCAAATACTTCCTATTACCATACAGGAGGCCTGGGATTTTCTCTCTTCACCGGCTAATCTCAAAACCATCACGCCCGACTACATGGGTTTTCATATCCTGTCAGGTTTTCAACCCGGCGATAAAATGTATGAGGGAATGATCATTGAGTACACGGTGAAACCTGTCCTGGGCATTCCACTGCACTGGGTAACGGAGATTACGCACGTGAAGGAGTTGGAATACTTCGTTGATGAGCAGCGCTTTGGTCCCTACGCATTGTGGCACCACAAGCACTTTTTGAAGGAAGTGGATGGTGGAGTAGAGATGATAGATCTGATTCATTACAAACTGCCACTGGGTCCTTTGGGTAAATGGATGAATACCCTGATGGTCAAGAGACAGCTCCAAGAAATTTTTGATTACCGGTTTCACAAACTGGAAGAAATATATGGCAAAATGCCTGCGGCAGCGACAGTCTGATGGTCTTGTTTGCCGGCATAGATTATGGCAGTAAACTCGCCGGAACTACAGCCATCGCATGGCAGGAAGATGGCAAAATGCAGTTGCTGTTATCTGAAAAGAAAAAGGATGCTGATGTATGGCTCCTGGATGTCATTGTTGCAGCGGGCATACAATACATTTTCATCGACGCTCCCTTATCGCTGCCAATCGTTTATACCCAACCGAACATGGAAGGGGATTACTTTTATCGCGATGCCGACCGGATTACCGGTGCCATGTCACCGATGTTCCTGGGAGGCCTGACTGCGAGAGCGATGCGATTGTCTAGACAGTTACAGCAAGTTGGGGTGCAGTCTACAGAAGTCTATCCGGCGCATTTGAAGCGGGTGATGGGGGAAGATTGGTTGGCGCAGCTGGCACAATCCACAGGTTTTACCCTGGATGAAATCTCCGCCAGCAACAATCATCAACAGGATGCGCTGCTTGCCTGGCTTTCAGGCTGGCGCTGGCACCATCATACAGCAGATATTATAGGAGACCCGAAAGAAGGCCAAATTGTAATCTGAAATGCAAACGAAGTATCGCACCCTCCACCTGGTATTGGGCGACCAGCTCAACTTGCAGCACTCCTGGCTAAAGGAGGTGCAGCCCGACCGATTATTTGTGCTGATGGAATTAAAGCAGGAGCTCACCTACGTTACACATCATATCGCGAAAGTGGCGGGTTTTTTCAGTGCGATGGAAGCTTTCGCCGATACACTGCGACAACGGGGGCACGATGTGTTATACTGGAAACTGGACGACCCCAACAACACCGGTAACCTGCGCAGGAATCTGGAATGGCTGATGCAGCAATACAGTATTCAGGCTTTCCACTATCAGTTGCCCGACGAGTACAGACTCGATCAACAGTTGATGGAAATGGCTGCGGAATGGACTATACCTGTTTTTTCCTGCGACACGGAGCACTTTCTGGCCACACGGGAAGAGCTGGCACAGTTCTTCTCGGGGAAACAATTTGTGATGGAGCCCTGGTACCGCCATATGCGAAAGCGGTACAATATCTTAATGGATGGTAATGCCCCGGAGCAGGGCGTCTGGAATTTGGATAAAGAGAATAGGAATGCGCCGGTTAAAGGACTTCAAGATGGCCCTTTCCCCGCATTGCGGAATAATGTCGAGGAGGTGGTAGGGCGTATAGCGCTTTCCGGATGCAAGACGGTGGGCGAAATAGATGCCACTGCGTTCAACTGGCCTGTCAACCGGAGTCAGAGCCTGCAGGTACTTGCACATTTTTGCTCCCACCGACTGATACATTTTGGAACGTACCAGGATGCCATGGTTACGGGGCAGCCCTACCTGTACCATAGCTTATTGAGCTTTGCTCTGAACACTAAAATGCTGTCTCCGCTGGAAGTTGTCCATGCGGCAGTGCAGGCCTATCGCGATGCTGCAGGAGCGATTACATTGCAGCAGGTGGAGGGATTTGTAAGGCAAATCGTTGGCTGGCGCGAGTATATGAGAGGGATCTACTGGGCCGCGATGCCGGAATTTGCCGGGCGCAACTATTTTGAGGCGAAAAATCGGCTTCCTGATTGGTTCTGGACCGGTAATACCCGCATGAACTGCCTGCATCAAAGTATTAAGGATACCCTGCAACACGCCTATGCGCACCATATTCAGCGCCTGATGATTACAGGTAATTTTGCCCTGCTCGCAGGTATCGACCCGGATGCGGTAGATGCATGGTACCTGGGTGTTTATATCGATGCCATTGAATGGGTGGAGATTACCAACACACGGGGAATGGCGCTGTTCGCAGATGGGGGACTGGTAGGCACCAAGCCATATGCTGCCAGCGCTAACTATATTTCGAAAATGAGCGACTATTGTAAAGGCTGCGCTTACGATCCGAAGAAAAGAATCGGTCCGGGGGCCTGTCCCTTCAATGCACTCTACTGGAATTTTTATCTCACACACAGGGCAAGACTGGAGAACCATCCGAGAATTGGATTTGTGTATAGGAACATCAACAAGATGTCTGCCACTCAGCAGGAGGAAATAGCAACCCAGGCAAGGGCTTACATCGATAATATAAATAATTTATAGGTACGAATAATATCTATGTTATACTGGAATCGGCTTGCCTGTTGCCCAATTTAGAATGTTATCAACAGTAACAGCGGTGATTAAGGGTTTGAATCCTCCTGAGTAGCATTTATTATTGAGGGCATAAATACACTACATGCCCGCAAAAAAAGTTGCAACCACTGTCGGTAAGAAAAAAATTTTTGTGCTGGACACCTCCGTTATTCTCCACGACCACAATTCCATTAAAAAATTTGAAGAACACGATGTAGTAATTCCTATTACCGTGCTCGAAGAGTTGGATAACTTCAAGAAGGGTAACGAAACCATCAATTTTGAAGCCCGTGAATTTATTCGCTTCCTGGACCAGAAGTCATCTCAGGAGACACTGCAGGACTGGGTGCCCATCAACGGTAGCTCCACAGGGTTGATGAAGGTAATGATGTACGAGAAGCTCAAAGGCCCTGATGCAGAAAAGATTTTTGGTGAAGAAAAGGCAGATCACAGAATTCTCAATACCGCATTGGTGGTTAAAGAGCAGCATAAGGGAAAAGATGTAATTCTCATTACCAAGGATATCAACCTCCGCCTCAAAGCGAAGTCTCTGGGGATTTCAGCAGAGGACTATAAGAACGATAAAATACGGGATGTTAAGCGGCTGAATGAAAACGTCGCTACCATCGAAAGCATCAGCAGCAGTACCATCGATAAAATCTATGCTGAAGGAAGAATAGGGTTCCAGAAAATACTGGATGCGGAGCCTTTTGCCAATCAGTGTTTTATCTTAAAGAACGGCAGCAGTTCGGTTCTGGCTTCCTATAACAAAGAGGAACAGGTGGTGGAGCGGGTCAATAAGGTAAGTGCCTATGGCATTAAACCCCGCAATGCGGAACAGGTATTCGGCCTCAATGCGATATTGAATCCCAATATTAAGTTGGTTGCCCTGCAGGGAGTGAGCGGCAGCGGAAAGACCTTGCTGGCCCTGGCAGGAGCGCTCGAGCAGCGCAGAGCCTATCGTCAGATATTCCTCGCCAGACCTATTGTGCCGCTGGCCAATAAAGACATTGGTTTCTTGCCGGGAGATATCAAATCTAAGCTCAACCCCTATATGGAGCCGCTTTGGGATAATCTTAAAATGATCCAGGGGCAGTTTGAAAACAACGAGAGCGAGTATAAGGCCATTAACCAGATGGTGGAGACGGAAAAACTGGTCATACAACCACTGGCTTATATCAGGGGAAGAAGCATCTCCAATGTCTTTTTTATTGTCGATGAAGCACAGAACCTTACGCCACTGGAAATGAAAACCATCATTACCAGGGCAGGTGAAAATACCAAAATTGTCTTTACAGGCGATATCAATCAGATTGATACACCTTATCTGGACTCCCAGAGCAATGGTCTATCTTTCCTCATAGATAAAATCAGAAACCACCCGATGTGCTCGGTCATTACGCTGGAAAAAGGGGAGAGAAGCGAGTTGGCGAACCTGGCTAATGAACTTATGTAGGCAGCGATTTTGCTACAATGCGCCTGCAGGGATGTGCATATTTTGCATTCCGGGGGTGATACTGGCTGTGTAACTTTACCCACCATGTCAGAACTACCAGTAAATTATTCGGAAGAACATATAAGAACGCTCGACTGGATTGAGCATATGCGCCTGCGTCCGGGTATGTACATCGGTAAGCTGGGCGACGGTTCCTCTCCCGATGATGGCATCTACATCCTGGTAAAGGAGGTGATCGATAACGCCATAGACGAGTACATGATGGGCTATGGCAAGAAGATTGAAGTCCGCATCGATAAACAGAAAGTTACCATCCGCGATTTTGGTCGCGGTATTCCCCTGGGAAAGGTCATCGACTGTGTCAGTAAGATGAATACCGGTGCCAAGTACGATTCCAAAGCATTCCAGAAATCTGTCGGACTGAACGGAGTAGGTACCAAGGCGGTCAACGCACTGAGTTCTTATTTCAGGATAGAAAGCGTGCGCGATGGAAAAATGAAAATCGCGGAATTTGAAAAAGGGGTAATTACCAATGACCATAAGCTCAAAAGCACAGATGACAAGAATGGCACATTCGTGGAATTTGTTCCGGACAGCGCTATTTTCAAGAACTACCATTTTATTCCCGAATACCTCGACAATCAATTATGGAATTATGCCTACCTGAATGCCGGACTCACCATTCACTACAATGGCAACAAATTCTATTCGCAGAATGGACTGAAGGATCTTCTGGAACGCAAGATTGGTGACGCTGATATGCGTTATCCGGCAGTGCACCTGAAAGGGGAGGATATCGAAATTGCACTCACCCATGGCAACGACTACGGGGAGGAATACTACAGCTTTGTCAACGGGCAGTTCACGACCCAGGGCGGAACCCACCTGGCAGCCTTTAGAGAAGCAATAGTGAAGACTGTTCGTGATTTTTATAAAAAAGATTACGACGCTGCCGATATCCGTCAGAGTGTGGTAGCTGCCATTGCCATTCGGGTACAGGAGCCTGTATTTGAAAGCCAGACAAAAACCAAGCTGGGTTCTATCAACATGTCTCCGGATGGAGTAGCGGTCCGGACCTTCGTTAATGACTTTGTGCGCAAAGCCTTTGATGATTATCTGCACAAACATCCCGATACTGCCGAAGCATTGCAGAAGAGAATCATGCAGAGCGAGCGCGAACGGAAAGAGATATCAGGCATTAAAAAGCTTGCGAACGAAAGGGCTAAGAAAGCCAACCTGCATAATAAAAAGCTGAGGGACTGCCGCTTTCATTTCAATGAAGGGAAAGACCCGCGATGCAATGAAACAACGCTGTTTATCACTGAGGGAGATTCTGCCTCCGGCTCCATTACCAAAGTGCGGAATGTGGAAACACAGGCTGTCTTTTCGCTCAAAGGGAAACCGCTCAACGTTTTTGGACTGACCAAAAGAGTGGTCTACGAAAATGAAGAATTCAACCTGCTGCAGCATGCACTGAATATTGAAGATGGCATAGACGGACTGCGGTACAATCAGATTGTTATCGCTACCGATGCCGACGTAGATGGCATGCATATCAGGCTTTTGCTGCTCACATTCTTCCTGCAGTTCTTCCCCGAGTTGGTGAAAAACGGTCACGTTTATATTTTGCAAACACCTTTGTTCCGAGTGCGCAATAAGAAAAAGACCATCTATTGCTACGATGAAGAAGAAAAGCAGGAGGCAATTACCCAGTTAGGTGGAAAGCCTGAAATTACGCGCTTCAAAGGGCTGGGAGAAATATCTCCGGATGAGTTCGGAGGGTTTATCGGCAGCGACATCCGCATCGACCCCGTGCTGATCGGAAGCCAGAAAAGCCTGCAGGAATTATTGCAATATTATATGGGTAAAAACTCCATGTCAAGACAGGAGTTTATCATCAAGAACCTGCGCATTGAAAAAGACGATCTTACAACACTTGAATTGGTAAACGATACACAAGAGCTATGAGAAAAGTTATTATCATCACCGCCTTTGCCGGCTTTGGAATGCTGGCAGCATGTTCCGGTAACGCTAATGAAGGCGAAATCAAGAAACTGAATGAGCGGATTACTGCATTGGAAAATGAGCTGGAAGAGCTGAAGGAGACGGCAGGTCCCGGTCTGGCTGAGCTGATGAACCAAAACTATGGGCATCTGCAAAAACTGGAAACAGCCATAGCTGAAGGAAACTGGGAGTATGCTGAATTCTGTATGCATGAGATGGAAGAAACATTCGAAAAAATAGAATATATTCACAACAACCACGATGAACTGGTACAGCCTGCTTCAGAGCAGTTCAAAGCATTCATATATCCGGTATTCGAATCACTCGAGGCTGCGGTAGAGGCGCACGATGAACCTAAGGCGGCGGACTTGTTCATCAACCTGAAGACGAACTGTGGCAAATGCCATACAGCTAATAACCACGGATTTATCGCATTGTGAAAAGGGCTTTTTAGCAAATGGAAGAGGAAGAAATTAAAGATAGCACGCCCGTTGTAAAGCATGTTTCGGGGATGTACAAGGACTGGTTCCTGGACTACGCCAGCTATGTCATCATGGAACGCGCAGTCCCCGACAGCAGAGACGGTTTGAAGCCTGTGCAGCGAAGGATACTGCATGCCATGAAGGAAATGGACGACGGCCGTTTCCATAAAGTAGCCAATATCATCGGACAGACCATGCAATACCATCCGCATGGTGATGCTTCCATCGGCGATGCCCTGGTCAATATGGGGCAGAAAGATTTGTTGATTGAAACACAGGGTAACTGGGGAGATGTGCGCACAGGAGATTCGGCAGCTGCACCGCGCTATATCGAGGCGCGTCTTTCCAAATTTGCCCTCGAGCTGGGCTTTAATAAGGATACCACCCAATGGCAACTGAGCTATGATGGTAGAAAACCAGAACCGGTTTTCCTGCCGGTGAAGTTCCCACTCGTACTGGCAATGGGGGTAGAGGGGATTGCTGTCGGTCTGAGTACCAAAATTCTACCGCACAATTTCGTCGAGCTGCTCGAAGCCAGCATTGCTGTGCTGGAGGGAAAAGAGTTTGAACTGTATCCCGATTTTGCCACAGGAGGTTCTATCGATGTCAGCGACTACAATGATGGTATCAGAGGTGGACGTGTCCGCATTCGCGCCACCATGGAGGTCGTCGATAAAAAGACCATCGCCATCAGAGAAATTCCATTCGGAACTACCACCACTTCTTTGATAGACTCTATCCTGAAGGCAAACGACAAAGGAAAAATTAAAGTCAAGCGCGTCACAGATAATACAGCAAAGGATGTAGAAATCCTCATTGAATTGGCTCCCGGTGTTTCACCTGACGTAACAGTAGATGCGCTCTATGCCTTCACCGACTGCGAAAGTGCGGTGTCTCCTTTGTGTTGCGTCATCAGAAAAGACAAACCGGTTTTTGTGGGGGTTTCTGAACTCCTGCGCGATGCTACCCAGCAAACCAAAGCATTACTAAAGCAAGAGCTGGAGATTAAGCTGAAGGAACTGGAAGATAAGTGGCATTATAGTTCTTTGGAAAAGATATTCATCGAAAACCGCATCTACCGAGACATTGAAGAATGTGAAACATGGGAGGCAGTCATAGAAGCTATCGATAGCGGACTCGAGCCATTCAAATCACTGCTCCAAAGAGAGGTTACCCAGGATGATATCGTGCGGTTGACCGAAATAAAGATTAAACGCATTTCCAAATTCGACGCATTCAAGGCGGATGAATACATCAGAAGCCTGGAAGAGGAAATAAAGAAGGTAAAGAGTAACCTCCGCAACCTTACCAAGTATGCCATCGACTGGTTCCGGCATATTCTCGATAAATATGGCAAGGGCAGAGAGCGCAAAACGGTAATCAGAAAATTCGATGTCATCGAGGCTAAAGCTGTAGTGGCGAACAATACCAAACTGTACATGAACAGGGCGGACGGATTCATCGGATTCGGATTAAAAAAAGAAGAATTTGTCTGCGATTGCTCAGATATCGATGACATCATTGCATTTACCGAAGAGGGTGTGATGAAAGTGGTGCGCATTGCCGATAAGGTGTTTATAGGGAAGAAAATACTTTATGCAGGTGTTTGGCGCAAGGGAGATGACCGCATGACCTACCATGCCATCTATTCCGATGGTAAAACAGGTAAGGCTTTTGCCAAGCGCTTCAATGTCAGCTCCATTACACGCGACAAAGAATACAATATTACCCAGGGTACTCCCCGCACTAAAGTGTGGTATTTCAACGCCAATCCCAATGGCGAAAGCGAAGTGGTGTCTATCCAGCTACACCCGAATGCAAGGGCCAAAATCAAACTTTTCGATTTCGACTTTTCTGAGCTGGCCATCAAAGGCAGAGGAGCCATGGGTAATACCGTTACCAAGTATCCGCTGAAGAAGGTCGTGCAGAAGGAGCTGGGAAGCAGCACACTGGGTCGGAGGAAAATATGGCTGGACGATACCGTCGGGCGACTGAACCACGATGAACGGGGTAAATACCTTGGTGCTTTCGATACCGGCGACTTGATACTCATCGTATTCAAGGATGGAAGCTACGAGCTCACCGACTTTGAACTGACCAACCGGTATGACATGCAGGAGCTGGAGTGTATCGAAAAATTCGATCCCAACAAGGTGCTCACTGCTGTGTACTATGAAGGCGCGTCAGGTGTTACTTACGTGAAACGTTTCTACATTGAGGCAACTGCTACCGGCAAAAAGTATCCCTTTATTTCCGATTCTAAAGGCAGCCAGTTGTTGTACCTGAGTACAGCAGCAAGACCAATGGTGGGTCTCACGGTCCTGAAAGGTAAAAAGGAGGAAGAGGCTTATGAGGAACTGGATCTGGCTGAATTTATCGATATCAAGGGCTGGAAAAGCCAGGGGAATAGAATAAGTCCGCATAACATCAAGGAGATTGCCCCGCTGCAGGTAGAAGAGACCGCACCTCCTGCAGATTTGAAAGTGGGGGGCACCGTAGAATGGGATATTGAACAGGATAGCAAAAAAGGCAATCAGGGAGAGCTCTTTTAATCTCAAATGGCATTTTAAGAGGCAGGTTTTCAGCGCTTTTTGCCCACTAAAAGCGCCATTGTAAGTGGTGATTTTCATCATTGGTTGATGTGCCTCCAGCCTATTTTCACTAATTTTGCCAACGAATACGTTAACTTCTCATAAAGTATTGCAAATGAAAGTGATAGGATTAAAAAATCCATCTGTAAGTCTGGAACAATATGGCTTACAGCATCAGGCTAACAGCTACTGGAATCTCTCTCCGGCTGAATTAACCGAACACACTGTCCAACGGGGGTTAGGACAGATTGCTGACACAGGAGCACTGGTAGTTGATACCGGTAAATTCAAAGGCAGAGCGCCCAAGGATAAGTTCACAGTGAAAGATGCCATGACAGAAAACACTGTTGACTGGAACAACTTTAACCATCCAACGGACAGGGCAACCTTCGACAACCTCTACAAAAAAGTAATGGCCTACCTCGCCGATAAGGATATCTGGGTGCGCGATGCTTACGCTTGTGCTGATCCCAAATACCGGCTCAATATCAGGGTCATAAATGAATTCCCATGGGGTAACATGTTCTGCTACAACATGTTTCTTCGTCCTACTGCAGAAGAAATTCAGACCATGGACAATGACTGGTTGATAGTCAATGCACCGGGCTTTGAAGCCAATCCTGCCGTGGACAATACCCGCTCTCCGAATTTCTCTATGATCGATTTCACCCAAAGAATCGTGCTTATCGGAGGCAGTGGCTATACCGGTGAAATGAAGAAAGGGATTTTTACCGTCCTCAATTATGTATTACCACAGGATAAAGGCGTGCTCAGCATGCATTGTTCTGCCAATGTGGGAAAAGATGGCGATACCGCCGTATTCTTTGGTCTGAGTGGTACAGGTAAAACAACCCTCAGCGCCGACCCAAATAGGAAGCTGATTGGTGACGATGAACACGGATGGACCGAAGACAGTGTCTTCAATTTTGAAGGGGGCTGCTATGCGAAATGCGTTGACCTCACAGAAGAGAAGGAACCTCAAATCTACCATGCCATTAAATTCGGGTCGATATTGGAGAATATCGAATACTTCCCCGGAACACGTAAGGTGGACTTTGAGAATGTTTCTCAGACAGAAAACACGCGTGTGAGTTATCCTATCGATTACATTGATAACATCATGGTGCCTTCCAAAGGTGGTGTGCCACGCAACATATTCTTCCTTACCTGCGATGCATTCGGCGTGTTGCCTCCATTGAGCAAACTGACTCCCGGACAGGCGATGTACCAGTTCCTGAGTGGTTATACAGCAAAAGTGGCAGGTACTGAAGCGGGAATTACGGAACCACAACTGACCTTCTCCACTTGTTTTGGTGCACCCTTCCTGCCGCTGCATCCTACCAAATACGCTGAGATGCTCGGTGAAAAAATGCTCGAGCACAATGTGAATGTATGGCTGGTAAATACCGGCTGGACAGGAGGTCCTTACGGAGTAGGTAACCGAATCAAGCTCAAATATACACGGGCCATGATTACCGCTGCGCTGGAAGGTAAGCTGGATAATGTGAATTATAAAAAACACGATGTATTCGGTCTGATGATGCCGGAGTCTTGCCCGGATGTGCCGGCCGATAAGCTCGATCCCAGAAATACCTGGGCGGATAAGAAGGAATACGATCAGCGGGCCAATAGCCTGGCGGCGCAATTTGTGAGAAATTTCGAGCAGTATGCCGATAAGGCTAACGCCGAAACACTGGCAGCTGCTCCAAGGGTAACGGCTAATGCCTGAATTTTTTCATGATACAATTATGAAAGGGCTGATGTACTGCATCAGCCCTTTTTTGTATTATTTTGTAGTGTTAATGTAACAACATGATTCTTTTCCATTGTCTTTTGTTGAATTCTTAGGTTAAATGCATCATATACTATAGATATGTTTGATAAAAATTGGACAATGCGTATTCGTACAGGTCTTATTACCCTTACAATTGCTGCAGTAATACTCGCTTTCGGTAACAACAAAGAGAGGAAATTCCTGGAAGGGATGGGATTCAGGTACATACCTGCCGGAGCCGTAACTGTCAACGAAGAAAGTTTTAATGTACAGGGATTTTATATATATGAAACCGAAATAACCAATAGGCAGTACTATGAATTCATGACCTATTTGTACCGGAATAACAGACTGACGGATGCAAGGATAGCAGCCGTAGACAGCACCGGCTGGGACAATGCGCTCGGATTCGAAAATACCTATGCGGAAGATTATCACTTGACGGCAGAATATGCCGATTATCCCGTGGTCAATATCAGCTATGAAGGTGCAGTGCTGTTCTGTGAATGGCTGCAGGAGCGTATTAGAAAGAAAGTCCCGGATGCCATCGTCCGCTTGCCTACTGAAGCAGAGTGGGTGCACGCTGCCAGGGGTGGGAAACAAGATGCAGTATATCCCTGGGATAATGTGGGCATGACGGGAAAGAAAGATATAGATTTCTGTAATTACAATTCGCCCGATGACGGCACTTGTCTCGCTACCAATTTTGCCAAGTCCTATTTCCCGAATGCATATGGTTTGTACAACATGAGTGGCAATGTGGCTGAGATGCTGAACCAGCGCGGCTGGACAAAAGGAGGCTCATGGAACAGCAAAGCAGTGGAAATGAAAATAGAATCACCTGATGCCTATTCAGGTTTTACAGGGCCGTCTCCCTATATTGGTTTCCGACCCGTTGTAATGGTGCCTTAAAGGTACATGCCAATAGATAGTCGTAACATGCAGGATACTTATCCCCGTTTTTTTAAAGCAGATATCGCTCCCTCCGACACCGTCATTGAATTTCCCGAGCAGGAAGCCCAGCATGCGCTGAAAGTATTGCGCCTGCCAGCAGGTAGCCCGGTGGAAGTAGTGGATGGAAAGGGCAGCTTGTTCTCGGGTGTGCTTCAAACAACAGGGAAGAAGCGCTGTCATCTGGAGGTGAAAGCCTACACGCATACTCCTCGAAATGCAAGAGGTAACGTGACATTGGCCGTTGGCCTGTTAAAATCCAATGACCGTTTTCAGTGGATCATTGAGAAGTGCACCGAACTAGGCGTTTCTTGCATCATCCCTTTAATTACATCGAACGCAGAACGCAGGCATTTCAACAGAGAAAAGGCACTATTGACAATGGTGGCAGGAATCAAGCAATCCCGCCAACTCTGGATGCCCGAATTAAAGGAAGCTTGCAGCTGCTCTGAAATACTTGCTCTGATGAAGCCCCACCAACAGCTGCTCCTGGCGCACTGTCGGGTTGCAGATTTACCGCCCTTGGCAAAAGTATGGGAGCGGGAAAAAGACAGTGTTGTCCTTATCGGACCGGAAGGCGATTTTACGGAAGAAGAAGTAGCTTTACTGAAGGAGAATAATGCGCGCGAAATTTCGTTAGGAACGCAGCGCTTAAGAACAGAAACTGCAGCGCTTAAAGCAGTAATTGCACTGCAGATGTTGTACGAAATAGAATGAAAAGAATTATTTACATATGTGCATTTGCACTGTTGTTGGTTTCCACCGCAACAGCGCAAAATTTTTCCATTGGGCTGTTGAAATACAATGGGGGAGGCGACTGGTATGCCAATCCAACATCCCTGCCCAATTTGATTGCATTCTGTAACCGGCAACTGCAGATGGATATGGCTCCTGAACCTGCAACAGTGGAAGTGGGAAGCAGGGATATTTTCAATTATCCTTTTGTGCATATGACAGGACATGGAAATGTTGTGTTTAACAAAGAGGAAGCCGCGAACCTGCGCAACTATCTGCAGGCAGGAGGTTTCCTCCATATCGATGACAACTATGGTATGGATCCCTACGTGAGAGCAGCCATGCAACAAGTGTTTCCGGACCAGGAGTTCGTCGAGGTGCCATACAATCATCCCATTTTTCATCAAAAATTTGACTTCCCGGCGGGCTTACCTAAGATTCATGAACACGATGGGAAATCACCGCAGGCATTTGGTCTCTTCTATGAAGGGAGGCTGGTTTGTCTCTACACTTATGAATGTGACCTGGGGGATGGATGGGAAGACCCCGATGTGCATAACGATAATGAAGCAGTAAGACTCAAGGCACTGCAGATGGGAGCGAATATTATCGAATACGTCTATACCGTAATATAAATTTCTGGCCCCGGGCTGGAAATATTTACATTGCTTTTAATGTTCAAACCTTATATTTGTCAGGATTTTAACCTGAATAATGATTGCTGATAACGCGGAGATAATGAACGTGCTGCTTGTGGAGGATAACCCGGGGGATATCCGGCTTACACAAGAGGCCTTCAAGGAGGGCACCGTACCCAAAGAACTGCATGTGGTAAAGGATGGCGTTGAAGCGCTCGAGTTTCTCCGGAAGCAAGGAAAATTTGCACTCAGCCCGACGCCTGATATCATACTTCTGGATTTGAACCTGCCCCGTAAAGACGGCAGAGAGGTTCTGGCTGAAGTGAAAACAGACGAGGTTTTAAGGTTTATTCCGGTGATTGTACTGACCACCTCCGACAGTGAGCAGGATATTACAAAAGCCTACAGCCTTTATGCGAATTGCTTTATTACAAAGCCGGTGGACCTCGATCAGTTCATTTTTATTATTCGTCAAATTGAAATATTTTGGTTTCAGGTGATCAAATTACCCAATATTAACAAGCAGCACTCTTAAAGATATGGACGATAAGAACAAGGTTAAAGTACTGTTGGTGGAAGATAACCCCGCTGACCAGCGGCTGGTAGAAATCTACTTGCAGGAATCGACCATGATTGCCCCCGAGCCCGTAAAAGTGGCAGAACTCAAAAAAGGACTGTTGCAATTGGAAGAGGGAGACTTTGACATCGTGCTGCTCGACCTTACACTTCCCGATAGCTCCGGATTCGCTACCATCAAGACCATGCTGGAAGAATTTCCGGAACAAACCGTTATCGTTATGACGGGGCTGGAAGATAAAGCAGTAGCCTTGAACTCTGTAAAGGCAGGTGCTCAGGATTTTATTGTAAAAGGCCAGTTCGATAGCAACCTGCTTTCAAGAACAATTACCTATGCCATTGAAAGGCACCAGCTGCAAATGAAACTGGAAAACTATGCCAAGGCCATCAAGCGCAATGAGCAGAAGCTGCTCGAAGCACAACGCATGGCAAGAATAGGTAACTGGGAGCTGGACATCGTTACCAACCAGATGGTATGGAGCGATGAAGTATACAGGATTCTCGGGGTAGAAGAAGGCGCTGTCATACCAACACTGCAGGAATACCTGAAGCATGTGAAGAAAGAAGACGTCGCTGAAGTGAAAGCTGCCATCAACAGAACCATGGAAAAAGGCCAGCCTTACCATGTGGAATATACTTTGGAATTACCCGGTGGAATCGTTAAAAATATTGCCAACGCCGGGCAGATTCAGGTAAGCAGGAAATCAGGTGGACTTTCCCTTTCCGGCACCATTCAGGATATCTCAGCATTCAGAGCAGGCGGTAATACCAGCGGGCTCGAGCTGAAAAAGAGACTCCAGGAGGTCCTGCAAACTATGGAAGGGGGAGATGAGGCTGCAGCTACTGCCACCATCAAAGATCTACTGGCAACCCTATAAGACTTTATTCGTCGGTAAAAATGCGGTCTTTCCCGTCAAAAAACGGTGACTGGATAGATAACACCTGCAGCGGCACATTGCCTGTGCTGCGGACAGCATGTTCGGTACCGACGGGTATAAGAAAATAATCTCCTGCTTGTATCTCGTGGTTTTCTGTACCGATGAACATAATTCCGCTGCCTTCTAAAACAAATATTTGTTCCGTATGGTGTGCATGATAATGCCGGCGCACCGTATCACGTACCTGTATGAAGTAGGAGGAAGTGAGTGTGTCTTCCGATAATTTCTGCACATAGATATTACCTGCGTCCTCCGGAACTACTACCTCCTGCAGATGGAAAATGGTCTGCGCAGCAGCCGACCGTCCTGCAATAAGGAATATGCAGACAAAGAAAAGGCTTCTCAAGCCGCAGCAACTTTATTGCGGAGTCGGTTCAACACCATGTCCCACAGTGTTTCATAAGGAATGATTTCCCACTCGTGGACAATGTTTTCATCATTGACCTCCTCCGTCATTTTCTTATAGAATTTCATGGCCATCTGGCGTGTCCTTTCGTACTTGAAATCCTCTTTTTCCATCGTGAGCAACATTTTAAGGAAGCAATTGCTTCTAAAACTGTCGTCTTTTCTCAGGTAGCGGCTGCAGTATACATTCAACGCCTCCGAGCGATTGATGATACCGGTGTAATCGCCTTTTTCCAGCATGTAGAGAATCTGAAGCACCAGAATAGCTACATTGAAGCCCTTCTTGTCTTTGGAGAAATGCGGCACTTCGTTCAGGAATTTCAGCAGACGGAATTTCCGCTTGCCATCGTCAAATAAGAGATCCTTATTCAGGCCTTCGGTTTCAAAGATATATTTGATATAGGCCTCAAAAATCTTCCATTTCTCCTGCCTTTCAGGTGCTGTGAACTGGAATCTGGGGTGATTGATAACCTTCAGATATATACCGGCAGCGTTGATATAGTTTTTCGTGTGCATGGCCAGAAGGAAATATACCTCCAGGAATACAAACCAATTGTTAGAGCCTTCCGTAAAGAGCTCCAGACAGCGGTCGGCATTCGTACGGCCATTCTCATAATCCCTCAACTGGAGATAACAGTTGATCTTGGTAAGTGCCAGTCCGGCTTGTTTCACTTTCTGACGGAATGGCTCATTCTTATCAAGGAAAGCTTCTGCCTGCTCGCATACCTCAATGGTACCCTGGTAGTCTCCTTTAAATTGCAGATATAGAATCCATATCTGGTACATATTGAAGTGCAATATACAAGAGTCGGATAGTGCTGTTAATGCACGTACCTTTTCCAGGTATTCACCGGCGATACGCGCGCGCTCCTCATCTACAGAGCCGGAGGAGGTAAGCCCGATGGTAAGGCGCTGGTACATTTCCTCAGACTGCATCTCATAGCCAAGTTCCACCATGGCTTTATTGGCTATTTCTGCATATTGCTCGTACTCTTTAGACTTTCCCGCTAAACTGCTGTTGGTCATCAGAATCCGGGAACAGTTGAGAATGATATCGGTAAAGCGGAAGTTCTGGGCTACATGCAGGGTTTTTGCTGCCAGTTTGGTAGCAGCATTCCGGGCGCCGCTGCTCAGCAGGATGCGAATTAATGCCCAGTTCTTATTACAGGTATAATAGGCACTGTGGTAATTGGAGAAGGAAGGGTCATTGGCATCCAGGAAAAACAAAGTATTCATCAAACGCTTGGTAAACCTCGATTTCAGCTGACGGTACTTGTCATCTAAAGGAGTAGTCTGATAGAGTACCTCTGCCGCCTCCTCGTCGGTCTTAAAATCATTATTTACGAGTCCCTCATAGAATTCATTGAATTTACTCTCCTTCTTATTCAATAAGCTTTTATCAAAAATCTCAATCTTGCTGATCCGCTTCTTGGTCACAATCTTGCTAATCTCAATAAGGGTTCTCATATGGTTTTCGTTTAAGTAATTAATTTACAGTAACATAGACATATAATCGATACCATTCGATGGTCATTTGTTGATGAAACCTGTCACAAATATACATTTAGATTTCAATTTGCAAAATCAGAAAGAAAAAAAAATATCCTGTAACGCCCTATATATAAGGGTTAGGAGGTTTATCTCAGTTTTATGCATTTTTAGGTCAAAAATGTCACAAAAAATTAGGCTAAATAGAATAAAAATGTTATTATTGGGGATTAAATCGGGTTTTTGAATTATAAATATTGTCACCAAATTGAATTTGCTGTAACTGATTGTATGTTTGCTTGGTCTATCTTAGCATCATCAATCAAAACAATATGCTTAACCAAACCCACACGACTATGACAAAAAATTACACACAAGAGCACATCGTTCACATCGTTATCATCGATCTGGACGAGCTATAACTTACAGTTGGTTTGTTTCATAAATTAGGTTCACGAACAACAAAAGGCCCATTAGGGCCTTTGTTGTTTCTGGGAAAAACAAAAGACCGGTCTTGCAACCGGTCTTTTTGTTTATAGCGATAAGGGTCTTTTAAATACCTAACTGCTTCTTCACCAGTTCCAGCAGATTATCACTCTCCGGTGCCTGAATAACAGTACCATTGCTGGAGTCGAGTACATAAGTATAACCATTGGCATCGGCTACTTCTTTTACTACAGCGGTAGCTTTACTAATAATGGGCTCGTATAATTCATTCCGCTTGTTCTGGATTTTTTCCTGTGAGCTGGATTCAAAATTGGTAATGCGCTGCTCCAGATTGGATAAGTCTTGCATACGGGCCTCACGGGCAATTTCGCTCATCGCGTTGTCTGTTTGCAACTGATTGGCCAGTTTTTGATACTCCATGATATATTCACGGTATTGCGCTTCGAGATCCTTCGCCAAAGCCTGCAATTTCTCATCTGCCGTTTTGGTTTCCGGCATCATGCTCAGCAGTTCCAGGGAATTGATATATCCGATTTTAATATTCTGTGCATGCGTAACCGATAGGGTGAGCATTAAAAGCAATGCGGCTAATACTGATTTGTTCATTTTGAGTTGTTTGATGGAATTCAATTGAGGCACAAATATAAGCATACGAATGATTCAACACTCAGCGAATAATACCCACGGCAATGAGTCCAATCAATGCAAGGGGCAGATCGCCTTCAATGGCCCACTGGAGTGTGGGATCTGCATTCCACATCGGACGCATAATGCCATCTTCCAGTATCCACATTTTATCGGGGTTCGAATTCCAGAAAGGCTGGAAGGTATTGTCGGCCCATCTCCATTGCAATTGTGGGTCGTTGTTCCAGAACGGCTTGATAATCCCATTTTCCCATGACCAGGCCATTTCCATTCCACCACCTCTAGCAGAAATGTCTTTTCCGTCAAACTCCCATTCGAGCGCATAAGGATTGGTGGTATTCCGCAGAATGCGCCCATTCCATTCCCAGGTTTGCATACCATAAGGATTCATGACCGGATACATCATTCCACCTGTTGTATAGCTGTTGGAGCCTGCCGCCACCGATTCCAGTCGCTCTATGACCGCTACATCCAAATCAAATGCGACAATAAACAGATAGGCGGCCATGACTGCTCTTGCAGGAGTTATGGAACTCCCTCTTACATAGCCCAGGGTATCACCGGTAAGGCCATGCAATGCTGCCCAGTTGTCTTCAGACAATTGGGTGTACGACAGCATGCACTGATTTTCAACATCAATCGGAAAGTCTCCCAGATAAAAACTGCCTTTCCTGCTGATAAACCGGATGGTCTTTCCATCGGGCTCGAAAATAAGTCCGGCTTTCTTAGAGAAGGGATCCTTCATGTCTACCAGCAACAGAATATTGCCGGTGCCCACACTTGCTCCGTCATATATGGTATTCCCGCGAATGGTAAAGCGCTGCAAGTCCGGAGCCGTAAACACAGCGCCGTCTTCAATGCTGCCGAGCAGCTGCTCTTCTGTGTCCAGCACGAATACATCGCCTGTATTTTGTCCGGCAAGGACCGAAAAAATACAAAGGCACCCCAGGAATAATATCGATCGCAGCATTTGCCTAAAATTACATTCATTAACGGTAATTAAACGCTATTTATCATCTTTGCCATCTATGCTGGTCAACGGAAAACCGCACCGAACCATTTGGTTATCTGACGTAATGCCCGTTCAGGTGCAGGTCATAGACCAGCGCCACCTCCCGCATCGACTGGTGTACGCTACGATTCCGGATGTGGAAACTGCAGCCATCGCTATTAAGGACATGTGGGTGAGGGGGGCTCCGTTAATCGGTGCCACGGCAGCATGGGGCATGTACCTGGCAGCGGCTTCCATCCCTGCCAGATGCGATATGAAATTCTGGTTCGAAGAAGCCTATTCACTTTTATTGAAGGCGCGGCCCACAGCAGTCAACCTGAAGTGGGCATTGGACCTGATGCTCAATACCCTGCAGGCATCCAGTGATCCGGACGAAGCAAAGCTGACTGCCATGCGGATGGCTAAGGAAATAACCGAAGCTGATGTGCGCACGAATGCTGCTATCGGTGAGCATGGATACGGTCTGCTAAAGGAAATGTATGAACGGCTCCGTCGACCCATCAATATTCTCACCCATTGCAATGCGGGATGGCTTGCTACAGTCGATTGGGGAACTGCTACAGCTCCTATCTATAAAGCAGCGGCCGCTGGGATTCCCCTGCATGTATGGGTGGATGAAACAAGACCCCGTAATCAGGGAGCGGCCTTAACCGCATGGGAATTGCAGCAGATGGATATTCCGCATACACTGGTGGTGGATAATGCCGGCGGCCGATTGATGCAGGAGGGGAAAGTAGATGTGCTGATAACCGGCACAGACCGGGTGGATAATAACGGGAATGTCTGCAACAAAATCGGGACCTACCTGAAAGCCCTGGCAGCAGCCGATAACAATATCCCTTTTTTCGTGGCCCTGCCTTCCAGCACCATCGACTGGCGTATCAGTGATGGTCTGAAAGATATCCCTGTAGAATACAGAGATGAAGCGGAAGTCCTGACCGTTGCCGGAAGCTGGAAGGAACAGTCCATCGAGGTCTCCATCGCTCCCCAGGGCACCCGGGCAGCGAATCCGGCTTTCGATATAACACCGGCAAAATACGTTACGGGTTTTATCACAGAAGCAGGCATATGCGAAGCCAGCCGAAAGGGATTGCTGCAGCTTTTCCCCGACCGGCATCGACTCATACAGGATTAGCCATGGATGAGGGATATATCAAGTATGTACAGCACTGGGAAAAAGCGCCCATTGTTTCCAATAAAGCATCCACAACGCTGGTAGCTGCCCGCCAAACGCTTTTTCAGTTAGGTGGTATTGGCGTTTATCCCAATGGTATTGGTTATGGTAATGTAAGCATCCGACTTCCGGACAACCATTTTCTGATAACTGCCAGTGCCACCGGTCATCTGCCTTTTATCGGCGTGGACCAGCTGTGCGAAGTGACACGGGTCGATATAACCTCCAACACACTCTGGTGTCGCGGTGGCATGCCTGCATCTTCTGAGTCCATGACACATGCTGCTATTTATGATGCCTCCGAACACATTCAGGCAGTAGTGCACATTCATCACCCGCAACTCTGGAAGCGGCTGCTGTATAAGGCTCCGACGGTCCCTGCTACGGTTCAGTACGGAACGCCGGAAATGGCGCAAAACCTCGGCGCGCTGGTGCGTGAAGCCAACGGGCAGGGGGAATTATTGGTAACTGCCGGACATGAAGATGGCATATTCAGTTTTGGCGACGATATGCAGGAGGCATTAACGCTGATACAAAACAGTCTATAGCTGGATAAACAGAGGACGCGTTATGCCGGGAATCAATCGAATTTCCTGGGCGGTTTGATACATGCGCTCTATGGCGTTACGCCCTTCTTCCCCTAAATCGAGACTAAATTCATTGACATACAAACGGATATGCTGTTCCATTACATCCTCATCCATTTCCTGTGCATGCCGGGCAGTATAAGCAGTAGATGATGATCTGTCGGCAAAAGCAAAGGCAACACTTTCCCGGATAAGGCGATCTATATCGCGAATAGTACCTTCCCCCAGTGATCGTTTTGCAGCAATGCCTCCCAGTGGGACAGGTACCTGGTAGTTGGATTCCCAGTATGCACCCAGGTCCATGATTTTCTGCAGTCCTTTTCCTTCATAGGTAAACCTGTTTTCATGGATGATTACCCCGGCATCAATGCGGTCATCCAATAACTCCTGCTCAATATGCGAAAACAACAACTCCTTCTTGGTGATGGCATCCGGAAAAGCGAGACTGAACAACAGGTTGGCTGTGGTCATTCTTCCGGGAATACCTACCACACAATCCGGAACCCTGGAAACAGGAATAGGGTCCTTGCTGATGAGCAGAGGACCACATCCTTTGCCCAGCGCTGAACCGGCATTGAGCAGAATGTAGTCGGCCGAAGCATAGGCGTAGGCATGGAAGCTTAATTTGGTGATGTCCACTTTTCCGGCGCGCGCCATTTTATTCAGCGCCTCCACATCTTCCATGACCACTTCAAAGGTGTAGTCGCCGGTATCGATTTTATGATGCACCAGCGCATCGAAAATAAAGGTATCATTAGGGCAGGGAGAAAAACCAAGTGTAAGCTTCATACAGACTGATTGAGTTCGTTCAGAATAGCATTTAGTGTTGCATTCAGTTCCTGAACAGCCAGCGGAATGTTCCAGTTCGCTTTGTTGCGTGGTTCTACCCAATTCGATATAGCTCTGATGCAGAGGGCTGGCATGCCGGATTGGTGACAGGCATACAGAAATGCAGCACCTTCCATGGTTTCGATGTCGGGATGGTAGCGTTCCCGCATCTGTTCGATGGTTCTGGCATCTCCGGTAACTGTCTGAACTGTGATGCCACGCACCTCGCTCAGTTGTTGCAGGGAGGTTAGTCCCTCATGTTGGGTGGATGTAATCCAGCCATCGGCCGATAACCAATCGCCTGCCGGTGACAGCAAGCCCGCTGCGGAGGCATCTGTAAACCCCTCCGGACTGGTATAGCCAAAATCAGCAAATCTGTCTGTGGTCACCTGTGTTACTGTTCCCGATGGCAGGCTGTTGTTGAATGAACCTGCAATGCCGGCGTTGATTACCAGGTCATATGCACTGCCGGCCAGTCTTCTCCCCAGCCAGAAGGCAGTATGATTGATGCCCGGACCGGTAACGAGCACATCAATAGTAAGCCCGGAAAAGGAAGATTTCCTGCTTTGAGTAGCTGTGCCCTTGAACCAACCAGGTATTTCTTCTTGGGTAGCACTGACTAAAAGAATGCGCATAATACAGTCTTAAACTTCTGTTCTGATGTTCTCAACAAAGAAATAACAATTTAGTACGAAATTTGCATGTCTCTGATAACATCAGAAATAATTATACCACCATGAAGCAACTTTTCATTTTTTCACTTCTTGCTTTCGTTCTCTCTCCGCTTGCTGCACAGTACTACAGTCCGGTACTCGCCGATTCCATATTTGAATTCAAGGATAGGAGAGACGGGGAAAGGTATTCAGTAGTCCAATTGGGAGATATGTATTGGCTGGGAGAAAACCTGCGCTACAAGACTAAGGATAGCTGGTGCTATAAGAACAAGGACTACGGCTGCAGTGAGTTTGGAAGATTGTACGATTGGGATGATGCATTGACTGCTTGTCCGGATGGTTGGCGACTCCCGACCAAAGAAGAATGGGAGAGACTCATAGAGCAGCTGGGAGGTGAAAAAAAAGCAGGATATGCACTGGTATATGACCGTGGATTAGGTATCAATGCACAGTTTGGATATCCACCGAATATCAATGGTCGCTTTGGTGTCGAAGAATCTCAGACCAATTTCTGGACTGCTACCAGTCTCAACGATGATACAGCCTGGACCTATACATGATTAAAAATAAACTACCGCTGGTGCTCTATGGATACATGTCCAAGAAGTACAATCTAAGTTGCCGGTGCGTAACGGAATCTATACCCAATTAAAAAAGGCCCGAAAGGGCCTCTTTTTTTTAGTGGAGCTGGCGGGATTCGAACCCGCGTCCAGACAAAGCATCAATAAGGTTTCTCCATGCTCAGGCATTGCTTCATTTTCGAGACTTCCAGGGTGCAACACCCTACCTGAGGAAGTCCTTATTCCCTTTATCTCATGTCATAGCGGGACCATATGACACCAGCTCTGATCTATTGAAGCGCGTCACAGACTTATCAGAACAAACGCCTGTGGGCACTAAGGCTATCTGATTCCTGGAATCAGGCTGCCATGGCGTAGTTGTACTCGCCGTATAAAAAGGGTGTTGGACATTAGTTTGAACGAGCCAAAAATCCAAAGCTCGGCATGCTTACTTATCAATGAACGATGCTGTCAATTCCGGTCAGCCCCGGTATAGTTGCCGGTAAAGATAATAATAACAACCACGCGCGGAAAGTTCCCGGCAGCAGGTATATTTGTAGCTTAGCCTATGGACGAAAGCAACGGAAATGCACTGGAGGAACTATTCCCCCAGATTTTACCCAGTATAGACGACTGGCCGATATCACGCATTAGCAAGGCCAGAAAAGAAATCATCGCAGAAGTCACCGAGAAAACGCTGCAGTCTATCCTGAGTCAAAACGGAGAAGAAAAGCAATTACAGGCTGTGCTTGCCAAAGCGGTTTACATGGAAAAATCGCGCATCAATGGAAAAGCCTGGTCCGTCGATCCAAAAGATGACAAGGAATTCTGGGGAAATGTGCAGAAAAAGCTGGTGGAACTGGAAGCATACAGCGATGGGAAGATTGATGATGAAAAGGAAATCCTCCGCAATATCATCGAACGGTATGTAAGTGAAATAGCCGGCCACTTCGATAAGAATACTTACCGCTTTGCCAACAGATTTGTGCCTTTTGCCTTCAACCGCCTGCTCAATTCCACGCGCAGCCGCGAGTTTGTCAGGCTTTTCAGGAATAAGAAAAACCTGCTGAAGCGGATTCACCTGGTGGGTGAGACAGAGCAGGTCAGAAACCTGGCGCAAAAGGGTACTGTTATCGTAGTGCCCACGCATATCTCCAATATCGACAGTATTACTATAGGGTGGGCAATTAGTGCCATTGGTTTGCCGGCCTTTTTGTACGGTGCAGGTTTGAACCTGTTTAGTGTGCGGTTTCTGGCCTACTTCATGAAGCGGCTGGGTGCTTATAAGGTCGACAGACGGAAAAAGAACTCCATCTACCTGGAGACATTGAAAATGTACAGCACAGTGGTGATTGCGAAAGGCGGTCACTCCTTGTTTTTCCCGGGGGGCACAAGGTCGAGAAGCGGAGAGCTGGAAAAGTCATTGAAATTAGGTTTGCTGGGTACCGCACTGGAGGCACAGCGACAACATATAGTCGGCGCAGCAGATGATCACTTTGAAAAGATATTTGTCGTACCTGTTACCTTAAACTACAGCTTTGTAATTGAAGCTCCGTTGCTCATCGACGAGCACCTGAAGAATGTGGGTAAAGAAAGGTACTTCGTGCAGGCCGACCGTTACTCTTCCTCTTACAAGCTGGTGCGTTTTTTGGTGAAATTCTTTACCGCAAGCGCCGATTTTACCATAGCATTCGGTAAGCCAATGGATATTTTCGGCAACAAGGTAAATGAAGATGGACTCAGTCTGGATGCACATGGAGCACCCATCGACATCAGGGATTACTTCAAATCCAAGGGCCAGCTGAGAGAAGATCAGCAAAGAGATAGTGAATACATCAGGATGCTCAGTGAAAGTATTGTGCAGAGTTTCAAGGTCAACAATGTAGCCATGCCGGCGCACATAGTGGCTTTTACTGCTTTTTCGCTGCTGGAAAAAATCCATCATACCAGCGACTTATACAGTATTCTGCGCATGCCCGCAGAGTTCCGTCGCATACCCTATAACCAGTTCCGGCAATCGGTTCAGCAGGTGCAGGAAGAACTGGTGCGCCTCGAGGAAAAAGAAGATATCAGGCTGGGGGCTCTGGCTACACTTGATTCCGATGAGCTGATTAAATATGGAACCAAGTCCTTGGGTATTTATCACGCCAAGAAGACCTTGTTAATAGATAAGAAAACAAAAGATATTATCTGCCAGGATATGAAGACACTACTTTTCTATCACAACAGGCTCAAAGGGTACGGTTTAGAAAAATTTGTATAACTTATGTCAGTTGGTGTAATTGGTGCCGGGAGTTTTGGAACAGTAGTAGCTAACCTGTTGGCAGAGAATCAGCATGTGTATCTCTACACCAGGTCAGATGATACTGCAGCCAGTATGACAAGCTCGCGGATGTCAGCAGGGCAGCAAATCCACGATAACATTACACCTACCAGTAACCTGCCGTTGCTGGCACAATCCTGTCACCTGCTTTTTCCCGTAGTTCCATCACAAGGTTTCAAAGAGATGATTCGGGCACTGGCGCCTTATCTCAAACCCGACAATATCATGATTCACGGAACAAAGGGTTTGTCGGTAAAGAAAAAAGGAGAAAAAAGCCTCAGCAGCCAGGGCCTATTGCAACGGGAACACGTGCTTACCATGAGTGAGCTAATCAGAAGGGAATCAGTGGTGGTGCGTATTGGCTGTATCGCAGGGCCCAATTTGAGTAAGGAAATGTCGCAGGGATTACCCGCCGCTGCCGTATTGGCCAGCCGCTTCGATGAGGTTATTCTGGAAGGACAGAAAGCACTGAAAAGCCATAGATTTCAACTGTACGGCGGGCATGATATACTGGGCATTGAATTGGCAGGTGTACTGAAAAATATTCTGGCAATTGGTTCCGGTATGGTGAGTGGTCTCGATTACGGTGAGAACGCCCGCGCCTTATTGATTACCAAGGGTTTGTCTGAAATTATACACCTGGCAAAAGCGCTGGGAGCCGATGTGAAATCCTTTCTGGGGTTGGCAGGCATTGGCGATATCATCGCTACCTGCTCTTCACCTACCAGTCGCAACTTCACAGTCGGTTACAGGATGGCAAAAGGAGAAAGCATACAGCAGATCATGGAAACTATGGAGGAAACAGCGGAAGGCGTTAATACCATTCGCATAGCGAGCGGACTGGCAAGGTATTACAATATCAACTGCCCTATCATCACAACGTTGCACAAGGGAATATTCGAAGACCTTAGCCTGGAAGCGGGAATAAATTACCTGATGAATTACCGGTTCAGTATGGATGTGGATTTCCTATGAAACTTCTTTTCGCCCTGCCAGCAAATACAGCACAGCCATCCGAATCGCCACACCGTTTTCTACCTGTTGCAAAATAATGGACTGACCGGAATCCGCCACGTCGCTGGTGATTTCCACTCCACGATTGATAGGCCCGGGATGCATTATGATGATGTCTTTTCCAATGGAATCCAGCAGCTCCTTATTTACACCAAAGTACAAGGCATACTCACGCAGTGAAGGGAAGAATTTAATGTCCTGCCTTTCCAGCTGAATGCGCAGAATGTTGGCTGCGTCGCACCACATGAGTGCCTCTTTAATATTGTAGGTGACCCTTACACCGAGTGTTTCCACAAAGTGGGGGATGAGGGTAGGAGGTCCGCAGACCAGTACTTCAGCACCCAGCTTTTGCAGACAGTGAATATTGGACAGCGCCACCCTGCTATGGAGTATATCGCCAATAATCGCCACCTTCATTCCTTTGAAATCGGTAGGCGCTTCGCCGTTGCGCTGCTTGCCCAGTTGTTCCCTGATGGAATACGCATCGAGCAATCCCTGCGTAGGGTGTTCATGTGTGCCATCTCCGGCGTTGATGATATTGGCATCGATATGACGGCTGAGGAAAACAGGTGCACCGGGACTCTGGTGCCGCATCACTACCATGTCTACCTTCATGGCAAGAATGTTGTTCACCGTATCCAGCAGTGTTTCCCCTTTTTTAACAGAAGAACTGGAGCTGGAAAAGTTCACAACGTCGGCACTCAATCTTTTTTCTGCCAGCTCAAAAGAAATACGTGTGCGCGTGCTGTTTTCAAAAAATATATTAGCAATTGTTATATCTCTTAAGGAAGGTACTTTCTTGATAGGTCGGTTCAGGATTTCCTTAAACTGGTCGGCGGTATTGAAAATTAATTGAAGGTCTTCTGTTTGAAGGTCTTTGATGGAAATCAGATGCCTTACGCTGAGACTGCTCATGAAACCATTTTAAAAGGGATGATCCAAACTTCGTCCTTACCACCATTTTCTGTCCATTCTACTCTTACCTTTTCATACATCACCGCATCTATGGTTTTGCCGGTATAATCGGGCGAGATAGGTACATGTCTGCTGTAGCGTCGGTCGACCAGCACCAATAGTTCTATGGCCGCAGGTCTGCCGAAGTCGAGAAGGGCATCTAACCCCGAACGCACTGTCCTTCCTGTATAGAATACATCATCTATCAGGATCACGCGTTTGCCTTCAATAGGGAAATCGATAACTGTTTTTCCGGGAACAAGCGGTTTCTCTGTGCGGCGGAAATCATCGCGGTGGAAGGTGGCATCGAGCAAGCCATAGAGGGGGCGTTTCCCGCCCAGCAATATTTCGAGCCGCTGCACAATCCTGTTCGAGAGAAATACGCCTCTGGGTTGTAATCCGATGATGCAGGAATTGGAGAAATCGCCGTGGTTTTCAATCAACTGATGACAAAGCCTTTCAATAGTCAGGGCGAATTTGGTACTGTCGAGGATGACACGGCTTTGCATCAAGGCTCAAATTTCGGAAAAATAACCCACACATGAAAAACAATTATTGCAAAGGGTTAAAGTGGGTCGCTTACCTTTAATGCATGAAACACCATATGATTTACGGATGCATGGGATTAGGAGGAGGCTGGAACCGCGATCCCCTGCAACCGGAAGACGAACAAAAAGCGTTTCGTGCCATTGAGACGGCACTGGAGTCGGGCTATACCCGTTTTGACCATGCAGATATCTACACTTTTGGCAAGGCAGAAGAGGTATTCGGGCGCTACCTGCAGCAGCATCCCGGCCTGCGGAAGGATTTGTTCATCCAGACCAAGGCGGGGATAATTATCGGTGGCGGTTACAACGGTAGCAACCACTATAATCTCAGCAGTGAGTACCTTCTGGAGCAGGCAGCCCAAAGTTTGCACCGACTGCAGGCAGAATACCTGGATGTTTTTTTGTTGCACCGGCCGGATCCGCTCCTGCACCCGGATGAAATAGCGAAGGCATTCGCCACTATGAAAGAAAGGGGATGGGCACGCAACTTTGGTGTAAGCAATTGTTCCTACGGACTTTTCGAGCGCCTCGAAGCTGCTTGTTCCTTCCCCCTGATATGCAATCAGGTGCAATTCAGTCTGGGACATTCCCACCTTTTGGATGCCATGGTAGACTGGAATACCGGAGGGGCTGCTAAGGCTTTTACCGGAGCCGGTGATACGCCTTTACTTTGGCACGAAGGATTGGAATTACAAGCCTGGAGTGCTTCTGACCGGGGCAGATTTACCGTGGCGCCGGAATCAGCTGCCAATGCCGACGACAAAAACGTCATTGAGCTGGTAGCGCGTTTAGCTGCAAAGTACGACGTGCAGCCCATTGCTATTATCCTGGCTTGGGTCCTACAGAGCGGGCGAAATATCCAGCCGGTATTTGGCTCTACCCATCCGGAGCGCATTCGCGCCAGCGCAGCTGCAAGTAGCATTCAGCTGACGAGAGCGGAGTGGTATGACCTGTGGATAGCTGCCAGAGGAAAATCCTTACCCTGATGGTGATTTTGGTTACCCATTTATTTCCCGGGGGAACGGAATTTTGTGTCCTGGAGTTATAACCAACAGACAGATATGACAACACAAAAAACTTCTTTCGGCGATTTGATAAATGGCGATAAACCGGTACTTGTCGATTTCTCGGCAGAGTGGTGCGGGCCCTGCAAAATGATGGCACCCATCCTCAAGGAACTGGCTGCAAAAATGGGAGAACGTATACGGATTATCAAGATAGATGTTGACCGCAATCCTGCCATCGCTGGTAAGTATCAGATACAAGGCGTCCCGACCCTTATCCTTTTTGAAAGAGGAAATATCAGGTGGAGGGAATCCGGCGTAAGGTCAGCATCTGACCTGCAAAAAATAATGGAAAGCCATCTGGTAGCAGGCTAATTGCTCAAGGCATTTTGGAGAAAGCTGAGGGATGCGGTATACGCTTCTTCGGCGGCCTGCTCGTTGTAGCTCAGATTGCTGGGATTGGCAAAGGCGTGATCTGCATCGAATTCCAAAATTTCCAGAGAACGGTCGGCTTTGTTCATGTCTTTTTGAAAACCTTCCACCACATCTCGATTGATCCACTTGTCCCTGTTAGCAAATACGAACAGCACCGGGCCATTCAGGGTTTTCAAGCGTTCGATGTCTTTTTCAGGCATTCCGTAATACATAACACAACCCATGGAACGGCTCTCCGCCAGCAATGCTGACTGCAGGCTCCAGCCACCGCCCATACACCAGCCAATCTGCACAAAACGCGCAGCATTATTGCTTTGCTCATTAGCCAGCGCTATGGCTCCTTCAACTATCGCCTGTCCTCTGCTGGCGTCTAATGCCTGCATGTAAGTGCCGGCAGCCTCGCGCGTGGTGGCCACTTTCCCATCGTACATATCCAATGCAATAACATTGATATTCAGGTCGGCATGCAGGCGTTCAGCAAATACTTTGATATGGTCGTTCAGGCCCCACCATTCATGGTAAACAAGTAAATAATCGGTGGAACCTTCCTGGGGAATAAAATAGGCACTGGCGGTTTTGCCATCCGCCGTGGAATAGCTAATCATGGTACCCTCCAAATCGGTGGCTTCCAGCGCAAGTGGTTCATCGTGGATGGCGACAAATTCCATATCATCACCCATGCTGGCGAATCCTTCAATGGCAGGGCTGCAGCACGAGGGGCGCTGAGCAACTGCAGTGGCAGCAGTCAAAATGGAAACAACCAGCAAATAATTTTTCATAAGATATTTTCTAATGAAACGCCGGTGTTGGAGTATGGTTCATATCGTTGTCGTAGTGATTGTTTTCCATCGCCTGCTCGGCCCGTCTGTATGCCAGTTTTTTCTTGTATTCAAACCAGTTTTTACCGAGTAGCTTGTTGAGTGCTGTATCCATCCAGCGTTCGAGGGTAAGGTGATAGACAGCCTGAAGACGCAGGGCGATAGTAGGAGCCATTGTTCTTACACTCAAGCCGTAGCCGCCTTCTAAATACTCTATATGGTGCCAGTAGCCGGAGGGCATAAACAGGGTATCTCCATATTCCAGCACTGTGGTCATACCTTCGGCATATCTCAGAGCCGGATATTTTTCAAAGTCAGGGTTGTCGATGTCAACTGTACTGTGCACGTTGAAGGGAAGCTTGTATAACAATCTGCTCTGATCAGGAGGGAACAATACTACCCGTTTCTTTCCTTCAAACTGGGTAAGGAAAACATTGCTCATGTCAATGTCCTGATGCATTCGTGTTATCGAATTTTTAGGACCAAAAAACATGAACGGAAGTTTGATGTATTTCCCGGAGATATCGGGGTATCCAAAGTCCTTCAAAAGTTCCGGTCTGTGTTTGAATACCGGAAAGAGAAACAGGCGAAGGTCGGTGTCTGAATGTCGGATGAGGTCCATGTACTCGCTGAACTTCATCTTGACAGTTGGAATGGTGAGGGTCTTACTGGGGTCGGATTGCTTAGTGCTATATAGGCCCACTTCGATATCTCCCATGACCTGCGCAAAATAATCTGCCGTCCATTTGGTATAAGCGGGGTACTGCTTCCACAATCCCCGAAGGACAACTGGTTTCTGTGGTTTTAAGTAATTGGTTTCAAAGAATTCTCTGGTAATTGAACTGCCATCGATTACCGGAATGGGAGTCGAAATGTTGAGTTGCATACCGCTTTCTTAAATTTACAGATCGTTATAAACTTCTTACGATTGTAATGCAAAAAATGTTCCACAATGAAAGTGTTTAACAAAAATTTAAACCTAGAGCGATATGATTTCGATTTCCGTTCTTCGATTGAGGGCGCGACCGGCATCTGTATCATTCTCTGCCACCGGAGCTGATTCTCCCAGGCCCACAGCCGTCATTCTGTCAGTTGTAATTCCCCTATCAGAAAGATAGGCCACTACTGCGGTGGCTCTGTTTTCAGATAAGCGCTGATTGTCTGTTTCCGTGCCAATGGCATCCGTATGTCCTTTGACAGCCACTTTCATAGATGGGTTGTTGTGCAACAGCTCATACAGTTTATTGAGTTCCACCGCCGATTCGGGCAATATCTCAGAGGAGGCACTTTCAAAGAAAATATTCCTCAGTGTAATGATTTCACCTACCGAAACAGGCTGCAGTAGCACTGTGAGCGCAAAGGGTTCTTCGGGAATGCCTTCAGCCAGACTAAAGTTTTGGCTGTTGAACAGATACCCTTCCTTATTTACATACAGTCCGAAATCTTTGCCGCTGGGTAGTATCACCAGGAATTGCCCCGACTTAACATCGGAGCTGGATTTCACGATCAGCTCTTCTGTGCTTAGGTCGAATAACTGGATATTGGCTTCCAAAGGTTTCCGACTGATGGCATCCAGCACCGTCGCCTTCACGTAGGTTACAGGTTGAGGTCGAAGCATGTCGGGCAGTGGAAAACTGTAGATGTCCAGTCCTCCATAGGAATCTTCCCTGTCGCTTGAATAGAAAGCCTGGAGCCCGTCGGCACTTACATGCAAGGTCGCTTCATTACCACCTGTATTGAGCGGGAAACCCATATTTTCGGGTGTTTGCCAGCTTAAGTCGGGATTGCGACGTGCGTAGAAAAGATCGGTTCCGCCCATGCCGGCACGGCCGTTGGAAGCGAAATAAAGGGTATTGCCATCCGGGTGAATAAAGGGGGAGTTTTCTTCTTCAGGCGTATTGATACCGGGACCCAGATTAACGGCAGGTAGCCAGTAGCCATCTTCGCCCATGGTGCTCATCCAGATGTCAGAACCGCCCTGTCCTCCCGGTCGGTTCGAAACAAAGTACAATTCATTGCCATCGGCAGAAATGGATGGCTGAGAATCCCAGTTGGCAGAATTGATGCGCTTACCGCAGTTCTCCGGATAACTCCAGGTGCCTTCGTATTGATAGGCATAATAAATATCGCAGCTGCCATAGCCATTGTGACCGTTGCACAAGGTATAGAATAACCATCTGCCATCAGCGGAAATATTCTGAGCGCCTTCGTTCAACGATGTATTCACCGGACTGCCAATGTTGTACCCGGGACTCCACATGTTGTCTATGGACTCAGAGATGAAGAAGTCCTCATTACCTTTCAATATGACAGTACCTGCCTGAGTAGTCGCGGTATCGACCACATTGCGGGTGTATACCAGTAACGACTGATCAGCAGAGAGGGAAGGGAAGTATTCATCGTAGCGACTGTTGATGGCCGGTCCCATATTCTCCGGACGGAAATCTACGGGATGGGTTACTGCATCTGCCGCAAACTCCAGACTTTCAAGCAAGAGCAGCGCTTTTCGCCTGGTCTCGCCTACGATTGCAGGATGGTCCAGGAATAGCTGAATGTGCTCTATGGCTGCCGTATATTCCATGAGGTATTGCTCGCACTGGGCTATCTTTTTGTACACAGAGACATCGTAGTCATCCTGCAGTTCGATGGCACCGAGGTAGAAATCGCGTGCCTTTTCATATTGTTTGGTCTCCATACAAACGTCACCAGCAAAAATCCATGCGTTGATGAATCCCGGTTCTGCTTCAATTGATTTTTCAAAAGCGGCGAGTGCAGCATCAAATTGTTGTCCCATGGCGAACGAGATACCCCGCTCCAGTTCCTTTACCGCCTTTTTAGAGGCGTCTTTGGCAGTTACGACCTGGGCTGATAGCTGCAGCTGGGTCAGTAACACCAACAAGAGCAACAAATATTTCCGCATATCCAAGCAACGGTATTTTAAGGATGTCATTTCATCAAAAATAAAAAACCTCCCGGCATTGGGAGGTTTTTAAAATCTTATCAGGTGGTCATTACTTCATCACCTTATCCGCGGTCTTGTCGCGATCAGACCTTTTGTAGAAGTCTACCGCCAGCGCTGAGGCAACAAAAATGGATGAATAGGTTCCAAAGAGAATACCGATGAACAGGGCAAAGGCAAAGCCTTGTATGTTATCGTTACCGAAAATGAGCAGCACCACAATGGAAAGCAATGTAGTTCCCGAAGTGATGAGCGTTCTACTCATGGTCTGGTTAATGGCAGCGTTGAAAACTTCCTTGATACTGCCGGCTCTCGACTCTCTGAGGTATTCGCGGATACGGTCGAATACCACCACGGTATCGTTGATGGAGTAACCGATTACGGTGAGCAAGGCAGCAATGAATGCCTCATTGATTTCCATGGTGAAGGGCATGATATTTTTCAGAATGGCAAACAATGCCACCACCATGAATGCATCGTGGATGAGTGATATCAGTGCGCCTAAACCAAATTGCCACCTTCTGAATCGTACAACAATATACAGGAAGATAGCTCCCAGGGCTACCAGCAGGGCTGTGGCGGCAGAAGACTTAATGTCGTCCGCAACGGTAGCCTCTACTTTCATCTGGCTTTCCTTATAGGTGCCGTCCCATTTTTCGTAGTCAACAGGGTTGGCATAGAATCCGGACAGATTGCTGTGCAGTGTTGCTGCAACGATACTATCAGCTTCCGGCGCCGTATTGTCAATCATGTAAGCTGTAGTAATCTTCAGTTTGTCATCACCGCTGAAGGTTTTTACCTGCACCTTGTTATCAAAGTTATCGGTCAGATAGGTTCTTACCTCTTCAGGAGAAACAGGTTGGTCGAACATCACTGTATAGGTACGTCCGCCTTTAAAGTCAACACCCAGGTCAAATCCGGAGGTGAACATGAATATGGTTCCCAGAACAGTCAGGGCGATAGAGAAGATATAACCGGACCTTCTCCTGTCCATGAAGTTGATATTCAGGTTGTTAAACCATCCTTTGGTAATGCTGGTATAATAGGTAACCGGAACATCCTTTTTACCCATCCAGTCAAGAATAAGGCGGGTAATGAAGATAGAACAGAACAAGGAAGAAAGGATACCGATAATCAGTACGATAGCGAAACCTTTCACAGGGCCTGTTCCGATTTGTGAAAGAATACCACCAATAATCAATGTGGTAATGTTGGCATCTATAATCGCTGAATAGGAGTTGAGGTAACCGTCGGCTACTGCTTTGACCATGGTCTTCCCTTTTGCCATTTCTTCCCGAATACGCTCAAAGATGATGACGTTGGCATCCACCGCCATACCCATTGTCAGTACCAGACCGGCAATACCGGGCAGCGTCAGCGTAGCACCCAGCGAGGCGAGTACACCAAATATAAAGAAGATGTTAGCCAGCAATGCGATATCGGAAATGATACCTGCACGGCTGTAATAGAAAATCATGAACAGTACAACAAGTATCAAACCCGCAATCAGCGACAGCAAACCTACACGGATGGATTCCTTACCCAGGGAAGGACCCACGATATCTTCCTGCACAATGCGGGAAGGAACGGGCAGCTTACCTACTTCGAGGATATTGGAGAGAATCTGTGCTTCTTTGATGTCAAAGCTTCCGGATATAACAGAGCGACCGTTAGGGATCTCTTCGTTGATTCTGGGAGCGGAATATACCTGGTTGTCCAGCGTAATAGCTATGAAGGCACCTTTGTTTTCTGAAGTTATGCGTCTCCAGGCTTTAGCGCCATCAGACTTCATGGTCATGGTTACTTCTGGGCTACCATTGGTCGGATTGAAGGATTGTGATGCGCTGCTGATGACATCGCCTTCGAGCAATGCTCCGGTTCCGTCCAGGCGAGCCTTCATGGCATAAACCTCATACAGGTCTTTGTCAGAAGGAAGGGGAGAAGATGCCAGCATAACGCGCGCATCGCCGGGCAATTCTGCCTGTACTTCTTCATAAGACATGTACTTCATGAAGAGGGCAGTATCTTTTACATTGACGTATCCGATTACAGGACCTGCACCACCCGGAGGCAGTAATATTTTGCTCAGTGGTCCCTGTGTGGTAACCGTTGTATCAATTACAGGCTCATTGTCTGCAGAATCTGTTGCTGCCAATAATGGGTTGTCGGCAGCGGCTGAGTCTGTTGCTGCTACAGTAGTAGAATCGGCAGAGAAGAAACCTGCTTCTGCCGGAGCTTCTGTTATACCTGCTTCATCGAGGTTGCCGGCAGCCAGTAATAAGCGCAGAGCTTCATTGGCGCCTGTGAGATTGGAGGACAGCTGCTGTATGGTGTAGGTTTCCCAGAATTGCAGGTTTGCAGTGCTTTGCAGCAGTTTTCGAACCTGTTTGGGATTATCTACGCCCGGCAGCTCCACAATGATTCTTCCGGTATTCTGCTGCAGGGTTATGTAAGGTTGCGATACGCCAAACTTGTCAATCCTTTCTTTCAACTTGGTGTAGGTAGAGTTGATTCCGCGATCAGCCTGATCCTTCAGGAAGCTTCTCACCTCACCATTGGAAGATGTGGCCGGCAGGCTTTCGGTATTATCGCGACTGGTAAAAAGTGTTACCAGCTGAGAACCGGGATTATCCTTTTCATACTGGCTGACAAACAGGTCAATTAATTCACCTTCACCGCGACCTTCTGCAGCCCTTGCTTTGTCCAGCGAGGTCAGCAGTTTCGGGTTCTTAGGATTGTTAGAGAGGCTGGTAATCAGGTCGTACTTGGAAACTTCCAGTACCACACTCATACCACCCTGGAGGTCCAACCCCAGGTTGATGGCTCTTTCCTTAACCTCATCGTAGTTGTACTTGGCGATACCAAGGTTGTACACATCTTCATTCGCTTTACGAATCAGATAGTCAGTTTTCAGCTCAGCCAGTTGCACGGCCTTTTGCTCACTGCTTAAATCTGCGGGGACATTGCTTTCCGCATAAGCAACTGCATCTTTTTCTATATTCGATGCTACCCAGGTAAAGGATAGCTGATAGATACATACTATGATCAATGTGACCAGAAAAAACTGGATTAAACCTTTGCCCTGCATAGAATTATTGGATTATTGTATTCTTATTTATGCCTTCAAAATCAGCGTGCAAATATAGGAATTATTTTCAGCAAGATTTTAGCCATGAACAAGTACATAACCATAAGTAAACGGCGTTCTAAAGCCCTTATCTTTGTCCTCTAAATCTGATAAGAATGGATTTTCGTAGAATTTTGACATTGTTGTTGGTTTGTACGTCGGCAACCCTGTGGGGCCAGAACGGTAGTGAAGTGTTTGCCGGCGCTTACGAAAAGTACAATTCAGGCGATTTTGCCGGTGCTATAGAGGACTACACAGCATGGATTGAGATGGCGCCTGAAGACGCATCTGCCTATTTTAACCGCGGGCTGGCCTATTTTTACTCAGGGCAGTACCCGGAAGCTGCCAACGATTTCGAAACGGTGGTAGGTTTGAGTCCGAGTGATTACGAAGCCTATTACTACGCCGGCTCAGCATATGCCAACACCGATAAATTACCGGAGGCACAAGATGCTTTCACCAAATCCATTTACTACAACCCCTCTTATCAACCCGCTTTTCTGGAAAGGGGATTTGTCAAATACCGTATGGAGAACTTCAAGGGTGCCATTGCTGATTTTGACAAGGCTATATTTTTTGACCAGGAAGATGCAGATGCCTACTTTGACCGGGGACTGGCATGGGTGGCACTGAACAATTACGAAAAGGCACTGTCCGACTTTAAAGAAGCGGCGGCCATCAACCGAAACGATGCCGATGCCATTTTTAACATAGCTGCATGTGCCATGCAACTGCAGCGGTACGATGAAGTAATCGATGCATGTTCGAGCCTTATTGGACTTTATCCCAACGATGCCAGGGCCTATTTTTACAGGGGTAATGCCTACTATTACCTGTTTGATGACGTGTCAGCATGTACCGACTGGAAAGTGGCAGCAGACCTGGGTGATGAAAAAGCCGCAGCCGATTACACAAAGTATTGTTCCCAATAAACCAATAAAAAAGGCCACTGATGAACAGCGGCCTTTTTTAATATGAGGTGAAAACCTTATCAGTTTACAACACGGAATTTTCCGCTGTACAGGAATTGTCCGTTTTCGCTGATACGCACCATATACATACCTGCGGGATAATTGCCTACTGCAATTTGATTCAAACCGCTGGGCAGTAATTCTTCTGCTACTTTGGTTCCGTTGATGTTGAATACCTCAGCGGTAAGCGTAACATCTTTAGGATTCTCTACGTTCAGGAAATCGCTGGTAGGGTTAGGATACAGGGTAGTTTTGATACCTGCAGCAGCCAGTCCGTCTACAGAAGAAATACCTGTGAACATCATATTGTCAACCAACAGTGAGCTTCCTGCTACCGCAGATCCAAATCCGGAAGAAGACAATATAACCACTCTGATAGTATCGGGTACATCAGCAGTAGCATAAGCTATAGGCAGCGTAAATGCTTCATATCCGCTGGAAGCAACAGATGATTGAAAAACACCACCACCTATTTGTGCACCTTCTTTAAAGGCCACAACAGAAATACTCATGGTGTCACCGGTTGCAGGTGCATAGCTGTAGTATCCAACCAAACCTTCAGGTCGTTCTGACATTGCCAGACCGCCCACAACATCTACTTCTAATGTAAGTGGGTCGAATATGATGGTACCCAATGCCAGTACTCCGGGAACTGTTAATGTTCCAATGGGAGGAGGAGCAGTTAAGTCCTTGGTGGTGAGGCGTGCAGCGAAACTGCCTGACTCTACATCACCGCTTTCCTTTTCCACTACTCTATCAGATATGCCTAAGGCGCTGGCAATCACATCCGGTGTATCCCAACCGGTGGGCTTTTCGCCTGAACCCAGCAATAAAGGCTCCCAGATTTCCATGTCGCCATTAGGCAATGACTGTGAAAAAGCCATGGCAGGAAGGCAGATTAAAGCAGGTAAGGCAATGCGTAATGTTAATTTCATACGAATCATTTTTAGTTTATTATTCTACAAATATACCAGAATTCAAATATTCAATAGTCCTGTGATGGTAATATTTTGAACAGACCAGGCGGAAGCGGTGCAAGCTTGTCCATTTATAGATACAGCAAGATTTTTTTTAAGAAACAAATGAACGACAATGCATTATTTTCGTTTAGTCAAAATAAATCATCACTAAAAACCTCTAAAACCTAGATTATGACGCTGAATATTGGCGATAAGGCACCCGCAATCAGTTTGTTTGACACTGAAAAAAACAAGGTAAATCTATCTGACTTTAATGGTAAGAACGTCGTAGTTCTGTTCTTCCCTCAGGCATTTACCGGTGTGTGTACTGCTGAGCTTTGTGCAACCAGAGACGATATTGCTACTTATAACAATGCCAATGCGCAGGTTTTGGCCATTTCTGTAGATTCCGTTTTTACCCTAGGTAAATTCAAGGCAGACCAGCAACTTAACTTCCCATTACTTTCTGATTTCAATAAAGAGGTATCTGCTGCCTATGGCGCCCTGTACAGCGACTGGATATTGGATATGCGCGGGGTTTCCAAGCGCTCCGCCTTTGTGATAGATAAGGAAGGTGTCATTCGCTATGCTGAAGTGCTCGAAAGCGCCGGCGACCTGCCTAACTTCGATGCCATCAAGCAGACCCTCGAGGGACTCAACTAATCGAATGTTCAATGTACGCATCTATGGTCTGCTGATTCATTCCGGCCACCTGTTAGCTGTGGAAGAGCCTTTCCAGGGCAAGAAAATCGTTAAGCTACCGGGTGGAGGTCTGGAATTCGGTGAGGGCACCATCGATGCACTCCATCGGGAATTCAAAGAAGAGCTGAATGTGGAGGTTAAAGTGGAGCGGCATGCCTATACCACTGACTTCTTCATTCGCTCCTTTCTCAGGCCGGAAGAACAGGTCATTGCCATCTACTACTTTGTGTCCTGCCCCGTCTGGTCGGCATCCGATAACCTGCCCTCGCTTGAATCTCAGGAAAAAGGGCAGCGGTTTTTCTGGGTGCCTGTTACAGAACAGATAGGAGACCACTTCGACCTTGCCATCGATAAAGCGGCATTGACGCACATTCAAAAGGAGGCCTTGCTTCCTTAACGCGATTAATGGGTAAAACGGACGCGCTTGAGTTGGAGTAGATTCAAGGCATCCGGTTCCAGGCCACTTACGTTCTTTCGCGTAAATCGGTACACCTCGTCATAATATAAAGGAATGATGGGGGAGTCCTGCATCATCAGGCTGTCCATGGTCCTGTAAAGCGCATTGCGTTCCCCTGGGTCTTCCTCCGTAGCAGCCTGCTCGTACAACCTGTCGAAGTCGGGATTGGCATACCTTGTATAATTGGGTGGCGCACCGTTACCGCTGTAGAACATCTGCAGGTAACTTTCGGGGTCAGAATAATCAGCGATCCATGAACTCCTGAAGAAAGCAGTTTCTTCATTCACCCGCATTTCGCGCAATACCCGCGGGTCCACTGTTTCAATGCGGATAGCCAGGCCGATATCTTCCAGTTTGTCTTTGAGGTAAGTGGCGTAATCCTGGTATTCTGCTGTGGTATGCAGCAGTAGCTCGGGCAAACCTACTCCGCCGGGGAAGCCGGCTTGTTCCAGCAATGCTTTTGCGGTGTCGGGATTGTAGTAATAGCCGAAGTTTTTATCGAGCGGATCTGTATATAAAGAAGGAGGTACGATACCGCCTGTAGCAGGCAAGCCCCGGTTGTTGCGCAGAAAGAGCAACATCTCCGAACGATTGAAGGCATAGTTGATGGCTTTGCGGACTTCCGGATAAACCAGCGGTGACTCCTCCATAACTTTGGCCTTGTCATCCATTAACACAGAGAGGTACTCCACATTCAGGTAAGGACCTTTCAGGAGATTGAAGGTGGATGCATAGCGCTGCTGCAACTTTCCATCGCGAGTAAGTATCTGGTCTTTCAGGCTGACGTCAATATCGCTGACAAAGTCCAGTTCACCATTCATGAACTTCAAAAACTCGGTCGATTTATTATTGATAAATCGAATGTTCACTGCATCCAGATAAGGTAGCGCCTGACCATCGGCATCCTTTTCAAAATAGCGTTCATTGCGGTGGAGGATCAGCATATTACCTTCCATCCACTTGACAAAGGTAAAGGGACCGGTTCCTACGGGATGGCTGCGAAATTCCTTGCCGTAGTGTTCGACAGCCTCCGCCGGCACCACGGAACAATAAGGCATGGCAAGCCGCTGCAGAAAAGGAGAGAAAGGTCGGAGCAGCCGGATGGTCAAAGTGGAGTCGTTGATGGCCCGAAATCCTTGCACTGTGTCGACAATATTTTGAAACACCCAGTAGCCGCGCGCAGCAGTGGCAGGATTGGCGAGCCGCTCAAAGGCAAACACAAAATCGCCGGCGTTCACCTGTCTTCCCTTGCTATTCGTAAAGCAGGGGTCATCATGGAAATACACATCCTTTCGAAGGTGGAAGGTATAGGTTAACTGGTCTTCAGAGATATCCCAGCTGGCCGCAATAGAAGGTACTATCTGTAATTGTGCATCGAGTTGTACCAATCCGTTGTACAATTGCAGGCATCCCCAGGAGTTGGGCTGGTCGCTGGCAAACGCCGGATCCAGGCTGGTAAGCGGTGCTGAAAGATTAAAGCGAAATATGCTGTGTGCACCATCTGACTCCGTCCGCTGTCCGCAGCCGGCCATCAAGACGACAGCCATACATAAAACCAGAGCCCTCTTCATCAGGGCTAAAAGGTAATGAATTCTTCTATTTGGTGATGCACCGCCTTCAGGGTAGGTGCTTTAAATAATTGTCCGGAGGCATCGAGTTCTTCCGATACCTTGGATATGGGAAGTTTGTTCCAGTACACCGACATCTTCAGGTGGTTCAATACACCGGTCAGATGATCCATCCCACGCAGATTTCCTGCTCTTCCTGTAGCAACACCTACCAGCATGGCCTTCTTACCATGGTAGGCTTTTTTGATGTTACTTACGTCAATCATGATTTTCAGCACTCCCGGAATGCTGCCATTATATTCAGGAGTAACAAATATGAATTTTTTTGCAGGGAAAAGGTATTCTTCCTGTACAGCGTCAAAAGCGGCATCGGCTTCATCAAAGATTAAACCCGACATCACCGATGCGGGAAGGTTTTCCAGATTGAGCAGGCTGGCTGTATGGCCTTTCTCTTTCAGCAGTCTTTGGTACTCCAGTGCAATCTTCAGGGTGTTGCTGTCGGGCCTGTTGGTGGCGGAAACTATAGTTATCATATGCTTCTTTACAAAAATATCGGTCTATTCCAAACCATGGGTCTATTATCCACAATAATGCTTTTTACTGTGAAAAAGTTTATAGGCGTTTGCACGTCAGACCCTATTCAAAGACCTAACTTTACATTTTTAACAGATTTCTCATGGAGGTAACATACTACGGCCATTCTTGTTTCGGAATTACCCTTGCGGGTAAAAGTATTTTATTCGATCCTTTCATCACACCCAATCCGCTGGCGGCTGCCATTGACATCAGCACCATTCGACCTGATTATATATTGCTCAGCCATGCCCATGAAGATCACGTGGCGGATGTAATTCCTATTGCCACTGCCAGTGGCGCGAAGGTATTGGGTATTTACGAGGTCGTCACTTATTTTGAAAAGAAAGGTATTACCAATATCCATCCGATGAATATTGGTGGAAAGGCAATATTGGACTTCGGCACCGTTAAGATGGTCAATGCTGTTCATTCCAGCAGCTTTGCAGATGGTTCCAACGGTGGAGCCGCAGCAGGTTTTCTGATTAAGTCGGAAGGAAGAACCATCTATTATGCAGGCGATACTGCCGTTCATCACGACATGAAGATGCTGGGCAAATACTACAAAGTAGATATGGCGTTTCTCCCTATCGGAGATAATTTCACCATGGGTGTGGACGATGCACTGATAGCCAGTAAATTTATTAAGTGCGATAAGATTGTCGGCATGCATTACGACACTTTTGGATATATCAAGATCAACCACAAGGAAGCTGTGGCCCGTTTTGAGAATGAGGAAAAAGAGCTTCACCTATTAACTATTGGACAAACAACCGACCTGTAAACTATGGGAAAAATTATTGCGATTGCGAATCAGAAAGGAGGCGTAGGAAAGACCACAACCGCCATTAATCTTGCAGCAAGCCTTGCTGTGTTAGAATATAAAACACTGTTGATAGATGCGGACCCTCAGGCCAACAGTACTTCGGGTACAGGGCTGGATCCAAAGGGCATACGCACCAATATCTACGACTGCATGATCAACGATACCCCGGCTAAGGATGCTATTGTAGCTACCTCCACGCCGCATCTGTACATCATGCCTGCCCACCTGGATCTGGTAGGTGCAGAAATTGAACTCATCAACCATCCGAACCGCGAGCGCATTATCACTGCCATGCTCGATGAAGTGAAAGATGAGTATGACTTCATATTTATCGATTGTTCACCGTCTCTTGGTCTGATAACTGTTAATGCCCTTACCGCTGCCAATGCAGTGCTGGTGCCCGTGCAGTGCGAATATTTTGCCCTGGAAGGATTGGGCAAGCTGCTCAATACCATCAAGATTGTACAAAACCGTCTGAACGAACAGCTGGAAATCGAAGGGATTCTCCTGACCATGTACGATGCAAGGCTCAGGCTTTCCAATCAGGTGGTAACAGAAGTGAAAAGACACTTCCAGGAACTGGTGTTCGATACAATCATTCACCGGAATACCCGTTTGGGAGAAGCACCCAGTTTCGGTAAGCCGGCCATTATGTACGATGCAGAATGCACCGGGGCCATTAATTACCTGAATCTGGCGCGCGAAATACTGCAGAACAATGGTTTGGTGGGGTCAACAAGTGGCGCAGCCGACCAGGCAACAATTGAAGGCCTCTGAGCAAGCAGCATATACTTAGCGGACTATGAGTAAGCAAAAACAAGATTTAGGAAAAGGTATCAGGGCGTTGCTGGAGAACATGTCCGGCGATGAAGGAGAAGAACTGATCAGGAAGAAAAAGGAAGAAGTCGCCCAGTCCAACTACATACCTTTGCACGCCATAGAAATCAACCCCTTCCAACCCCGGGTTGAGTTCGATGATGCAGCACTGGCAGATTTATCCGGATCCATCGCTATACACGGTGTCATACAGCCGGTCACCGTGCGCAGACTGGACAACAATAGGTTTCAGCTGATATCAGGAGAAAGGCGTTTGCGGGCATCCAAACTCGCCGGTCTGAAAGAAATTCCGGCATTTATCAGAGAAGCCAACGATCAGGAGATGCTGGAGATTGCGCTGATAGAAAATATCCAGCGCGAAGACCTGAACAGCATGGAGATAGCCATCAATTTCAAAAGGTTGCTGGACGAATGCGCCCTCACACATGAACAGCTCGCAGAGCGGTTGGGAAAGAACCGGACAACGGTTACCAACTTCATCCGCTTGTTGAAGTTGCCGCCTGATATTCAAAAGGGACTCAAGAACAAGGAAATCAGCATGGGCCATGCGCGGGCAATTATCAGTCTGGAAGACCCCGTTGCTCAGCTCGATGTCTATAAACTGATCATCGCTAAAGGATTAAGTGTGCGGGAGGTAGAGGCTTTGGTAAGGGATTATGTGGTTCGCCCCAAAACCGCTAAGAAGACTGTAACTGTGCCCGGACATATTAAGAAGTTGCAGGACCAGATTGCTACCCAGCTGGGTACACGGGTGGTAATTAAGCAGGATAAGACCGGGAAAGGGCAGATCGTTATTTCCTTCTTTTCTGACGATGATCTCTACCGGCTCAAAGACATGTTGGATTGAGGATACTGTCGGCATCCATATGGCTGATTCTGTCGCTTGGCTGGAACACGCTGTCAGCTCAAAACGATAGCATTGCCTTATCTGATGCAGCAGTTCCCGAAGAACACTCCCCCCGCAAAGCAGCGCTGTATTCCGGCATCCTTCCCGGCCTGGGGCAGGCTTACAACGAGAAGTACTGGAAAATACCTATTGTTTACACCGGACTGGGGATTACCACCTATTCCATCGTCTTCAACGCACGCTACTTCAACGAGCTGAAAGATGCTTATGCCATCCGCACCGATGGAGACCCGGAAACAATCGATGCATATGCCAATATTTTGCCCCTGGAATCCCAGTTAATTCAGTACGCACAGTTCTATAAAAAAAACTTAGATATATCTGTTTTGATACTCGCGGGAGTTTGGTTATTAAATGTCGTGGATGCGGTAGTTGACGCCCATTTGTATAACTTTGATATCTCGGACGACCTGAGTTTGCAGATTCTGCCTACTGCCAATCCGTGGGGAGGACTACAAGCAGTTTCTATGCATCAGTCTGCCACATTTGGATTAACGATAAAATTGAATTTACCATGAAAATAGCATTAATAGGATACGGTAAGATGGGTAGAGCGGTAGAAGCCATCATAGAGGAACACAATGCCGTAGCAACCAATGATACCATAGAAATCGTGCTCCGCATAGATCTGGAGAATAAGGAACAGTTTACTCCTGAAAGCCTGACAGGTGTGGATATTGCTGTAGAGTTCACCGGGCCTGAATCGGCGGTGGATAATATCAAAAAGTGTCTGGATGCCCATGTAGCTGTCGTGGTAGGTACTACAGGATGGTACGACAGACTGGAAGAAGTGAAGCAATATGTAGCGGATAAAGATGGTGCGATGCTGTATACGCCCAATTTCAGTGTAGGGGTCAATATTCTTTTCGATCTCAACGAGAAGCTGGCGGCGATCATGCAGGAGCGAGAAGGTTATCAGGTTACCATCAGCGAATCGCATCACACCGAAAAGCTGGACGCACCTAGCGGCACCGCCATCAGTATGGCACAGCAAATCATGGCTTATAATCCTCAATACACCGGCTGGATAAAAGGAAAGGCGGTGAATGATAATGAAATTGGCATTGTTTCCTTCAGGGAGTCAGGCGTACCGGGTACGCACGTCATCAACTATATTTCGCATGAAGATGAGATTACGGTGATTCACAAGGCGCACAACCGACGAGGTTTTGCCACCGGTGCATATAATGCGATTAAATGGCTGTCCGGCAAAAAGGGTGTATTTACCATGAAAGATGTATTGCACCTGAGTCAGGATTAAACAGCCATTTCCAAAATTTTTCTGATGCTTTTTAGTTGAACTGTATATGAACAGATGGTTATTGCTTTGTGGTTTGTCGATGGCCTTTGCCGCTCAGGGGCAAACACTGGATGGTGTATGGAAACAATGGGAATACGAAACCGAGCTGCAGAGCGCTTCATGGTCTTTTGCCATGCGGGATGTTGAATCCGGAGAACTGGTTTATCAAAGTTATCCCGATAAATGTCTTCCTCCGGCTTCCGGAATAAAAGCCATTACCACACTTGCCGCACTGGAATTATTAGGCCCGAAGTACCAATGGACTACCCGTGTCATGTACGATGGGGAGCTGCTGGGTGATTCGGTGATTACAGGTAATCTGTATGTGACAGGAGGCGGTGATCCCACCCTCGGAAGTAGCAGGGTCGGTAAAAATGTTTCTTTCGAAGATCTTTTTGCTGCATGGGCTAACACGTTGTACGATAAAGGTATCAGAAGCATTAAAGGGATGGTTGTGGGAGATGCTTCCTACTTCACTGAGATGTCAACGCCGGGAAGCTGGAACTGGGATGATATTGGTCAATACTACGGAGCCGGTAGCTACGGCTTAAACATATACGAAAATTCTATTATTGTTTATTACTCCAGCACT
>DDYY01000093.1 GCA_002346225.1 Bacteroidetes bacterium UBA3022
GCCATCATTTCCATGGTATGCACATCTTCTATCGCCACGGTAGCCGTGCAATTGAGCATGACAGGCAATTCAGTTACCAGTCCCTGCTCGAGTTCCACGCCTGTTTCAATGACTGTGACGCATCCGGGCTTGGAAATACGGATATCGTACATGCCCGGAAAGGCTGCTCCCGTCTTATACAATCCATTGACCGCACTAAACACTTTGTTTTCGGTAGTCAAAACTTCAATCTGTGCACCACCGGCTGGCAAGCCTGTAACCACGTCCATAACCACGCCCTCCAGATAGCTGGCACGCTGGTAATCGGGTTGCAGAATAAAGAGTCCCTCTTCAATATCTGAACCTATCATGAGTCCATCGGTAAAATAGGGATATACCCCCCAGCAACCATTGAAACCATTATCGGATTCGAAGGGGGAAGTATCGTAATAGCCCACTTCAATCAGGTTGTCGGGTTGATGTGCATCCACAACCGTAATACCGTCACGGTAATAGGAAGTAATGAGGTAACCGTCGTGCCAGAAGGTATTGTGGGGAATCACTCCGGAACCTGGTGATGACCTGTATCTTGCAATTTCTCTTATATCAAAAATATCAGATACGTCGTAGGCAGCCACATAGCCACCGGAAACCTCATCCGTAGAGAAAAGATAATTACCATCGCCACTTACCCAGGTATTGTGGGTGAATGCAGAAGGACTTTCCTGAGCGCTCAGCACTACAGGGTTGGACTTGTCGCTCACATCTGCCACTGATGTCCTACCCACGTAAATTTCGGCTGCCCACATTGTATCTCCCCTGATGAAAGCATCATGGATGTATTGTTCTTCGTAAGCTCCGAGAAAAACCGGATTCAATGGATCGCCGGTCAGATCAAGGAAAACGGCACCTCCGCCAAGAATATTTGAACCCAGCAAGTAAGCCACACCGTTTTCATCAATGAAAATATTGTGGGCGGAAGATAAATCGTTGCCCGTAAACGAAGCTGTGTCCGGAAAAGCCGGCAGGTCATTCAGATCAATGATGAACAGCCCCCCTGAAGTTTCGTTGGTAATATATGCATGGTTATTCCACACCTTCATATCCCGCCAAATGCTTTCGGGCCCTTCGATGAATACCACTTCTATGGGAGCAGTCGGTTCTGTAATGTCTACCAGTGAGGTACCATTGAAAAGTCCAACGATGGCGTACTTTCTGCCCGTTTCACTTTCCCACCCCCATATATCGCTGCTGCGTACATCATAGCCCAGCTGACCGAGCAAACTCACTCTTTCCTGTGCCATGGCGGGGATCATCAAAAAAGTAAAGAGCCAGATGAGACAACAACGCATGTTATTTTTTAACAAATGTGAAACTGCCTTCTAGCTGGCTGTCATTGGCCAGCCTAACGGTATACAAACCGGCAGCATATGTTGAGCAATCAATTGTATTATTACCGTTCACGGCAAGGGTACGATAGATAAGACTACCTTTCGCATCATAGATTTCCATCATGCGATTGCTGCTATTGCCGGCGTCCGTAATTTGCACCTGTAAAACATCTGTCGCCGGATTGGGATAGGCTTCTACGCCGAGTCCGTCTACCAGCAGTTGAATGGCTGATGGCTGCGTAACTTCTACGGAGACTGTTGCAGAGCAATCATTCGCATCGGTAACTGTAACATCGTATACACCTACAGACAGCCCTACAGCTGTAGCATCTGTCTGTCCGTCACTCCACAGGTAGCTGTATGGTGGTGTTCCACCTGTTGCAACAACGGTTGCACTTCCGGCAGCTGCGCTTGCCGAAGCAGTGGGAGATTCAAAAATGGTGATGTAATCATTCTCGATAAGTGTATTGGAACCAAGGGCATTGGTCACAGTCAGAGCTACATCATATGTTCCCGGAGTGGCATAAGTTACCACGGGATTAGCAAGTGTTGATGTAGCAGGCGTTCCTCCGGGGAATGACCATTCCCAGGAAGCAGCGTCTGTTGACAGGTCACTGAAATTAAATACCTGCGGGCTACAACCATTAAAGTCACTGGAAGAGAATGCAGCTACCGGAGCGCTGCTCAACGAATCAAAAACATAGAAAACGTCGATCGCAGCCTCCACAATATGTCCGGTTGCAGCGAGGTCACCGGTTACAAAACTCACCTGCATGTTGGAGGTTGGTGTAATAAAATCAGCAATTTTCAGCTCCTGGTAAGTCCAGAAGGCGAATGGTGTCAGTCCTTCTTCCAGATCAATCAGCACTTCATCGATTCCGTTTGAAATCAGCACTTTCAGGCTATCATTAGCCGGACCACCTGCACCACCATTATTAAAGAACCATTTGTAATAGCTGAGATAAGGATTGGCATAACCAGTCAGGTCGAATACTGGGGTGGTAAGGGTTACAACACCGTCATCTACATCATCTGTGCCGGCTGAACCGCCGCCATTGCCGGTTGTGTAACATTCGATGCCAAAATCATCATCCACATCATCACCGGGGTTCGCTTCTCCCGGACCATATTCTGTGCCTATGGGGTCAGCTTTCACCCAATCACCGGAGCTGGCGGTAGAAGCCGCAGTCCAATCGAAATCGAACAGGAAGTCATCGTAATAACCTCTTGCCAGTTCCATGGTAATAGAACTACCCGCGTTGATATCTTCATCCGGCAGCACATCCGTAACATGTCCCCAATGGCCGGCATAGATAGAATATGTGCCTTCGAATAGAGAGGAAACAATGAAGTTACCTGAAGCATCAGTAACAGCTGTAAAGCTCGCTCCTGCATTTTCGATCAACACATCTGCTCCCGGAATACCGGCGCCTGTAATCTGATCCACAATCTGTCCGGTGAATGGGAATGATACCAGAGGTTCCAGTTCCACATCGATGGTGACAGTTACTCCGTTGATGAGTTCCACATCTGTTTCCGTATGGCTTACATAACCGGCTTTGGAGTAGGTAACATCGTATAAACCTGCGTTAACTGTACCTGTAACATAATTACCTACAATAGAAGTGTTTGTATTAAGTGCCGGATCCGGTGTTACAGTGATATTAACATCAAAAACCGGAGTCCCTGCATCTGCATCAGTGACTGTGCCGTTCAAGTATGCAGCGTCTACATAATCCACGCCAATCAGAAATAGTCCTTCTTCAATATCTGTCACTGCCACAATGCCGGATGGAAAATAAGGATATACACCCCATGCACCGTTGAAGCCGTTTCCACTCAGTGGAGAGGTATCATAACGTGCAGTAAGCACTTGTGCTTCGGGATAAGTGGCATCGGTAACTACCAGTCCATCGCGGTACCAACCGGTAGCGACGAAGTGTCCTATGTCCCACGCATAATGCGGAATGGAGTTAGAACCAGGTGTTGGGCGAAATTCGCTTTTGAATTGAATATCACTCAGGTCACTTACATCATAGGCTGCCAAAGAACCGTTAGTTACTTCATCAGTGGTAAACAGGTCTGTACCATTATCCATCAAAATCACATTATGTGTAAAGGAACCCGGAGTGTCCTGAGTGGCCAGCAAAACAGGCGCTGACTTGTCTGTTACATCCCACACAGAGAACCACCCCTGGTAGATATTTGACTCCCATAATGTGTCATTTTCGGCATATCCATGATGCACATACCAGGTATCAGTTGCACCGGCAAAAGGAGGATCCATAGGATTGGCCGTCGCGTCCAGCATTAATGTAGAACCACCATATAGGTTAGAACCGAATACGTAAATAGTACCTTCTTCATCACAATATAGGATATGGCCTGTTTGCAATCCGATATTGCAATCCGTAAAGTTATAATCAGCTACCCCTGTTGCAGGAAGCGTAGATAAGTCAATGCACAGTAAACCGTCATTGGATTCATTCACCACGTAGGCGTAATGACTCCAAACACCCATTTGGCGCCATGTACTGTTGGCGCCGTCGATAAACTGAATCTCAACAGGTGTTGATGGGTCGGTAATATCTACAATGGAGGTGCCATCGAAAGTACCTGCAATGACATATTCTTCACCACCGGGAGCTGTCCAACCCCACACATTTGACATGTTGTCCGGGTAAGATAATTCACCAATAAGTTCGGTATTGATTTGAGCGGAAAGTACTGTTGCAGATGAGACTGCGAGGAGGAGTGAGAGAAATTTACGCATACATAGAGTTTGGTGTCAAAGTTAACTAAATAACACACCGATAACCCCAATAGTTACATTGAGGTTATCCACTTGAAGATTTATGACATTTTTATGCCTTTTCCGTCTTGCAGGTGCTGATACCGAACAAGGTGTACAGCGGACAGAAACTAACTGCGGAAGTAAGTACAAATATCACTGCAAGTGCTAGTAAAATCCCTCCTACCAGGCCGGTTACGGTGCCAGTGAAGTAGAGTATAGCGAATACAGCTGCAATCAGCAGGCGGATAATGCGGTCAACGCCGCTCATGTTCTTTTTCATAATGATTGGTTTTTATTGCGATAGTAAGGCGATAATAGAAGCAAGCCCAATACATGTGAGACACAGCAGGACCCATTTCATCCATTTTCGCATTCAACAAAAATACGGGAATAAAAAAAGTTGCAACGGTGACTGTAGTCACCTATTTAGGCGGCTTTTTCTGCGTATTGATTTATATATTTCCTTTTCCTTTAATGGAACTTTTTCTACTGCAGTGGCAAACGCTGGCGAAGGCAATGTGGCGCAATTTTCTGTCAGGAATGCCTGTAACTTTTCAGGATAAACCATACCCGCCTCTCTGAGTGCCCATCCCACTCCCTTCTGAACGAAGTAAACTCCATCCTTTATCAAAGGAAGTATCAGCCGATTCAGTTCATTCCAGTCGAGGTGGGTGCCTATGTTTTGTCTGATACGTATGGCAGCCACAACGCTTTGGCGCCGTTTCCAGGGATTCGCATCCTTATTCCAACTCGCCAGTTGCGACAGTATTTCGCTTTTCCTGATGGGCAACAAGGTGGCCAATGCATGTGCCAGTTCATCGGAATGCGCCCAATTATCTATCCTGTCTTCCCACAATACCAATCGCTCCAGCAGAAAATCGGGAGGCAATTTCTTCCCTTGTTTCCGGATGAACAACAAAGCCATGGACATCAATTCAAACCATTCATTCCTGAACCATACCTCTTCCCAAAAATTCATTTTGTCGGCTACAGTGAAGGATGCCGGGAATTGCATCTGATTGTATATATCGCTGATTTGCGGAGATCTTAATCCCGCTACCTTGAGTTCGGTACCGAGATAATTTTGAAGATTATCATATTTGGGCTGTTCACTGGCAGCTGCTGTTTCCCGGACGTTCTCTTCCAGGGTCTCGATAACATCTGTTGCATCCAATGGCGTACTCATAACAGAAAAGACATTAATGCAAATCCAACGCCGAGCACGATGGCCAAAAACTTGTACCAGCTTATTTTATGCGCCTTACCGGATGATTCAAATATGATGGTAGTAGAAATATGAATAAAGGTACCACAAACTATAGCCATGAGCCATACAATTTCATGATTGGCATCGGTAGCACTTAACCATCCTGAAAGCAGTGCTCCTGCCGGTGTGACAAGCGCAAACAGCAACAGCAGCAACCATGCATACATTTTATTCCGTACGGAGAAGAATAAAATAGTAGCCAGCGAAAACGCTTCCGGTAATTTATGAATAAGGATAGCGTAGTAAATGTGCTGCCCATCATGCACATGCATCACTCCTTCTGCCAATGGCATTCCTTCCAGCAAAGCATGTATACTTAATCCGAAATACACCCCTGAAACATATCCCTTGCTAAAATGATGGTGCAAGTGCAGGTGGCCGTGCTCTATGCCGCGAGTGAACTGGACAATCAGCAACTGTATGAAAAAACCTATCAGAATAAAAAAGGACACATCGGCACCTGAGCCTTGTTCAAATACTTCAGGCAGTAAATGAGTGACTGTCACAGAGAGCAGATAAGCGCCGGTAAAGGACAGCAACACTTGTAAAAGTTCTATATGCGTTTTATTCCGCAATA
>DDYY01000057.1 GCA_002346225.1 Bacteroidetes bacterium UBA3022
CCTTGAATATCTTTCCGTCATAGCTGCCATAATAGACTGCTCCTTCATAATATGTCATGTAACAGCTGGTCACGCCGGCGTCGTAACGCTCCCAGAATAAATCGCCTGTTTGCAGGTTAAATGCATGTATCCCTTCCGTACTGGACTTCAAGACCAGCATATCTTCCACTATTATCATATTACCCTGAAGGATATCGTCAAAATCACCGGGAAACTCATGGGTCCATATAATTTCTCCATTTGTCGCATCCAAACAGAATAAAGTTAGAAACCCTCTGAAGTATATTTTTCCCTCATGGTACAAAGGCAGACACACGCTGCTGTTGCCATAGGGATCAATCTGAGGAATTTTCCACACGACGCTGTCTGCTGTCATATTGTAGCAGTACAAATCCACCCTACCACCCAGACCCGGGTTCACAAAATTCCATTGCCGGTTCTGAAAGTACAGTAAGGTGTCCCCATCGTTATTTACATGTACAGCAGGCGGGTATAAACGGGGCGAAAAATCATCCTCCACGCCAACACGAAATATTTCGCGTCTGAAACCAGACGCTATATCCCCTAAATACAGCAAGGCACTGTCAAATGGAAATATTGTAACTCCTTTCGCTGAAGGGTAAAATACTTTATCATTTAGTCTACTAAACGCATTGGTGGCACCAAGGTCGTCTGGATATTCCCAAAGTATATAACCCGAAAATGCATTAATTGCAGAGGCTCTACCATTGCAGCCATAAACCATTATACCATCATGAATAAAGGATTGCGTTGAAGCTAAATAATTGAAATCTTCGCAAACCGTACCAATTACTTCAGAGTCCCAAATAATTGCACCTGCAGTATCCACCATTTTTATTGTGGCATCAAGCTCAAAATAAACAGGCTCTGCAGTGACAATTACTCTATCCTGATAAAGCAATGGATGAATGGTATAACTCACGAGGGTATCAGATCGAAGAGGCATTTGCCACAATAATGTAGGTCCCTCATGCTGAACTTCAGGCTCAATAGAGATTGGTGGTTCATTCACCTTACACCCAGTTTCAATAAATACTATTACTATTAATATAATTAAATTTCGTAACCGCATCATCTAGGCATTATTGTAAAAAAACCACCTAAGTCACCTTCATATAGCTCATCAAGTCTGAATTTCGTTTGCAAATCATTTCGCATAGAAAAATGATTACTACCAAGCATTTTTCGGCTATAAGTTAACCCCGGTACATTACTGGCAGACTCTTTAGTTACTATACCATCGTTTACGTACGAAATTATATCAATTTGGGTTAAATTCACAACATCATCGCAGTCGCTGAATGGTTCGTAATAGAACGCGTATTCCGTGCAGGAAGTAAAGCCCCAGTCTTCTATATAGTCGTATTCATAGACCATTTCAAAGCCGTCAAATACATCCACACATAAACAATAGGCAGTTGTATCATAGACGTATTCCATTCCACCAATGATCACTTTCCAGTTATCATTGGAATGCTGCAGCCAGCTGTATCCGTTGTACCAGGCAGCCGCCAATTCGCCATGTGTGTAATAGTCTACTTCCAAATCATATACATCCCAGAGTATATCGCCTACGGCATCAACCACACCAAATATAGACTCAAATAACACCCCGAAACCATCACCCAGCATAGGCAAAATCTCCCGCCTTTTTTCCATATGGGCTTCGTAGTTGGCATAGTAGTCATTTTTCAGACTGTTGAACTGCTCACACAAGTAGCTGTCGTTGTTGGCACCAAAAGGACCGTAGAACTCACTGTTAGGTTCTCTGCCCGGAAGGAGATGCACCAGGGTATTGTACATGACCGGCTCTGTTTCCTCGCCCCAGAATGCTACATACGGAATATCAGGCGTATAACTGTTCAGCTCTTCTAATTCAGGAGAACCCACATAGTAGCCATCGGTAATACCTGCATAATAGGTATCGAGATCGAACACAAAAGGCACTACCCTTTCTACCAGGAGATCGCATACATCGTCCATGCGGTTGTCTATACCCGTAAGCAAGGATAATGCAGTAAAGAACGCCCCGTCGGAAAACTTATCTTTCCAGGGACCGTCGCCGAGGCGTTCACACATATCGCCAATCATGCTATAGAGGTCATCCCGGTTATTTAAAATCAGGGCTCCCTGATGAGGCGTCCCGAATGTAACCACCCCTTTGAAGGTTCTGGAGAATCCCAGCTCATCTATCATTTTGTCGAGCTCGCGCGATACAATTCCACCCTGACTGTGCGCGATGATATAGGCATCCTCGGTTAAATCGGCGTCTTCCATCTGTGTCCGCAACTGCAATGCTGCATAGCTAAGATCTACATCCGAATAATCGGGACGACGGCTTTGCAGTTTGTAATTCAATTCCGATTCTGAACTGGCGGTAATCCAGCTGTTGGTCTCGTCGGTAGCACTCAGGTCCCCCTTGCCGCCCAGACCATGTACCCATACCACCGAACGGTCTGTCTCCAGAACAGGGGCCGTCCAGATATCTTCTGTCATAATGACCGGCATTTCGACAGCCTCGCCTACAGCACCCAATCCGAATGCTGCGATGTCTCCGGCTTCCGGTAATAGCTGAGCCTGCGTGCTCACGGCCACAAGACCCAATAATATAGATAAATATATCTTATTCATTGTATTGAGTTTAAAGTTTTACAAATGATTTTCTGATACTGTCGTTATCTTGCATCACTACCAGCAGGTACTGGCCCTCTGCCAGGCGGCTGACATCCACTTTCCCTTCCGTGGCAGCAGCCAATTCTCCCTGCTGCAGTATGCGACCACTCCAGTCGTAAATGGTATAGCTGCATGCAGCCGTGTAATTGCCCCTGCGATCGATGCTGAGCCATTCGCTGACCGGGTTGGGGAAAATGAGGATATCTCCATCTTGTCCTTCCGCAGCGGCCAGCCTGGCACCAGCTCCGTACAGTACCTTGTAATCACCATAGGTGGTAATGGTAATTCGATACACCATTCCATCTTCGAACCGCTGGTCCGGCTCCCGCACCACCTTCACTGCAGGTACTACCTGATCGAGTGCGTTCTTGACAAAAACGTTGCGCTCATAGTGGCTGATGGTACTATCGGGCCGGTACTTCAATGTTTCTGTCCAGAGCGATTTATTGTTGATATATAACCGGACTGAATCAGCGGTGCACTCAAAAACACCAGCGGGCAATTTGACAATTGAAAATCCGCTGGTTTCCAGCTGGCTCTTCAGCGCGTCGGTCATGTAGGGGAAATCCGGCACTATATCTCCGCCCGTAGCGTTGAGTGTATTGCGGATTTGCTGCCCCGATTTGATGATGGTGTTCGGTAACTTATATTGGCGCAACAATTTATTACCTACATCATAGGTGGATAACTCCGCCTCGGTAATCACTGTTTTGTAGGGCGTTACCATCCAGTCCTGATTGCTGCTGTTCTCCAGATGAAAAGTGGTGGTGGTTATCCGGTTGTCCAGCGAAACATCTTTCACCACACTGTCTACAATAACCACAGGAAGAAGTCCGGCTATTTCCATCTGACTAGGCACCCAGTCGGGGTCGGTTCGGAAATAGTAGGTTTCGGTTTTCTCTGTGCAGACAATGCGGTATTGCAGGTCTGCAGGCTGCGCGAATAAGCGGCTAAAGGAAATAGCCATCAGGCATAGGTGGACGATTCCACCCCACGGGCGATAGCTCCGCCCTGAGCGTTGAAATGTTCTCATAGCAAATGAGGGTTAAGGGTTAAACAATGGAACAAATATTTACGGTATTCAGGAAAACACCAATTTTTGAACCCTGTTTTTATTCACAAAATTCAGCCGATTGTGGAAATGAAAATTTGGCTGTGTGTATTCTTTTTTTTACTATATAATATAGATAAGAGATCGGAAGAG
>DDYY01000037.1:0-22826 GCA_002346225.1 Bacteroidetes bacterium UBA3022
TGAGGTCCGCCATAACCCATAGGCACACCAAAACGCTGTGTGTTACCTACGGCGCAATCGGCTCCCAGACTTCCGGGAGATGCCAGTAATGCCAAAGCCATGATATCTGCTGCCAGTGTTACCCAAACCTCCTGCTCATGGCAAGTGTCAATCAGCTGTTTGTAGTCATTTACGGCACCGGAAGCTGCAGGATACTGCAATAACGCTCCAAAATAACCCGCATCCGGTTGCCAGGTAGTATGATCATCCACTACCAGCTCAATACCAACAGGTTCTGCTTTGGTGCGCAGCACTGCAATAGTTTGCGGGAAGCAATCGGAGGAAACAAAAAACTTATTGGAAACAATTTCTTTCTTGTTCTTATGGTGGAAGAACATCAGCATGGCTTCGGCAGCAGCAGTGCCTTCATCCAATAAAGAAGCATTGGCAATTTCAAGGCCTGTAAAATCGGACACCATGGTCTGGAAGTTCAGTAATGCTTCCAGCCGTCCCTGGGCGATTTCTGCCTGATAGGGAGTGTACTGTGTATACCAACCCGGATTTTCCAGAATGTTTCTTCTGATAACAGAAGGGGTGATGGTATTGTAATAACCCAGACCAATGTAGCTTTTGAACAACTTATTCTTGGCAGCTTTCTCTCTCAACATGGAGAGGTAATCGTATTCACTAAGCGGCACATCCAGTTCCAGCGGTCGCTGCAGTCTGATGTTGGCAGGAATAGTCTGGTCAATCAGGTTGTCGAGTGAAGACTCTCCGATAACCTTTAACATATGGGCAGCATCTTCTGCCGATGGGCCTATATGGCGATGAATGAAGCGATCAGTAATTGACATGCTGTAACTTTTTAATTTTTCAGGGCCTTGCAAAGGTACTATGTGAACACTTTATGGTGGCCTTTCTGTTCACACAAATCGAACAATTTATCAGAAGGTTCACTTCCGCCATGTACCGGTAATTTTTGCATCGATCTGACGCACCTCCTCGAGCTTCTTCCGCAACCATATGATGTCTGCAATGGGTTTGGTGCGCTCCATTTCCGCAGCCAGCTCATCAAGGTTCTTGCGGGGATTAAGCTTCCATTTATACAGTTTGGTAACGTATTTAATGAGGTTATTATAATTGGATTTCTGGTGTGCCGGAATCTGTTTATTCCTCTTTATATAGACCTTGAAGGCTTCTACCAGTGAAAAGAAAGCCTCTGTGGCTTCCAATTCGTAATAGGTCTTGAGCAGCAGCGACTTGGAATCAAGGTGGTAATAGACATCTGTAAACTCAACGGAACGCAGCATGGTGAGTGTTTCATCATATTCACCCTTAAAGAAATGGTAATAGGCCATATTATAGGTATAGGCGTTCTTTCTGTACCGGGGATCCAGGCTTTCATTATAGTCGTGGATAAACCCTTTTACCCACTCATACTCCTCCAGTCGCAGGCCCAGATAAATGATGTTTTTATAGTCCCATTGTGAAAGGTAGTTCTCCCTGAAAATGATGCGATTGCCGAGGATAACCTTATACAGATTAAAGAGCTCCTTCATGAATTCAGTATGACCGTTATTGATTTTACGGATACTGAAGTTTTTAGCATAAACGTACATGTCAAAGAGCTCATCCTGAGAAAACAGGTCCTTGTGCTCCTTGAGCAATTCGAGCAATGTATCGTAATGTTGTTTGTTTTCCGGCTCGGTGAGGGTGAGAATAATATTGTAGTAAATTTTAGCTGCGGGGACATGATCGAGCGGGTTATGCCGCAGGTGATTCATGATCTCCTCATACAGGAACAAGCGGTAGTTGATGGCAACAACATTCCTGTTATTGATAATTTCAGCGCTGTAGCGCATTTTGTTGAGGATAAAATATTTATCCAGATTATCTACCACACTCTGGAGATTCGATTCCAGCAGGTGCTCCTTTTGAACAGAGGTAAATCTGTATTTGTCCTCTTCAATAAGGTACTGGTAAAAAGCATGCGACACATCGCGACGGGGCCAGGACTCCAGTAATTTCTCCGCTTGCTTCATGGTGTTGATAAAGGGCTTATCCAGGCCGCGTTGCCGATAGCTGTACAACAGCAAATGGTACTTGAACAACACCTCTTCATCTACCGCTTTATAGCAAATGAACTCCTCTATCAATTTTGTGAGATCAGTCAACAGATACCGAAGCTTCTGCTCGTCGTAGGGTATATCTCCCAGTACTGCAGTAAAAAGTCGCTCCCGTTCTATGATGGGTGCTGTAAAGTCCGGATGACATTCCATTAAGATGCCGAAAAGCAATGTCACCGTCTCATTCTTGTTAAAAAAAGGAGAGGCGACAAAATCGGCCATTTGCCTCATTTCCTGCGCCGAAAAGGTTTTTAAAATCTGAATGGCTTTGTTCTGGTACATGAAGTAGGGCCTAAATTAAGCAGGATTACCATGTAAAACAGGGCCATTTTCGGTTATTTTTCCGATAAACGTAAAAAAAATAAAAGTAAATTATTTGCTATAATACTGATTATCAGGTATTTAATTCAATCAACCAAGAAAATAGCCTCGTTTTGCGAACCGATAAGTGCATTTTTTTGTATCATGATTAGGTAAAATTTGCTAATATCTTAGAGGTATCAAACCTATTTTAACTTGAAAACTGAGACATGAAAAAAAATCTACTCATAGCTTTCGTTTTAACAGGCTCTATAGTTTTGGGGCAAAACAATGGTGCTCATTCGACACTGTCCGGAGCCACCATTAACCCTGAAATTGAAAATCTGGGTGGATTCAAGCCGGAAATCAATCAGTTCAACCCCAATAATTCCAATGCAGGAGTTGCGTTTGGTGCAGACAACAGCAACGGCGGCGCAGTACAACAATCCGATGGTGAAAACGCCAATGGATACGTCAATACCAGCAGAACAGCTGTTGTTCCTACTTATAGCTTATATCCCAACCCCGCATATGACCATGTAATTGTAGAATTTGAAACCAGAATTGCAGGTACCTTACAAGTGTTGAACCTTGTAGGTCAGGTAATCTATCAGGCCGAAATGAACAACAGCCTGATTCGTATAGAACTGCAGGATCTGGAACCGGGTGTCTACTTCATCAGTGTCACTTCCGGGGAAGAAAGAATAGTCAAGAAGTTGAAAGTTCAATAAAATATCCTACACAAACTTTACAAGCCTGCAACATGATGTTGCAGGCTTTTTTTATGCAATACTTCAACGGCTGAACCGATAAGCGCAGAAATTTGTCATGAAAAAAACATATCTCAGGCTATAAAACAGCTAAAATGGGCCACAATCAAGGTTTATGTCACCAATCTGACCTCCGATACACATCTTTTTTTGTACTTGTCATCGGTTGAAGGTGGCAGTACTTTTATTAAAGATTAAACAAAGAGATATGCAACTGAAAAAAGCCACCACCACTTTCGTACTTATTGGAATACTGGCTGCGCATGTTTCCATACGCATTATGGCTAAGGATGCATATCTGATATCTGTTTCCGACTACAGTCCATCTGCGACAGCAATAGCTGCTCCCGCCACGGTTCAGCATGTTGCCCTGGATTTCCAACCCGAGCGTTTAATGAGCTCCGGCTTCGGAATATCTGCCAATCCGCAGCAACACCCCATCCCTTATTGAGCCTGTCACAAAGGTTCTTTTATTAGTTAGCGCGTACTATCCTTTCCCCTACTTCCCTTCTTTAGCATCTGATGCGATTTTCTGTCTATTTTTAAACCAATGAAAAGCATCCGGTTCATCGGTCTTGTGTGGCTATTATGTTGGGGCAGCTTCCAGAGCTTCGCACAACAAAGCAGCCTGATACAGTTTTCCGGACTGGTGCTTACCAGCGACAGCCTCATAGGCATTCCACTGGTCAATATCTACAGCTCCAACAGTGGTGCAGGCACCTTCACCGACAGGAAAGGCTTTTTCTCTCTAGTGGCGCACATGGGCGATACCATTTACTTTTCATCCGTGGGATACAGCACTACTCAGACGGTAATCCCCGATTCGCTTTCGGGATCGCGGTATTCTATGGTGCAGCTCATGACAAGCGACACCTTCTATCTTGCAGAAACAGTTATATTCCCCTGGCCCAGCAAGGAAGATTTCAGGGAAGCATTTCTGTACGCCGACATTCCTGATGATGAATATGCCATTGCCAACAGAAACCTCGAAAGGGAGAAGATGAAGGAGCTGGGAGAGTTTTATGGTTATGATGCCGATGCTAATCAGGATTACTATACTAAGCAGATTGCAAAGGAACTGTACTATGCCGGACAAAATCCGCCGCTGAGAATTTTTGATGTTTTTGCCTGGAAATCATTTATCGAGGCATGGAAAAATGGTGATTTCAAATCCGACCATTAATCCACTACTGCACGAAGCGCATTCTGTAGTTCACATCTATCCTGCCCTTGCTAATGCTGTCGAGCTTGCCTTTCAGGAGGCTCTTTTTTAAAGGGCTCATCCGGTCAGTTAGCAAAATGCCTTCCAGGTGATCGTATTCATGTTGGATTACGCGTGCATTCATGCCATCGAAAGTAGCCTCGAAAGATTCAAAACGCTCGTTCTGGTACTTGATGCGAATCTCTTCATTCCGGCTAATCTTAACACGGATATCCGGAATACTCAGGCATCCCTCTTCATACACCCACGGGTTGCCTGATTCACTTATCACTTCAGGATTAATAAAAACCTGTTTAATTCCTGTTTTTATCCGGTACAGTTCATCGCCTTCTTCCGCCTCTTCATTCTCTTTTACCAGTTGCTCGGTATCTACCATAAATATCCGAAGGCTTTTGCCTATTTGGGGTGCCGCCAATCCCACTCCACGGCCATTGTACATGGTTTCCCACATATTGTGAAGGAGCTCGTCCAACCCTTCCATATCCGGGTCTACAACTGCTGCCTTCTGTTTTAATACCGCATTCCCATATGCTACAATAGGTAATATCATGTTACAAATTTTGTAAATAATCCTGTAAAAATAGGGCCGCACTCATCTGGTCCAAAAGGTCCTTTCTCTGCCGATCCTTTTTCTTAATGCCACTTTGCACCAAAGCCTGTGCTGCACGCTTACTACTGAACAATTCATCTACCAACTCTAGTTCCTTGTCGGGGAACACTTTTTTGAAGCGGGCAATAAAATGGGTTACATGTGCTGTTGCATCTGTTGGCTGCCCCTCATTATTCAAAGGATAGCCAATCAATACCTTATCCACCTCTTCCTTTGTAAAATAGGTCTGCAGGAAAGGAATAACCTCTTCCGGCGGCAGGGTAACAATGCCTTTGGCAACAATACGCAGCGGGTCGGTAACAGCAATGCCATTGCGCTTTTTCCCCACATCAATTGCCATCAACCTGCCCACCTATAGTAAGATGTCAAATATTACAAAAATTCCAAATATTATGCTGGCCACACCATTGGTGGTAAAAAATGCCATGTTGACCTTGCTGAGGTCGTTCGGGCGCACCAGCCAATGCTGATAAAATAGCATGGCAGTAAAAAAGCCAGCACCTATCCAATACCAGTTCCCCCACAGACCACTTGTACCCACCCATATAATCATGGCAGCTGTAATTACATGAATGGCGATGGATACCCCAATAGCATTCCTTCGACCGATGGCTGAAGGGATGGAATACAACTGTTGTTCCCGGTCAAAATCTTCATCCTGCAAGGCATAAATGATATCGAAACCACTCACCCACGTGAGTACGGCTATCCCCAGCATCACGGGCAGCCAGTTAAACGAAGCAGTTACTGCCAGATAAGCGCCTACGGGCGCCAGCGATAAACCCAGCCCCAGCACAAAATGGCATAACCAGGTAAAGCGCTTGGTCAATGAGTAGCCCAGGATTACGAGCAAAGCCACCGGGGACAACCACAAACAGAGTGTGTTCAGTAATCCTGCTGCAACGATGAACGCCAGGCTATTGCCTATCACAAAAAGAAGCGCCCTGGATTTGCTGATGACTCCGGCAGGAATTTCCCGCTTATTGGTGCGTTCATTCAATGCATCGATATCACTGTCGATGTAGCGGTTAAATGCCATAGCTGCGCTGCGTGCGAATACCATACAAGCCAGAATCAACAGGAATTGCTGCCAGCTGAATTGTCCGCCGGCATGTTCCAGGCCCAGGAAAAATCCTATCATGGCAAATGGAAGGGCAAATACCGTATGCGAAAATTTTATGAGAGACAAATAATGGCGCATAGAGATACAAAGTTAGGCAATACCTTTTGCTGCTTTCCGGTCTTTCAACCACTTTTCAAATTCGGAAAGTGGTAAAGCATTTAAAACATGGCGCCTGCGCAATCCACCTTTGCGTGCGGCAGTCACCCCAAAGTAGATATCGTCTATGCCGGCTGTACTATGTGCATCCGGATTGACAGGAATCCATATACCTTTTTCCTGTGCATATGGAATCCAGTGATAATCCATGTCCAGTCGGTAAGGATTGGCATTGACCTCTATGGCCACCCTGTTGGCGGCGCAGGCATCAATGATCAATTGATGATCGACAGGATAGCCAGGTCTTGACAACAACAACCTGCCGGTCATATGCCCCAGTATGCTGGTATACGGGTTTTCAATGGCACGCAAGAGTCGCTCATTCGCTTTTGCTGCATCCATCCGAAGGTTGGAATGCACAGATGCAATCACCAGATCGAAGGACGCAAGCACCTCATCCGGATAGTCCAGCGATCCATCATTGAGGATATCGCTTTCTATGCTCTTAAATATTTTAAAAGGTGCCAGTTCCTCATTGAGTCGATCTATCTCCTCTTGCTGCAAACGCACCTGCTGGATATCCAGTCCACCGGCATACACAGCAGTTTTGGAATGATCGCTCATCACCAGATAGGTATATCCCCTGGCCATGCAGGCTTCTGCCATTTCCCTGATGGTATTGCGGCCATCGCTCCAGGTACTGTGGTTATGTACTACCCCCTGAATATCCTCCATGCTGATGATGGCATCGGCAGATGCCTGATCATTGTATTCCCATTCCGCCAGGTCTTCCCGCAGAAATGCAGGCACAAAGGTCAGGCCCGCTGCTTTGTAGATGGCTGCTTCATCCTCAAAAGGCTGTTGGGGGTCCTCCACCTTAGATAAAACAAAATCAACATGGGCTTCATTCCCTGTGGTAACCAACAAGGTCGTGGCCCATTGAGCTGCCTCAGCAACATGCAACACCATGGGAATACCACCCGGGGATACTGCCACCCAACCATTTTCACTCTGCTGCCAGCCTCCGGGTACCGGTAATTCCTCCAGTCCGGCCGTAGTCAGCCATTCCAATTGTTCAATAACAATGGCTTCTCTACGGAGGGCACCCGTTCTGCTCCAGGCAGTGCTTTGCTTCCAGTCAGCTTCCATCAATGCCGCCTGTTGCAAAGCCGTCGCAAAGTGAAATTTGCCTAGATTGGCCTGGTAGTACTCAATAGACTGGATAACGCTTTCCTGGGTTTTTTCACCGAAACCCTTCAACTTGGCGAGGCGATTTTCATAACAGGCGTACAACAGTTCTCCAACGTCTTCCACTCCCAGCTCCTTCCAGATAACCCGTACTTTCTTGGCGCCCAGGCCCTTTATCTGCAGCATGTCTATGATGCCTGCCGGGGTCATATCCAGCAGTTTTCTCAGCGCTTCAATATCTCCCGTTTCCCGTAACTCCACCAGTTTCGCTGCCACAGACTTCCCTATTCCTTTCGTTTGTTCCATGGTAGTGCGATCCATTTCCATCACCACATCCGGAATTCTGCTCAACTGAAAAGCAGCATTGGCATACGATTTTATCTTAAACGGATTCTCTTCGTGAAGTTCCATGAGTGCAGCCAGCGACTTCATGATATTACCTACCTCCTTGTTGGACAATGTCGATTGCATAGAGCTAAATTACAGGTATACCCCAATAAAATTTGGAATCACCGAAATTGTTCATTTATATTTGCAGTATTGTTTAACAATATTGTTAAACCTATGAGTAAAAAAATAACTGAGGTCAAAGACCAGAACACCGAACAGCTGATTTTATCGGCGGCCCGCTCCGTGTTCACTAAAAAAGGATTTGCCGCTGCCAGAATGGATGACATAGCGCAGGAAGCAGGCATCAACAGGGCCCTACTGCACTATTACTTCAGAAGTAAGGGGAAGATGTTTGATGTGATATTCCAGGAAAACCTGAAATCATTCTATGCTAATTTTCTGGAAATACTAAGTACTGATCTGCCTATCAGGGATAAAATCCGCAGTTTGGTGTACAGTGAAATCGATACCCTCCTGGAACGTCCTGAGCTGCCGCTCTTTATTCTAAATGAAATTGCCCGCAACCCCGACAACCTCGATGAGATGCTACAACATGTGGAGGTACACTCCTTTTTCAAGGTTTTTGTGCAACAGATGAAAGCGGAAATAGCTGCAGGTAATATTCGCCCCGTGGACCCGCGACAGTTCATCATGTCGCTGATGGCAACCTGTATCTTTCCTTTCATCGCAAAACCTATGTTGAATAAGGTGATGGGCATCAGTGAAACAGAGTTTAAAAAAGTAATGCTGGCACGAAAGGAAGTGGTCAGCGAATTGCTCATTGCTTCCTTAGAAAAATAACGACTATGCGTATTCTCATTACATGCATGCTCCTCACAATAGTTTATTGCAGCCCTGTGCAAGCCCAGGATGGTACATACATTGATTTGAAGAGCTGCTACAGGTGGTCGGAAGCGACCTTTAACCTGCAGGGTCAGAAGGAATGGATCACCGCTGCGACAGAAGAAGCTATTGATAAAGTCAATGCTTCCTGGCAGCCAAAGCTGAGCCTGAATGCACAAGCCACCTATCAGAGTGATGTGGTGGGTTTGCCCATTGAATCTCCACTCTTCAATATCCCGGCGCTGGACAAAGACCAATATCGTGCTACCCTGGATATTCAACAGCTGCTTTACGACGGTGGAGCCATGCGGCAACAAAAGACCCTCCAGCAACTTCAATCGGGCTTACAGGCAGCTCAAACCGACGTGTCATTTTACAGCATGTACAGACAGATAGACCAGTTGTACTGCGCTGTATTACTGGCCCGCAACAACCAGCTGCTTATACTGTCATCACTCAAAGATCTGGAAGCCAGGAAACAACAACTGGAGACTGCCTTCCAAAACGGCGCTGCCACCCAAAATGCCCTGCACCAGCTGGAAGCGGAAATGCTTAAGGTAGAGCAAATGCTGCAGGATGCGCGCTATGCTGAGCAAGGCGCCATAGATGCACTTGCCGTATTGACAGGGAAGCCGCTCACTACAACGGTGCAACTCCTCATACCTGAGGTGGAACTACCCGCCTCGACCGATAACCTGCGACCGGAAACTGCGCTTTTCGAAAGGCAGCTGGCGTTGACTGAAGCACAGCGGGAATTTGCCTCTTCCCTGAATCTTCCCACCATCAGCCTGTTCGGCCAGGGCGGCTATGGCAGGCCGGGACTCAACTTGCTGCTCAACGATTTTGAAGCATTCTATATCGGTGGTATTCGCCTGAGTTATGTGCTTTGGTCGGGCGGAGGCAAAACCCATGAAGCAGCCGTCTATCAAATACAGCAGAAACAACTGCGACAGCAGCAGGAAAACTTCCTGTTGTCTACCAGGAGTCAGGCCTCGCGACAGTTGAGTGAAATTCGTCAGCTGGAAGCTGCTATTGCACAAGATGCTGCCATTATCGATCTGCGCAACCAGATTCTCACTACCTCAGCACTGACGCTGGAGAACGGCACGGGAACCGCTGCAGACTACACCAGAGACTCCAATGCAGCATTGCAGGCAAAGCTTACACGCGAGTTGCATACTATACAACTGATGCTCGCCCAATTAGATTACCTCTCTACCATCGGAAAAACAAAATAATATGAAATATATAGTATTTATTGTTGTATTACTAGCAGTATCCTGCGGAAAGCCCGGTCCCGATTTTGATGCAACCGGTAGCTTTGAAGCAACAGAAATTATCGTTGCCGCAGAACAATCGGGTAAGCTGATGACATTTGCAGTGCAGGAAGGTGCACAACTTCCAACCAATGCCATAGTGGGCACTATCGATTCTGCCCAGCTGGTTTTAAAGCGATTGCAGCTGCAGGCGCAGATAGCTGCTATTCTGAGTCGACAGCCGGATCAGTCTACCCAACTGGCAGCCATACAGGAACAACTGAAGAGCGCCCGTTACGAAAGAGAGCGGCTCACCAACCTGGTCAACGGAGGAGCTGCCACCCAGCAACAGCTGGATGATGCCAATGCCCAGATCAATGTACTGGAAAAGCAACTGGCAGCGCAGCGCTCTACGCTCGAGAAGACCTCCGGCAGCCTGCATGCAGAAGTAGCTCCCCTGAGCATACAGATTGATCAGGTGAACGACCTGTTGAATAAATGCAATGTGCTGAATCCGATAGAAGGAACGGTGCTTAGCACCTATGCCACTGAAGGGGAAATGGCTATGATGGGTAAACCGCTGTATAAAATTGCAGATTTAAGGATGTTGACACTGCGCGCCTATATCTCCGGCGATCAGCTTCCGCAGATTGCACTCGGTCAGGAGGTGAAGGTTTGGACCGATGCAGGCGATGGCACCTACAACGAACACCAGGGCACCATTTCGTGGATTGCCGACGAAGCGGAATTTACCCCCAAGACCATTCAGACGAAGGATGAAAGAGCGCATCTGGTGTATGCCATCAAGGTGCTTGTACCCAACGATGGAAAACTGAAAATTGGCATGTACGGAGAAGTGAAGTGGCAATGAGCGCAATCAGCATCCAACAAATCGTTAAAACCTTTCCGGGAAAGCACAGCGTTGTAGCGCTCGACCATGTTGACCTACTCGTTGAAAGCGGCGAACTGTTTGGCATTATTGGTCCGGATGGTGCCGGCAAAACAACCCTGTTCAGAATTATCGCCACCTTGCTGCTGGCAGATGAGGGCACGGCGACCTTACGGGGAATGGATGTAGTTCGCGATTACAAAAAAATCAGAAAAGTTATCGGTTACATGCCCGGAAAATTCTCCCTCTACCAGGATCTTACAGTGGAAGAGAACATTCAGTTCTTTGCGACTTTATTCCTGACTTCCCTCGAAGAAAATTACGACTTAATAAAAGATATATATGTGCAGCTCGAGCCTTTCAAAGACCGTAAGGCAGGAAAGCTTTCCGGAGGCATGAAGCAAAAGCTGGCATTGTGTTGTGCCTTAATACACCGGCCGGATGTACTGTTGCTGGATGAACCCACCACCGGTGTCGATCCGGTTTCACGCAAAGAATTCTGGGAAATGCTCGGTCGACTGAAAACATCAGGAATGACCATTGTGGTTTCTACCCCCTATATGGATGAAGCGGTTTTATGCGACCGCATCGCACTGATGCAAACCGGTAAGATATTGCAGACCGACACGCCACAGGGTATCATCGATAGCTATGCCCTGCAACTATTGGCGATTGGCGGAGATCATCTGTACGACACCTTACAGCTGCTGCGCCACTTCGAAGGCACTGCGAACTGTTTTGCATTTGGCGATAAGCTGCATTTGTCGCTGAAGGACAACAGCTATTCTGCTGCATCTGTAACCGCATATTTAGAAAAGAACGGGCGCACCGACACAACGGTTGAACCCATACAACCCGGCATTGAAGACTGCTTCATGGCTTATTTATAACGATGGAAAAAGTAATTACTGCTCATAATCTAACCCGCACCTTTGGTGATTTCACCGCGGTGGATGCCATCAGTTTTGAAGTAGGCAAAGGAGAGATATTCGGATTCCTGGGTGCCAATGGTGCAGGCAAGACAACTGCCATGAAAATGCTTATCGGCATTTTATCACCCAGTGCAGGCAGCGCCACAGTAGCAGGTTTTGACCTTGTCACCGAGTCGGAAAAAATCAAACGCAATATTGGGTACATGAGCCAGCGGTTCTCTTTATATGAAGACCTGACTGTCATGGAAAACATTCGTTTCTACGCCGGCATCTACGGCCTTTCACTAAGTGCCATAAGAGAAAAAAGCAGTTCTATGCTGGAACGGCTGGAGCTCTCGGGTGAAAGTAAAACGCTGGTGCGGGCACTGCCACTGGGCTGGAAACAAAAGCTGGCATTTTCCCTGGCGATTATTCATGAGCCCAAAATTGTATTTCTGGACGAACCCACCGGAGGTGTAGACCCTGCCACGCGAAGGCGCTTTTGGGAAATGATCTACGAGACAGCCGCCGGTGGCATGACCGTATTTGTTACGACCCACTATATGGATGAAGCCGAATACTGCAACCGCGTTTCCATTATGGTTGATGGAAAGATAGAAGCACTTGATGAACCTTCCCGATTAAAACAACAATACCACGCAGATTCCATGGATGCGGTTTTTCAGATAATGGCAAGTGGCGCCAAAAGAAGTGAATAATGATCAGGCAATTTTACATATTCGTCAAAAAGGAATTTATTCACATCCTCAGGGATCCGAAGTCGCTGCTGATTATTATTGCCATGCCGATAGCCCAGATAATAATTTTCGGCTTTGCGTTAACCAATGAGATTAAAAACGCCAATTTCGGCATCCTGGTAACCCAACCGGATAACACCACCCGTACCTTGACAGAACGACTGGATGCCAGTGCCTATTTTGATCTTGCGCTGGTAACTGACAACATGGAGGATGCGGAAAAAGCCTTTTTGAAAGACGAAATCAAAATGCTGGTTGTATTCGAACCGGGCTTTGAGCAGGCATTGCTGCATACCAATGAGGCTGCTGTCAACCTGATTACGGATGCTACAGATCCCAATACCGCAACCACGCTTCGCTACTATGCCAGTATTATTATCAAAGATTATCAGCAAGAACTAAGGGATGCCGGTTCCCTCCCCTACAGTATCGAAACCAATATTCGCATGCTGTATAACCCTCAGCTGGTGGGGGCCTATAATTTCGTACCCGGGGTGATGGGGATGATATTGCTCCTCATCTCTGCGATGATGACATCCATATCGATTGTGCGGGAAAAGGAGTTGAATACCATGGAAGTTCTGCTGGCATCTCCCCTGCAGCCATTTCTGCTTATTCTGAGTAAGGCGGTTCCCTATGTCATCCTTTCCTTGATTAACCTTACTACCATACTTGTTATCAGTACCACCCTGCTGGATCTGCCCATCAGGGGCAGCCTGTTGCTCATTTTCGCAGAATCATTTTTGTTTATCACCACGGCCATCAGTCTGGGGCTAATGATCAGCAATATTACAGACAAGCAGCAGACAGCACTGTTTATCAGCCTCATGGGCTTGCTCCTTCCGACCCTCATCCTCAGTGGCTTCATGTTTCCCATTGAAAATATGCCGAAGGCAATGCAGATACTTTCGAATGCGGTGCCGACCAAATGGTTTTTTATCATCATCAAAAACATCATGATAAAAGGCCTTGGATGGGCAAGCGTATGGAAGCAATCGCTCGTGCTGGTTGGAATGACGACTGTATTTCTGACGGTGAGTATTGTAAAATTTAAACCACGACTGGCATGAGGGTGTTGCTATTTCTTCTGGTAAAAGAGTTTCAGCAGATTTTTAGAAATCCCGCCATTATTCGCATCATCTTTATTATGCCTGCGGTCCAATTGCTGGTGTTGCCACTGGCTGCTGACTATGAGGTAAAGAATGTGTACATCACCGTGGTAGACAATGACCACTCCTCCTATTCGCATGCACTGGTCAATAAGTTAGTAGCCTCTGATTATTTCGTCCTGACAGGGTATGCCGACAGCTATGCCCAAGCCATGCTCGATATTGAGCAGGATCGTTCTGATCTGATTATAGAAATACCCGGACAATTCGAACGCACACTGGTAAGAGAAGACAAAGCCACGGTGAGTATTGCCGCCAATGCCGTGAATGGTGCTAAAGGAGGAATTGGTGCCTCTTATGCAGCCAGTCTGATACAGGATTTCAACACCGACATACGCACAGACTGGCTGCAGCTGCCCCGTTATAATCCTTATCCGGTAATTGCCATAACCGGTAGCAACTGGTACAATCTGCACATGCGCTACGATTTGTTCATGGTTCCGGGCATACTGGTTATTCTGCTAACGATGGTAGGGAGTTTCCTTGCGTCCATCAATATCGTCTATGAAAAAGAGGTAGGTACCATTGAACAAATCAATGTATCTCCCATCCGGAAGTACCAATTTATTCTGGGCAAGCTGATTCCTTTCTGGATTATCGGTTTTGTTGTACTCACTATAGGTCTGGTCATATCCAGAGTGGCTTACGGTATTATTCCAGAGGGCAGCTTTGGGCTTATTTATCTATTTGCAGCGGTGTATCTACTCGCCTTTCTGGGCATTGGTCTGCTGTTGTCAACCTATGCCGATACCCAGCAACAGGCTATGTTCATTTCGTTCTTCCTGATGATGATTTTCATACTGATGGGAGGCTTGTATACTTCCATTGACAGCATGCCGGAATGGGCGCAGGTTATTGCACACCTCAATCCGGTGACCTATTTCATCGAGGTTATGCGCATGGTGGTCATGAAGGGGAGTACGTTCGCCGACATCCGCAGTCAGTTTTTCATAATCAGCGGCATGGCAGTTTTCTTCAATGTGTGGGCTGTACTGAACTACCGCAAAAGAAATTAGATGTAGCAGGGACAAAAAAATAGCCCCGCAATGCGGAGCTATTATCAATGCGATGAGGTAAGATTATGCTTCAGCGTGTGCTTCTTCCACCACCACGTGCACAATAGACTTATCGTCTTTACCACGGGTAAATTTCACCTTACCGTCGATAAGTGCATAGATGGTATGGTCTTTACCCAGACCAACACCTTTACCTGGAAAATATTTTGTTCCGCGTTGACGGATGATGATATTTCCAGCGTTTACTTCTTGTCCGCCCCATAACTTAACACCGAGTCGCTTGCTATGCGATTCACGACCGTTTCTGGAACTACCGACACCTTTTTTGTGAGCCATGAGTATGAAATTTACTTAATCTTATCAATTTTAAGCTTGGTGAAAGACTGACGGTGACCGTTCTGTACCTGGTAGCCTTTCCTGCGCTTTTTCTTAAAAATTATAACCTTATCTCCCTTTAGATGAGAAACAATAGTTGCAGAAACAACTGCATTAGGCACGGTAGGAACACCTACTTCAACCTTACCGTTGTTATCGCGAAGAAGTACCTCTTTGAATTCCAAAGCGTCTCCCTCTTTTCCTTGCTGGCGGTGCACAAAGATTTCCTGGTTTTCTTCCACCTTAAATTGCTGTCCAGCGATGTTTACAATAGCGTACATATAGTTTCCCTGTTTCAAAAGAAGTTGCAAAGGTAAGCAGCCTATTCTGAAATAGCAATAGCATCTTTCAGAATAAATTCGACCGCAGGGTGTAAAATTAAGTTAACTCCCGGAAACTTTCCAACGACTTCAATAATATATTGCGAATTCCCGAACAATGAATAACTTTGCTGCCCACCCGCCGAGGTGGTGAAATGGTAGACACGCCGGATTCAAAATCCGGTCGGGCTTACACCCGGTGTGGGTTCGAGTCCCACCCTCGGTACCAGAATACGCAAATGGCCTCACTGCAAAGTGGGGCCATTTCATTGAACGTCAAGACACCCTCCCCCGGTAACCTTCCTTGTGCTGTAAAATTTCTGTTGCGAGCGGTTCTTTGGCAGATAACCGCGGTGGTGTCTCCCGCGAACAAACGATGCCTTAAGCCCGGCTGTTCAACTGCTGCTGCAAACGCCAGAGGTACCGTTTTTTCATGTAGAAGTCCTTGATGGGTTGCAGGACATCCATTTCCCTCTTTCCGCTGTCAAATGACTGCAAGTAAGGCGAAACTTCCCCGAGCAGTGCATCCTCCATTTTCCGGAGGTCTTCCTTCAAAACGGCTCTGGCATCATCTGTATCAGCACCAAGAATGGCATCATTGAAGTCCATCATTTCCATCAGAAAATCGGGCGGCAGCGTAGATTTTTCATCAACAGCGAGTACGCCTGACTCTTTCAGGATATATTGCAGGCGGGAATCGAAATCTTTCAGACAGGTATAAGCATTAGTGATGGCTGTGGCAGATACCAGCGATTGTTCCCTGGAATCTTCATCCTTTAGGGTATGGAAATCGGGATGCACCTCCCTGCTTAGCCGCAAGTACTGCTGCCTTAACAGCTTTTCGTCCAGAAAAATCTGAACCGGAACTTGTAAGGTATCGAAATAATCCATCACTCCTGTGCACTCATTTGTGCACTGATTTGCTTATCGAGAGACGTTTTAATGTTTTGGGTAATCTGGGGAAGGTAATTGCCAATGATATCTTCCAGCCGCTTATCATTGGAGCCCAAAACCACGCTAATGGCTTCCCCTTTGAGTTGTCTGCCAAAGGCATCGTAGATGGAGTAATGCACCAGCACCTCCCTTTCAAAGTTGTTGGTGGCACGATCCAGACAGTGCTTGTAATTGGTTTTCAGCTCCATCTGATTGATGAAGATAAAGTAATCAACGCTGTAGGCATTCGCCAGTTGAGGCAGTAAATCAGAACGGTCGATAACCGCATTCAGAAACTCCTGCTCTTCCTCCTCTTCCACTTCTTTCCTGACAATGGTTCCTTTCTTAGGCTCTTCCGGCACTTGGTTGCCAAACAGATCTGCACGATGGGTCGCAACGGTATTCACGTTGCCGGAAGCATAATCTACAGGCTTTTGATAAGTGTACCGCACCATGCTGTATATTTTCCGCAATTCAGCAGCGGAAGTGATGGAAGTATCCTGCAGAATACTATAGGAATCGTAAACGGTGCTTATTTGAGCGGACAAATTCAGGTCCAGTCCGTACCGGAAAACAGTAGATATCTCGGACATGGTTTTGTTATTGGCGGTAGCCAGTTCATAGTCCGCATCACTGAGATAGTTGTAGTTCCTGAACGGTATAATCATCACCCTGTCGGGCTGTTGTTCCTCCAGTAAGGCTCCCTGATTGCCCGATTGCTGGGCGAAAACCGGAAAAAAGGAACAGAAAAGTAATCCAATAAAAAGCTGCTTCATGAGGGTTAAAGTTTCACTGAAATATCTTAAAGAGGTCGTTTCCAACCGCAAAGACCATTAAAGATAACAACAAAACCATTCCTACCACCTGCGCGCGTTCCATAAAGGTATCAGAAAGCTTTCTGCCGGTAATACCTTCAATCCCTATAAATAGGATATGTCCGCCATCCAGCGCTGGTATCGGAAGTAAATTCATAAATGCCAGCACCATCGAAAGCAGGGCTGTCAACCGCCAGAATGTGCGCCAGTCCCAGGTTTTGGGGAAATACTGCGTAATACCAATAGGGCTTTGAATAGATTCTGTCGCTTTGATTTGACCGGTCAGCAATTTCCAGAAACCAACCGCCTGATAATAGAATACCTCGAAAGCATCTCTGTAGCCGTATCGCGCTGCGCTGGCGAAGGTATAGTCTGTAGCCTGGTAATTCTCCGGCAGCTCAATAGCAGCGACAAACCCGATAAGTCCCGCGGAATCAACTGCCACATCCAGTGGAACGTTTTCACCTTGTCGGTTCACCAGCATTTGCAGGGTTTCCCCTTTTTTGGCTGCTGCAATCTCTTTAAACTGTCCATAACAAAAGAGTGGCTCCCCGTCGATGGCTATCAACTGATCACCTTGCTGCAGACCAGCCAGGGCAGCATTGGATGTTGTTCCCACAAGACTATCGACCTTTACCAGGCTCTTCGATTCGATAAAGCCGGAGCCCGACCTAACCTGCTGGAAAAAATCGTTGGGAACATCAATCTGCAGTTGTTTTCCTGCGCGCTCTACTGTCACCTCAGCGCCGAACAATACCTTCATGGAGAGGTAGTCCTCATAGCGGTCATAATGTTTCCCGTTAATGGCAATGAGCTTATCACCATTTTGGAAGCCCATTTCGCGGGCATCTTCCCAGGCATAAATACCATCCTTGTTGATTTCATCTACTGAATAATATGCCTTGTCGAAGGTTTGAAGATAAAAGGTATAGATAATGACTCCGAGAATGACATTCATAACAATGCCGGCAATCATTACAATGAACTTCTGCCATCCCGGTTTGGAGCGCAGTTCCCAGGGCTGGGGTTCCGATTTCAGCTGCTCTTTGTCGAGGCTTTCATCAATCATACCGACAATCTTGACATAACCACCCAATGGCAGCCAGCCAATACCATATTCCGTTTCCCCTCTTTTGAAGGAAAAGAGCTTTTTCCCCCATGCATCGAAGAAGATGAAAAACTTCTCAACGCGCACCCCAAACATTCTGGCGGCAAGGAAATGCCCCAGTTCATGAATGAACACCAGCAGGGTGAGCGATAATACTAATTGAGCAACCTGAATTATAACCATAGTGCAAAGTTCGTGAATTAACGGCTTAGTAACGTTTCTATTGGATTAAGATATGTTAACGGACAGCAAAGGCAATGAGTTCATCTGCAAACGAACGATCATTGGCAAGACGGGGCACTTTATTCTGGCCACCCAGTTTGCCCCGAAGTCGCATACAATCATTAAAGCCGTTTTTATGGATAGTAGTGATGACCAGCGGACGCAATACCTTACCGGCAATTAAATCGCGGTAGTAGCTATTTTTTTCCTGCAACGACTGATCTATCTGCATGGCAAAGGCGTCCAAATTATCCGGCTGAGTCTCAAATTCCACAAGCCATTCATGGTAGGGCAGACTATCATCGGCAGGATTTACCTGAGGAGCCACAGTAAACTCAGCTATGCGCACGTTGAATTGCTCCGCCGCCTGTTGCATGGCATATTCTACTTCTTCACCTATCACATGCTCTCCAAAAGCTGAAATAAAATGCTTGATTCTTCCGGTTACGACAATACGATATGGTTGCAGGGAAACGAATTTCACAGTATCACCGATGCTGTAACCCCACAGACCTGCATTACTGCTTATGACAAGTGCATAATTCTGGTGAAGTTCTACCTGATCCAGGGTTAGGCGTGGCGGATTTTCATCGTAATACGATGCTGCAGGTATAAACTCGAAGAACATCCCTGCGTTGAGATTCAATAACAATCCGGGAGCTTGTTGGCTATCCTGAAAGGCGATAAATCCTTCTGAAGCAGGATAGGTTTCGATGCTATCGATGCGCTTGCCTATCAGCGCCTCCATCTTACTTCTGTAGGGTTCATAGTTGACACCGCCGTACACAAATAAGGAGAAGCGCGGAAAAATATCCTTAATCTGATTGCGGCCGCTTAGAGCGATTAGCTTTTCAAAGTACATAACCACCCAGGGCGGTATTCCGCTGATTAAGGTCATTTCCTCCGGCAGGGTTTCCCGTGCAATGGCCTCCACCTTTTCATCCCAATCTTCTATTACATTCGTAGCATACGAGGGCAACCTGTTCCTTAAAAGATAAGTGGGCACATGATGGTACACCAGTCCGGAAAGCCTCCCTACCAGAATACCGTGAACTTTCTCCAGTACAGGGCTACCTTGCAGAAAAATCATTTTCCCGTTGATAAATGCCGTATTGCCCGTTGCATGAATATAAGCCAGGAGTGCATTGCGCGCCGCAGCAATATGCGAAGGCATGGAAACCTTAGTTATCGGAATATACTTGGCACCGGAGGTTGTGCCGGATGTCTTGGCGAGGTACTGTGGTTTACCTGGCCATAAAACATCTTTCTCCCCTGCTTTGGTTCTGTCGAAATATGTTTTCAGACCTTCATAATCCCGCACAGGAATATTATTTACAAAATCTGCATGTGAGCGGATAGCTTCCATCTTATGCTCCTTCCCGAATGCAGTCTTACTACCCTGATATATCAGTTCCTTTAATATTTCTTGCTGCAACTTCGCTCCCTGCTTGTGCTCTTTATACAACCTCCGCATCACGCGCGCTGCAAATGGTTTTGCCAAAATACTTTTCCAACTCACAGTGCAAATATATCCTGAAATCCATTGAGATTTTTTGAGCAATAACCATTAGATTTGGAATGCAAAATCGTATGGTACGCTTAACCCACCTGCCTGCATTCAGGATGCTACTGCCATTCCTGTGCGGTATACTGATTGGACTTTACTCCCGGTATAGCGCTCCTATTCTATTATTACCATGCCTGCTGCTGTTGTTTGTAATTGCTTTCAGGTACAAACCGAAATTTCATGCGCTGCAATTCCAGCAATGGCAAGGATTGCTGCTCTATAGTCTGCTCCTGTTATCCGGCTGGTGCTATGCCTGGTTGCGAGTACCGACCAACAGACCGGATCACTACAGTCACTTCCTGTCGGAGGATGCACAAATAACCCTGCGTTTGGTGGAAACGCCTGAACCAAAAGGTAAGCTGTACAGGACGGAAGCTGCAGTGGAAGAAATCATGCTGGGTGCGGATACCATTTCCGTTAGCGGAAAATTACTCGTGTATATCCGCCCCGACAGTAACAACTTCCGCATCCCTGATTACGGCGACTGGATAGCCACTCCCATGCAGCTGCAAGTTCCCCGCAAGGCCACCAACCCCGGAACGTTTGACTTTCAGCGATACCTGCTCAGGCAGGGAATAACGCATACGCTGTACCTTACACCTGATGAAATTTCCTATTCGGGGAACAACACGGCTCATCCATTTCTCCGATGGACCAGATCACTCAGGGACTACCTGACCGCTGCCATAACAAATGCCATAGATGATGAAGGAGCGGAGGCGATAGCCCTTGCATTGCTCATAGGAAACCGCTCCTTGCTCGACGACGATATTACCGATACATTCTCTTCCACCGGAACCATGCATATTCTTGCTGTATCCGGCCTACATGTGGGCATCATATTCCTGTTTTTTGATAAACTGCTCAGCTTATTTCCGATTCTAGTTCGGCACCGGTACAGCAAGCCGGTAGCCCTGATGCTCATCATTTGGACCTATGCGATTTTAACCGGGCTTTCCCCTTCCATATTCCGCGCTGCTATCATGTTTTCCTTTCTGTCATTGGGAAGACCAGCAGGAAAACATACCAATTCCTTTAATATTTTGGCCGCTTCTGCATTCCTGCTATTAATAATTGACCCTATGATGGTATGGCAGGTAGGATTTCAACTCTCCTACTCTGCCATTCTGGGCATACTTTGTTTTCAGCCCTACCTGGCAAAATTATGGTACCCTAGTTATGCTATTCCCCGATACGTCTGGTCAATTATGACCGTATCTATTGCAGCTCAAATAGGTACAGCACCCTTGTCTGTTTATTACTTCCATCAGTTTCCCATGTACTTCCTGCTATCCAATATCATAGCCATACCCATGTCATTTATCACCATGTGTTCCGGGGTATTGTTTTGCATGACCAGCGCACTACCTGCAGTGGGTACACTGACTGGAATATTGCTGGAACTTCTACTCCTCTTTATGCACAAAAGCCTGTCTCTAATCAGTAATATACCCGGTGCGGTGGTGGGACATATGTACTGGCCCATGGGCATAACAGTCGGTGTTTATGTGTGTCTACTCATTTTATACATGTGGTTGAAGGGGAAACGCCATTTTCAACTTTACCTGCTGCAGGCGTGTGTAACAGTCCTGCTTGTAGTATCAGGCATTCAGATGCTATCAGATAAATCAAGACCCCGGCTATTTATTTACGACAGTAGAGCGGCTACCACCATAGGATACCGGTATGGTAACCATGCCTATATTCTTAGTGATGATACCAGTTCAATAACTGAAACCTTTGCAGACCAATATGCTCCTTCCCTGCAAAGGAGGTGGACAGGCACACCTGTAGTGCATCGCTTAGATACCTTGCGTCATCATCCCTGCATAGAAATAGGAGGTCAACATATATTCTTTGCGCAAAAAGTTGGTAAGGATTTGCCCGACTGCCAGCCTGATTATTTGGTGATGGACGGAGGTACCATTCCGATTTACGATTTGTTGGAACACTACAGCAATACCACCTTTATATTGGGGAGCAGGTGCAGCAGAAAACAAGCCGCCTACTTTCAGACTTTACTGGAAGAATCGGGCAACCATTTCTACTCTATCAAGGAAAGTAGCGCTGCCGATTTATTGCTTTTACAAAACCAGCATCTTAGCTACGGACTGCAGGGTCGCTGAACGGAATTGCACCATATACTGACCCGGAGGTAAATCTTGCTGCATCCTGAAAGGAACCGTTCCATTTCCTGCCACGGTCACCGCAGGAAGCACTGCCACCACCTGACCTGTTGCCATACTAATGATAGTTGTCTGGATGCGCTGACCAAGGAATGGTTGCAAGTCGGCAAAGAAGGTACTTCCATTCACTGGATTGGGATAGAGCTTCACACCTGAAGCAGCTCCTTGATGAGCCACCTGGGTAATACCATCGATGTCGGTGGTTTTCCATAGTCCGCCTGAAACGCTTCCTGACCAAATGGTTTTGCCTGTCGGGTCGTTCGGATCTATCATGATTGCGCGCGTTCTACCTCCCACATTGGTTGGACCTCTTTCGTACCACGTAATGTCATTATTTGAACCGGACGCATCCAGGGTAGCTTCCCACATTCCTCTTCCATGGGTAGCTGCAACGATTGCGCCGTCAGCAGGACGGATACGAATCATATCGGTGCGCACCACCGGGAAATTGGAGCAAGGTTTCCATTCGGTATTATCCCCATCGAGCAGGTCAGTGTAAAAAACACCCAGCTCTGTAGCAATATAAGCCACCTGTGGTTGGTCGGGGTGCAAGACAGCCCAGTTGACCGGAATATTGGGTAAGTCACCCTCTACAGCAGTCCATGTCGGACTACCGGATAATGCATCTTTTGTTTCCCAGAGACTTATTACACC
>DDYY01000037.1:23172-65416 GCA_002346225.1 Bacteroidetes bacterium UBA3022
CCGCCAAATCCTCCGTCGGGAATCTGATTATCGGGATCGAGCCCGAAGGGTGTGGAGGTGTTGTCTACATTAGCCGCATCTGCGAGCAGGAAAATTTCCGTATTGGCTGTGTACCTGCCAATGAAAACGAGCCCCGGAGGTTCGGTGGATACACCGATAGCCGATATGGTGCCTCCCAATACGCAGGCCTTCTCCCATCCGGTGCTGTCCGTTGTAGAAGCACTATCGATGCGCCAAAGACCAACATTGGAAGCCTGGTACATGTATTCAGGATTCACGGGGTCTATTTCAATCGGGTTGATGAACAACAAGTTATCGCTGTCGATATTCTTATTGGTGATGGTATCAGGCAATTCATAGCCACCATTATTGAAGCGGAAAATTCTCTCGAACTGCGTAGTGGTAAAAAATATATCATCCTCTTCCGAATGAAACGCCGCAAATCCCCCGTCTGCCCCGGAAACCGGTTTGAACGACGACAGTCCGCTGTTGTTCGCCAGATGAGACCCGTTGTCCTAGGTTCCTCCTATTAGTCTGTGATCTCCTGCCGCAGGTGCCATAGCCACAGAGTAATACTGCGTGACATTGTATCCATCATTGCGCGCATAGATTACCGGAATATCGTCGGTGAAGTTGGTCGATTTATAGATGCCCCCGTCATTGCCAAAATATACTTCATCGGCACTTCGAAATACGATGGCATGCTGGTCTACATGCACATAACGAATCAGTACTGAGTCCAGTCGCCCGGAGGTAATCTGTTGCCAGGTGCCACCTCCATCGCGGGTGCGCCAGAAATTCAGACCGCCGGCCACCACCACATTGGGATCGGTGGGATCCACTTCCATTACCAAATCATACCATGCCTGTCGCGCTGCAAATTCCCGATTATCACCGGGTAAATTCGTAGCCTGCCAGTTGAGTCCGCGGTTGTCTGTTCTGTAAATACCCTGGATGCGGAAATCGGTGGAGCAAGGAACTGCATAAGCGATATCGGGATCGGACGGAGAAACAGCCAGCTCAATGCGGTAATAACCTCCGGCGGGTAAGCCGGTTGTCTGTTTGGCAAAAGTGGCAGAATCGCCGTTGTCAGAATAGTAAATGCCATCTGTTTCAAAAATGCCCACCCCGACAAAAACGCCACCATCGGAAGTGATTTCTACATCACAGATACTATTGCGGGCAGAACCGGCTCCGGCTCCCAATACTTTTTGCCATGTATTACCGCCATCGGAAGACCGCTGCAAACCTGCTGTGCGCGTAGCTACATATACATCGCCTGTGAGAGGGTGCACATCAATATCCTGACAATAGTAGAAGTTGGAGTTGTCCGTGGAGGGCAGTTGTGTCCAGGTAGCTCCGGCATCTTCGGATTTAAAGACCCCTGCCCCGCGCACGGCATCGGCATTGAACCAGCCTTCGCCTGTGCAGAAATAAAATACATTGGTATTGAAGGGATCGTAGGTGATTTTAGTAACCGCCAGAGAGGGGAAAAAATCGTTCACCAGTTGCCATCCATCTCCTGAACGGTAGCTGCTGTGGTTATTGCGGAAGTAACCCCTGTCGCGGAGTTCCCGCCATGCCGATAAAACTGCATCCGCAGGAATCTCACCTGTTGCAGGGTCGGCCTTTTTCATTCTTTCGAATTCCATAGCTTCTGTAATGGAAGCTTCCATCTCGGTATCGGTTGCGGGCGCGTCTTGACGCCACTGTATCCAGGCCCCTGCCAGCAGCAGTGTTAATATGCCGGTAAATGATAAATATTTCCACATAAATGATTCGCTAATATAGGCATTAACGACAAAGATGCCGGTCAGTTCAATGAGATGCTTCCCATCAGGGCGGCATGTGTATTGTGGAATAAGAGCGGATGCAGAACAGTTTCCATGAACATGTGGAGCGGGAAACTTTCGATAGCCAATGTCGCATCTTGCTCATTTTCAGCTTCCAGGAAGCACCACATTTTTTTTCTGTCGGCAGCGACAGCGTAACTTACAATTACACCTTCGGCCATCAGTTCATTCACTACCCTTCTCTGAGCAGGAATCCTTTCGAGAAAGTCTTCACTTCCCGAATTGAATAGTTCTATTTCTGCAAGGAAAACAGCCATGATTAAGTAAAGTTAAACATTCACGTATAAACCCATTATTTCCACTGTCACGAAATTGCAAGTGTTCAGCGGTACTTCTTGGGTGTCTCGAACCAGCGCACAGTTGCATTTCTTTCTTCTAACAATCCCCACGACTCAATTGTTGCATCCATTGCCACAATACCTGCTGTAGGAATAATTTCGCTGAACGCCGGAGAGAGTGTATGTGCCAGATTAGAGAAATTAGGGTTGTGACCTACTACGAATAATTCATCCTGCCGCGAACCTTTTGAACGAATCACATTCAAAATATCTTCCACATCCATGAAGTAGAGCGCGGTATTGATTTCAATCCTGTTCTTGTCAAATCCCACTTCATCGCAGATGATGCGCGCGGTAGAAACGGCACGCAATGCAGGACTGCACAATACAATACCCGGATGAACATTCTGCTTTCTCAGTAGAGAGCCCATGATGACAGCATCCCGTTTTCCTCTGTCGGTCAGAGGACGCTCCAGATCATGTAATTCAGAATACTCCCAACTGGATTTGGCGTGGCGTATGATATATAATGATTTTATCATATCAGTTCGTAAAAATACCAACTTCCTGCTGCCACAAGGTGCAGGAATGTAAATAATTATACGTAATCAACAGTTTCTTAACATTGACAAACGGCATTTGAAACGCATCTGACGTATCTTTAGGACTCATTAATCTGAGAGTTTATGTTAGATCAAATCCTGGAAATAGTAAAAAACAAGGCGCAGGGTGCCATCGTAGAAAACAACGCCATCGATAATCAATACAACGATGCTGCTATTCAAACCACAGCTGAATCGATAAAAGAGGGCCTGATGCAGCAATTATCAGGTGGCAACATGAAAGAAGTACTCAACGCTTTCAGCAGTAAAACATCCAATACCGATAATCCGGTTGTGCAGCAGATTATTCAGGTGTTGACCCAACAGCTGGGTGGTAAGTTCAATCTTAATAACGATACCGCCAGCGGAATTGCAAGTAGTTTAATCCCCTCTGTTATGGATCAACTGGTTAAGAAGGTGCATGACAGCAACGACAGCTCCATCGATCTCAATGGTGTGCTGGGTTCACTTACCGGCAAATCAGGCATCAATTTTAACGATATGATGCAGAAATTCGACAAGGGCGACAGCGACGGCTTTGGCCTGGATGATGCTATGGACATGCTGCAGGGCAAAGGTGGTCTCGCCGGACTGGGCGGACTATTTGGTAAAAAATAGACTTACAGCAAATGCTTTAACTTCAACCTGTTGTTCAAAGCAACAGGTTTTTTTATTGATAGCAAGAATAATTTCAGCCAATGGCAAAGAAGAAGAAAATAAACAAGGGTGGTTCTACATCCTCAGGTAGTTTGCAGAGAGATTTGATGGAGTTCCTTTCCACCCGACCAGATAAGGGCTTTTCCCTAAAGAATATTATTAAATGGTCGCTTAAGCACAATGAAGGCAGCGGGCTTTTTGATGTCATTGAGGAATTGATATTCCGCAAGAAAATAGAAGAATACGCCGAAGACAAATTCCGCATCGTGCAGACCCGAGAAGATGCGATGGTGATGACCGGAGTTGTAGACCTGACGCGTTCGGGCAACGCCTACGTAATCATCGACGGTAAGTTGAACGATATTTTTGTGCCCGCCAGTAAAACCAACCGCGCTTTCAATGGCGATACCGTGCTGGTGCAGCTGCGGCAGCGAAGGAAAGGCGGTAGCCCGGAGGGTGAGATCATCGAAGTGGTAAAGCGCGCCAAGGATACATTCATTGGCCATATCCGCATGAATGATGGCTTCGCGTTTGCTGAAACTGACAGACAATTCAACAACTACGATTTTTATATATCACCGGAAGAAATACGACGGTCGGGAGTCGCGGATAACGATCGGGTTATTGTGCGCATAAAAGACTGGCCTCCGGCGATGAAAAATCCAATTGGAATTATCATTGGAAAGCTCGGGCCCGCGGGTGATCACGAGAGCGACATGCAAGCTATCCTGGTAGATGCCGGTATTCAATACGACTTCCCCGAGGCAGTAGAAAAGGAAGTGGCCGGAATGGAAATGGTAGTTACAGAGGAGGAAGTAGCCCAAAGAAGAGATATGCGTCAGGTCTGGACCATCACTATTGATCCACATGACGCCAAAGACTTCGATGATGCTATCAGCATGCAGGCGCTGGACAACGGCTACTATGAAGTAGGTGTGCACATTGCAGATGTTGCGCATTATGTGCGGCCCGGTACAGCACTGGACAATGAGGCTTATGACAGAGGAACCTCCGTTTACCTGGTTGACCGGGTTATCCCGATGCTTCCCGAAAAATTATCGAACAATATATGCTCTTTGGTTCCGCATCAGAACCGGTTTACTTTCAGTGCTATTTTTGAAATCAACGAAGCAGGGCATATTCGCAAGGAATGGTTTGGGAAAACGATTATTCACAGCGACAGGCGATTCAGCTATGAAGAAGCGCAGGAGTTGATTGAAGGAAGTGATGGACAATATAAAGAAGAAGTGCTGTTGCTGAATAGTATAGCCACAGCGCTGCGTCAACAACGCTTCCAGCATGGAGCTATCGCTTTCGAAACGCAGGAAGTCAAGTTCATTCTGGATGAAAAGAAAGTACCCGTTGGTGTATATGTCAAGGAGCGCAAGGATGCCCACTTATTAATTGAAGACCTGATGCTGCTCGCCAATAAGCGGGTGGCAGAATTCATGTCGAAAGCTGCCGGACAGCCCCCTTTTGTGTACCGTGTGCACGATTTGCCCGACATGGACCGGCTGCGCGAATTTGGAATGATGGCCAGGCGTTTTGGTTACAAGCTACATCTCGATAGTCCGGATAATATCTCTGCGGCATTGAATGCCTTCATGAAAGAAGTGCATGGTAAACCGGAACAGAATATCCTGGAAAACATGGCCATTCGCTGCATGTCGAAAGCGGTATACACGACTAACAATATTGGACATTACGGACTGGCATTCCCCCATTATACCCACTTCACCTCACCCATTCGCCGCTACCCCGATTTGATGGTGCATCGTGTATTGTACCGGCAGCTGAATGATTTGCCGCGCTATGCCAGTAAATCGGAACTGGAAGATAAATGCAGGTACTCCAGCGCCATGGAACGAAAAGCCATGGAAGCAGAAAGAGAAAGCATCAAATACAAACAGGTAGAATACCTCAGCAAGCAGGTTGGCAATGAGTTTGACGGCGTCATCAGCGGTATCATGCACTTTGGCATTTTCGTTGAATTAAAGGAAAACAAATGCGAAGGCATGATTCGCATCGACAATATTCGCGATGAACTCGTTTTCGAGGAAAATAAGAAACGCTACCGCAGCCTGACAGGTGGCCGCAATTTTGAGATGGGCGATGCCATTCGCATCAAAGTAGCCAAGGCCGACATCCATCACAGACAGCTAGACTTTGTGCTAGCAGAATAAAAAAAGTCCCTGTTGACAACAGGGACTTTCTCAGGTTTTGCTCTAGACTTATCTTGTAATTATAATGCGCGAATGCAATGACTCCCCTAACAAGCTTGTTGCTTTACAGATATAGGTGCCTTCGGGCAAGTGCTGAACTCCGATATGCACCGTTTGCATGGTCTGACCTTCAGTCAGAACAACTGTAGATTGCTGAATTGCACGTCCTGTCAGATCAAATAATTGCACTGTCCATTCTCCAGCAGTCAAATTATTCAATACAATGTTTACATAATCTGATGCAGGATTGGGATATACGCTAATACCATAGCTCAATGCCTCCTCATCCAGGAACTGACCAAAACGGCCCTCGCCACAAGCACCGGGAACAGCTCCCAATGACACCAACGCCTCTGCGATGGAGACGGGAAGGCAATATGAAGTGCCTTCATAGCAGACAGCCACTTTACCGTTGGAACACTGGTAGTCGGTATAGTAGATGGCTATAGAACCACTAACTTCATTAGAGGCTACTAACAGATTCCTTCCATTAGGACTTTTGTTGCCGGGAATAAACAGCAATCCCTCCGGACCGTAATCGCCTGTAGGATCAAGTTCAGGTTCAAATGTAAAATCTCTGGTGTTATCATAATCTACCATCACAGGAGCTGCCGGGTTGGCCATATCATAAATTGCTACACCGCCTATACGCTCGAGTCCCAGGAACATATATGGAGCTTTCAGAATTGAACCTGTGGTGATAGCTTCCGGTTCCGGTCCTTTGTCATCACTTCTGTTCTTCAGGTCCTGATTATCATTGCTTGCATTAAAATTATCAGGATATAATGCAGCTGTGAATTGCTCCAGTTCATCACCACTGTCGTACACAAGATTGCCATTTACATCCCAAACAGAAAAACTACGGGCACCGTAAGTGTATAACTCCTCATACTCGCCATCGTTGTCGGTATCGCCAAGGGTGCTGATTATCTTCAGCCGGCCTATAGAATCCTCGTTCTGCAAGTCCGTGTAGTTCGGAAATACAAGTGAGTCAAGCACTACATCTTTAATTCTCTCCTCTTCAGAGAACCCATCATAGTCACGGCTATCGCCTTCATTAGCTGTTACCAAAAAGCCTCCCCCCGGGGTTTTAAGGAAAGCAATAGCATCTGGTTGGTACAAACCCTTCACAGGCCAGTTGCGAATATCAATATCATCAGCTTTATCAGAAGCATCCAGACCATTTCCGGGAAGACTATGATCTTTATAGCCCAGCCCTACCAGGTCAACAATCTCTTTTCCAACGAGATTGATGATGGCCATTGCATTATTATCCTGGATAGTAACCCATGCAACTTTTGAATTCTGAGAGACAGCGATGTATTCGGGTTCCAGGTCTTGTGCGACTGTTGCACCCGGACCATTTATTTTAATGCTTGGATCCAGCACTGCACTGTTATAAGCTGAAAAATCTAATGTAGTAACATCATCAGGACCCAGACTTGCTATACCGCCACTTACATCAATAATGCTCACAGAACCAACAGGATCTACAAGGTAATCATCATCAGGCTCTCCTTCGTTTGCGACCAAAAGCAGTTGACCATTCGGTGTAAAGGTTACCATATCAGGCAAAGCACCTACTTCTACCTCATTGAGGTAGGTGCCATCGGTATCAAAAAAAACTACCTTTCCATTCAATTGCTTAACGTCATTCTCAACAGCTGCAGCCACGACACCATTATAAACACTAACGCTGTTTGCCCCGGCACCGTAGCTGGTTAAGTTAATAGTAAACAGAAAGCTGGGATTAGAAGGATCATTAATATCAATAACATCTACGGAGGCAGTAAACGCATTAACAGAAAACAACCTACCTGTATTTTCATCGTAAGCAGCAATCTCTGTTGCACCTTCAGCAAAGACCGCTGTCTGATACTGGCCTGCCAATTGCAATTCCACAAATGCGCTTTGCGCCTTAACAGAGACTGCTGTTAGTGTAAGCAATAGCGATATGGCTATTACTCGTAATACTTTTTGTACATTTTGTTTCATCAGTTGGATTTTCCACGAAGGTCACCCAACAGCATTAACTAGACCTGAATAAAAGTTTAAGGATTGTTTAAAGGATTGTAATTGAATTGCTACCTACAATGTAAAAGTTAGTTGGCAGTATTATCCGCATCTTGCCTTACTGTTACCCGTCTGATTTCGCTGTCCTGATAAAAGTAATCGTCGAAGGTCTTATGGGTGGTAAAATCGTCGCGAAGGACAGTCCACACCATCCATATTACGAGGAAGGGCGAAGCAATAAAGATGATATTGGTAAGCACTACCAGTATTTCGGCAGCCACCAAAAAAGTATACACAAAGAGTGCAAATGTGGTTACCCAAATAGCCCATCTGAAATTCCGTAATATTGACCTCATACTATTATAAACAAACAGGGCTCAGCAGAGTTCAGTAGAAAAAGAAAGTGTACTCATGGATGCCCACCTTTATTTATGGATAAATGCCGTGTTGTACATAGGCTTCGGATTGTGGTGCTTTTTAAAGCCCACTGCCACCAGCAATTTTGTCGGCTTCAGCCTGCTGCATGCATCAGGAAAAAGTGAGTTTCTGGCTGTATATGCCGGACTCGAACTCGGTATGGGAATCTTTTTTCTCGCTTGCACCCAGGCGGAGAGTCTGCTGTATGCCGGGGTATTATTTGGCACCTGTATGTACAGCGGTATCAACCTGTTCCGATTCTATTCGATTTTCCGGTTTGGCATGGTTGCCAGATCTACCATGGTACTGGTGGCGCTGGAGGTAATTTTCTGCGTATGGGGATGGGTGCTTCTCTCCGGAATGGCATCTCCTTTTTAAGAACTTATCGGGCAAAGGTGTTGGAGGGTACAGCTTCCATTACAGCTATATTGTCGAGCACTCCGAAAGCTCCACGGCCGGAAGACAGCATAATGTTCCCATACCACTTGTAGTCTGTCCACAGGCAGGAAAGCGCCGGTTCTTCTTCCCAGTGTTTGACGAAGTAGTCCCATTGTAACACCATATAGGTTCCGGGGTCAATATAAATATGGTACTTGTTTTCGGGTGTTGCTCCTACATTCCCAAAAGTCAGTTCCAACACTTCAGCAGGTTGCCCGTCGGATGTGTTGCGGATACCCAGCGCATTCAAACGCACTCCGGGATCGAGCAATTTGAAAGGCATCACCAGCCAGTAGGAATCATTCATCCAGATGCGTTGCCCGCGTTCGAGGTAAAAGGCAAGTGTATCCGGGTCGGTAACCTGAATATTATTTTGGTATACGGTTCCTTCGATCTTATCCAGAGCAGTGATGATGGATAGGGAGCCATCCTTATAATCGATGCGCACCCGGTTTCCCTGAACATCCCATGTCAATGTACGGACGTCAAAAAAATCCCATTGTATGAATCCACTGCGCATATAATTCTCTTTGCCGCCCATGGCATCCATTACAGCCGAGGCCAATGCTTTCTCTCGCGTAACCACTTGCGCTTGCAAGGTGTCCGTCATCCATGTCAGGGAGAGGAGCAGAAAAGAGATGGATACTATTTTCCTGTGTTTCATATGCATGTAATTAATCGGCGCTACTTATACTTCGAACTGTTGCATAACCACTTAGTCAGCTAAATGGTTTGCTTACCTCCTTAAGATGAGCGATATTCCATCATTCCATATCGCGGATGGCAACCGCATCATCCACATCAAAAAAGCGGACTGCCGTCCAAAAATATCAAGCGCAAAAAAAACCCCGGATTACTCCGGGGTTTCAACCAAAACAGGTTCCAAATGGCAATAACTATGTATTATTTGGAAACCTTTATCTTCTGAATATTTACTGTTTCTCCTGTTTGAACGTGGAGCAAATATAATCCGTTTGGCAATCCCCTCAAATCGAGTGTAACAAAATTTTTACCAACAGTAGATAAAACATTGCTTTCCAACACATTATGACCGACAGCATCAACTATTTTTACAATTGTTTCTGCTGACTCATTGGCAGTGAAAACTACTGTCAGATTGTCACTTACGGGATTTGGAAACACCTCCAACTGGTTTTGGGCATTGTCGGCGTCTATTCCCGCTACGAATGAAACCTGTACGGTATAGGTCTTTGCCTCGAAAGTTACAGGTGCATAGGTCGTATATTCAATGGGTGATCCTGTACTGAAATCCTGTTCAATGGAAGGATCCGGGTCTACGTACTGACCGGTGAAAATGACTTCCGGAGCAATGGAGGATACCTCAGATGCTTCACCATCCGCCACAGTCAGCGAAATGGTGAGTGCTGTCTGGTCGATTATACCGTTGACAGAACCTCCGGGCAGCGGCAGATTGAAAGCTGTAATGCTATTGGGATAAGTAGTGCTAAAACCATCAATATCGTTCAAATCGCGAGGTTCGAGCTTGAAATTGCTGAACGAATAGGTCAGAATACCCTGAATGAAACCCAGGGGGTCGCCTACTACAACGCTATCAGTTCCGAATTCAAAGGGAACTTCGTAGCTGATATCGTTCACACGCAAGCCCTGGTCCGGTGTGTCATCGCTCCCAAATCTCCACTCACCGAATGTACTGGGGGCGTCGGCATTGTTGCTGGTGACGAAGACATCTTCGAAACGCAGTAACATGCCTTCGTAGGCCTCGGCCACATCGAATACCTTGGCATCAATATCGAGGGGATCCAGTCCGGTCACCGCATTGTAGAGCGGATTGGCTTGTGATATAAACTCAAAGCTGATAGAATCCAGTCTCGTAAAGCTGAAGTCTTCAAATACTTTACCCGAAGTAATGCGAATCTTATCTCCTCGGTGGAGATCCGCAGTACCATCGCCCGGCTGGGAACGAATGGCAATGCCACTCCAGGGGCCTTCGCCATCCTGCACGGTTACAAAGCTCAGATCATATGTTTGAGATGTTGCCATCACAATAGCTTCTATATCTGTAGGAACCGTTTTTCCTGACCAGATAGAACTTCCATTAGTAAAGGGCGTCTCTTGAATTTGGGCAATAGAGGTTATGCCGTCTGCCCACACCTGATAGGTAAGCGGAGAAACTGATGCCGGTGTTTCAATAGCGTTACCGCCATCATCAGTGGCTACGATGTAGTAATTAACTATCTCACCATCGGTCCCGGGGCCGGGAATTACGCCTTCCCATGTGTCACCACCCGTATTGGACATGGCTACTTCAGTAAAGGCAGTGCTGCCAAAACCGAATGAATAGAATACCGCCGCAGATGCTACGGTACCGTCGATGTCTGTGATGGTGGCGCTGATGGTTACGTTTTCAGAAGGCGTTGGCACCACGGGACTGTTGCTGATACCCGATACGGTAGGAGGAGAAACCAGTGAAGGACCAATATCATCCAGTGTATGAATAGCAAGGGCATAAGCTGTTCCCCCACCGAAAGCTTCAACGATAGTACCCCTTACATACTCCAGATAGGTACCTGTAGTAGGCGATTCGAATTCGTCGGGGGTAGCGGTTTCGCCGGCTGCACCACCACTCCAGATAGCACATTCATCATCGGTATTGGTATCGTTGCGAATAAATCCGCTCATATCTCTGATCTGGATTTTATTACCATCTGCATCCTGCAGGCTCCAGTTCCATCTGAAATCGCCGAAAGGAGACACATCTACTACAAAAACATTCTGAAACTCTACGAAAACACCTTCGTACTGCTCTCCGGTAATGGTCTGCATAACCTGCCCACCGGCTCCGTCGTTCATCATGAAAGTATCGATGGTGGTAACCCATGGATCAGGCACCGAAGAAAAACCTATAATGGAAGAAGGCTCGTCTAATAATACTATTTGCGTAAAACCATCGAACGTACCGACAATACCGGTAAACTCCACCACATTGCCAATCTGGAAGTTGTCGACAAACAAAGTCGCATCATTCAAATCTTCCAGTGTTCCGCCAAAGCCGGAAGCTCCCGGATCGATGAGCACATGCAATCCTGTCCATCCGCCCACATTGTCCTGGTCCACCACAAAGGTTCCCATTCTGGATCCGGAAGTAGAGAGTGCATAGGTACAGGGGTCGAAGGTAACGATACCCTGAACGGTTACGGTATCACCGTTGTACAGCGATAAATCATCCTCGCCGGCCAGAGAGGCTTCGTCTCTGAACTGAATATCCTCGATACTTACGAGGGGGAATTGCGCGTAAACAGCTGTAAATGAGCTGATTAATAAAAATAGTAAGCTTTTCTTCATGATAATAATACAATTTGGACAAAGGTAACGCCTTTCCCTCCTTGTTCAGGATTTTGCGTTTTAACAAAAAGTTAAAACCGCCGATTAGTGGAAACCGTAGGTAAAACCTACCTGAAAACCGGGGTTGAAAAAGCTCTCGGAAGGTTGCAGGGAGCTGCTTAATACCCTGAAATTCAGCATCAGGGGTATTTTACTGTCCATTTTATGGAAGTCATAGCCGGTGCCGATGCCGAAACCGGGCATCAGGTAGCCCCTGCTGGCCATGAGCACATCGTCAAGGGCAGATTCAGACATTGGATCAACGCCGTTGCCAAAGCGCTGCGCATAGGCGAGGCTGCTAAAGATTTCGAAAATGCCTCCTTTATGATACGTAACGTGGTAGTCAATTTCCAGACCCGCAAAGACGTTCAGCCGGGTATTCTGGAAGAAAACAGCCCCAAAATGCGGGACAAACAGCAGTTTCTTCTCCACTACTTTAAGACCCGTTTCGCACTGTACCTTTTCATGTTTGGTCCACAGAAAATTCAACTCAGGCCCCAGATAAATACCCGGGTTCTGCAGGTCGTAACCGAAGTAATACACCCGAAAAGGATTAGCCCTGCCTCTGCGCTCCTTGCCAAAGCCTCCGTCCTGGCTATAGGCTGCTTGCAGCATGAGGAATGAAAGAAAAACGAGTAGTGTGGAAGCCTTTTTCATGGATTTGGACCCAAAACTAAAGTTTTTGCACGCCTTCAGGCAAGGCATTACATAACTTTTACATTGATTTTTATAACAAAAGCCGCATCCTTTTTCATTGGATGCGGCTCTCAGACTAAGGCTGGTGCAGGTTACAGTGTTACAACCTTATCTTTTGGATATGTCACAATAAAGGAGAATTGGAATTTAGAGCTTCCTTTCGACCGTATTTTATCGCGCCAGGTGATAATGCCTGTGTATTCATTCAGTTCTCCTTTCGACAAGTCACCCACTTCGACTTTGATTTCTCCCTGCTGTGAAACCGGAATCTGATCCATGATTATGATTTCCACACCCAGCGGTTTATTGTTGCGCACTTCAATTTCATGCACGCGCTCTACCCTTCTGTTGGCGCCTATGAATTTGTCAGATGATTTATCCTTCAGCACCTTTCTGGAAACCTGAATTCCGTTATCGCGACCCAGAGAAATGGAAAGGGTATCGGACATGGTTAATGTATTGATGTGGCTCTTACCGATTAAAGTATTACCGAAGTAGATATTGGCATTGCCTGGCAGGTAGCCCTGTTCTTCCCAACCGGTAATTCGTGCCAGCAGGAAAGCTGAAGGATCCAGTTTGGGTATTACAAGGTAGTTGTAGTCTGCTTTCAGCATTTCTTCCTTAATAGAGATACTTCTACTGCGCCCATTGCTGGGGATAGAGTATTTCGTTTTTATGGAAAATTCCATCTGGGTAATGTTAGCCTGCTGGGTGGTGATAGCGGCAGAGGTGGTGGCTTTATCCAGGTCTTCGAGGTAGCTTTTATTCAAGGCTACTTCATCCGTTTGCATTTCAGCGGCTGCACCTGCATTGGAATAAGTTTGGTACACATATTCATAGTAATTCAGGTACCAAGTCGTTAATTGTGGAGGATCATTGCCAATCAATGGATTCCCGGTGGAGCAGGTCAATTGAATATTGTCCCACTCAATGCCGCTGTTCTGCCATACATTCGCTTTATACGTCAGTCGCACCGGCTGACCGATATCGGTGGCTTTGATATCGTAGGTAGCAAACCAACCCGCGCTGTAGGTGAGGTAATTGATTTCTATGAAAGCGCTGGTAGCCTGAGGCGCCTCCACAGTAAGCACAATTTGTGGTACGGGTGTATTGTCCTGCTGGGGATATTGCTGCTGGTAGTAGTTATTCAAATCTACCAGCCGCTGCTGGAGGCGTTGTTGTTCCTTTTGTATGGTGAGTTCTGTCCGCTCCAGCCCAATTAATTCTATCAGGATTTTATCGAGCGAAATATTGTAGTACTCTATACTCTGTCGGAGCAGTTCCAGGGAATCGTTTTTACCGCCATTTTTCAGCAATTCATAATTGGTCAGCATTTGCTTTTGCAGGTTGAGCGATTCCCTGCGCGCCAGCAATGCCTTGTAGTTGAATGCCGTATTGAGTATGGAGTCCTCAACGTCCTTGATTTTCTTCTGCACCGCAACGGGTAGCTCTCCTGTCTGCGCGGGTTCCGGATAAAAAAATCTGAACTGGACATCTAGAATAGTAAACTTGCCATTCCCTCCTGCCTGAATGCTGTTATCCACCAGGGTTCCGGATATACCTTCGATAATCACCTCGGAGGCTCCGGCGGGAAGACTGACTGTTTTGCTGTGAAAGACCTGTGCTCCGTTGAGGAAAACGGTTGCTGCATCGGCCGTCATGTTCACTTTTACTTCATTCGAGGCCGATAGGGTCAGGGACGTCATAAGTCCGACCACCAATAGTATTCTGTGCATAGTGCTTTTTCAGAAAGATGCAGGAATACTGAAATTGCACAAATGCCTTATGGTTTTCTTTCCAGGCCCGCTTTGTATACCTCCAATGCTCTTTTTCTTGCGAAAGCATGATCGACAATCGGTTGGGGATAGCGCAGGTCATCGAGGTCGGTTACCCATTTGCGTATGTAAACGCCCTTGGGGTCAAATTTTTTCGTTTGCTCGTACGGATTGAAAATGCGGAAATAGGGAGCAGCATCACAACCCGAACCGGCAGCCCATTGCCATCCGCCATTGTTGGAAGCGAGATCGAAGTCGAGCAGGTGCCTGGCAAACCAAGCTTCCCCCCAGCGCCAGTCGGTGAGCAGGTGCTTGGTGAGAAAACTCGCCGTAATCATCCTGACCCGGTTGTGCATAAATCCGGTAGCATTCAGTTCCCGCATACCGGCATCCACAATCGGATAGCCTGTTGTGCCCTCGCACCACCGACGAAAGTGTTCTTCATTATTTACCCAGGAGATATGGTTATATGCGGGCTTAAAACTTTCCGTCACCACCTGAGGGAAATGCCAGAGAATCATCTGGTAGAAGTCCCGCCATATTAGTTCGTTCAGAAAAGTCTCATTCAGCTGCAGCGCCCGAGCAGCCAGTTGTCGGATACTGATGGTGCCGAAGCGGAGATGCACACTCAGCCGGGAAGTTCCTTCCACCCCCGGAAAGTTTCTTTGCAGATGATAATCTTTAATGATTTCGGGACGGATAACTGAAGATGGTATGGGAATCGAAGAAGGCTGGAAACCCATCTCTTCCCATGCGGGCATTTTACCGTAAGCAGCTTGCTGCCAGTTGGGGTTATGTTCTTTGGCAGGCGCATAATCGGCAGCCTGTAAACGAGCTTTCCATTTCCGGCTGTAGGGTGTAAATACAGTGTAGGGCTTTCCATCATCTTTTACCACTTCATCTTTTTCGAAAATGACGTGGTCTTTCGACAGTAAGAAATCTATTCCATTCTCTTTTAAGAGCGTATTTACCGAGGCATCCCTGTCCCTTGCATAAGGTTCGTAATCGTCGTTGGCAAATACCTTTCTGACCTTTAATTTCTGCAATAAATCCCTCCATACGTCCAGCGGTTTGCCCACCTTCACCAGCAGGTCGCCTCCCTGTTGCTGAACGGCCAACCTGAGTTCTTCCAGTGTATGGTAAATGAAAGTAACCCGCGCATCATCCTTGTCTTCCAGTCGACGCAGGATGTCCGTATCAAAAATAAAAACCGGCACTACAGGTAGTCCGGAATGTTGCGCGGCAGCCAGGGCCTTGTTGTCGTGAAGCCTGAGATCGCGGCGGAACCAATGTATGGCAACGGGAGAAGAGTGGGCAGATGGTGTCAAGATGTTGGAAGTAGTTCGTTCAGTTTGCTTAACAGCATCGAAGCTATTTTGTTGCTATAAGTGCTGCTTTCGAGTTCCGCTACCCAACGGATGCCTTGCAGGCTGTTCGTCAGCATCACTTCATCGGCTTGCAACAATTGATCTATCTCCAGACGTGTTTCTTCTACGGTCAATCCCCACCTGCGGGCATACTTAATGAGCACCCTGCGCATGACACCGTCAATGCAGCCTTCGGCAACCGGAGGGGTCATCAGCTTATCGCCCGACCAGATAAATACGTTGGAATACAGCGCGTCTGCAATTCTTCCGTGTTGGTTGGTCAGCAGCATGTCGTCTACCTGCCTGGTCGCAGCATCTATGGATGCCAGCACATACGCTTCGGCGTTGGCGGATTTAAAGAAAGAGCCCGCATGGGCAAACCGTATGCCTTCTTTCCAAATGCCTGCCCGAACGCCTTCTGTATTCAATTGAAAAAAGTGATCAGACAAGGGAAATACCTCTATCAGTAAGTCGGGAAGATGAGATTCCGGAGCGTACCAGCCTTTGCCCGAACGCCAACAGGTCATTCGGACACGTGCGTTTGGCAACTTGTTCTGCTGCACCAGCTCCTCTATTTTTTTTTGAAGGAAAAGCATAGACCATTCTTCCGGGATATCGATTCTCAGGTAGGTCAACCCTTCAATAAATCGAATATAGTACTGATGGAAGAAGAGCGGCTTTCCGTAGCCCACCTTGATGGTTTCGAAAAGACCATCGCCATACCTGAATGCGCGGTTTGATGATGTTAAAGACCATTCACTGGCGGGCAGGTATTGCCCGTTAAACCAACAGATTGACATATTAGATTTGCATTTCGGGTATAGTACCCTTAACAACCAGTCTGCCCTCTGTTTTGTTTTGAATTTCTTCTACTGTAACACCGGGCGCCCGTTCCAGCAGCTCAAAACCGTCGGGTGTAACATCGAATACGCCCAACTCGGTTACAATTTTCTTTACCACTCCCAGGCCGGTAATGGGCAAGGTACATTGTTTCAGCAATTTGCTCTCTCCTGCCTTATTGGTATGCTGCATGGCCACGATAATATTTTTGGCACTGGCCACCAGATCCATAGCTCCTCCCATTCCCTTAACCATTTTTCCGGGAATCTTCCAGTTGGCAATATCTCCGTTGTCGGCCACTTCCATTGCACCCAGTACGGTGAGGTCTACTTTTCCGGCACGTATCATTCCAAAACTCATGGCACTGTCGAAAAATGCCGAGCCCGGCAGTGTAGTGATGGTCTGCTTTCCTGCATTGATGATATCTGCATCCACTTCCTCCTCTGTTGGAAAAGGCCCCATTCCCAATAATCCGTTCTCACTCTGCAAGGTTACCGAAATGCCTTCCGGTATATAGTTGGCTACCAGGGTAGGTATACCTATTCCCAGATTAACATAGTATCCATCCTTCAATTCTTTGGCGATGCGCCTGGCAATGCCGAACTTATCTAACATATAACAATATTTTATTTATTACTAACCGTGCGCTGCTCAATCCGCTTTTCAAAATGTGTCCCCTGAAAGATACGGTGTACATATATTCCCGGTGTATGGATTTCATTCGGATCGAGCTCTCCCGGCTCTACCAATTCTTCTACTTCTGCGACTGTTATTTTACCCGCCATGGCCATGAGTGGATTAAAATTGCGGCTGGCACCTCTGAATATCAGGTTGCCGGTGGTATCTCCTTTCCATGCTTTTACAAAAGCAAAATCAGCATCGAATGCATATTCCAGCAAATAGGTTTTGCCATTGAAGACCCTGGTTTCTTTACCTTCTGCCACTTCAGTCCCGACACCGGCCGGTGTGAAAATGGCAGGCATGCCGTAACCGGCTGCCATGCATCGGGTAGCAAGGGTACCCTGGGGAATCAATTCCACTTCCAGTTCACCGCTCAGCAATTGCCTTTCGAATTCTGCATTCTCACCGACATAGCTGGAAATCATTTTCTTCACCTGCTTTTTTTGCAGCATCAGGCCAATACCGAAGTCATCGACGCCGGCATTATTGGAAATACAGGTAAGACCTTTCACTCCTTTGCGCACCAGCGCGGCAATCGCATTTTCCGGAATTCCACTTAATCCGAAACCTCCCAGCATGAGTACGGCTCCGTCTTGCACATCGCGGACAGCTTCATCCGCATTCGCCACTTTTTTATTCATTTTTTACTTATATTTTCTTTCCAGTAAACTTAAATCTTCTATCACCTGTTGGTACACCCTGTTCAAAATGAGCGGATGCGCCTCATAGTACCGATAACTCTGTACAAAGTGCTCTTGGTTTTCGCCGTGCAGTTCCAGTATATAACCATAGTAACCGGCAAGTATTTTGTCTTTCTGCATGCGCACTGAATCGCTTGCCGTTTCCTGCACAGTTGCTTCTGCCAGATGCACATCCATTAGTATGGCGGCCATCTTATCAGGTCCGATGATGGAATCGGGAATCAATTCCAGCATCTCGTCTTCATAAATCAATTCAGAGTGCGGTTTGCAGGAAACTGCCAGTAATAAAACCCAGAAAAATGCGACTCTCACTCTTGTTTAATTAACTTTGACGGACTAAGGCTAAGGTACGAAATGACTGACAATTATCTATCCATTTCCCGTTCGTTGCGCGAGGTAGGTGTTACCCTTGTGGCGGTTTCCAAAACAAGAACGGTGGAGGAAATCAGCAAAATGTATGCTGCCGGACAACGTGACTTCGGTGAGAACAAGGTACAGGAACTGACGGATAAAGCCGCTCAGCTGCCCGACGATATTCGCTGGCACCTCATTGGCCATCTGCAAAAAAACAAGGTAAAATACATTGCCGATTTTGTCCACCTCATCCATTCTGTCGACTCCCTTGCATTGCTGGAAGAAATCAACAAACGCGGTGCTGCAGCCAACAGAGTCATTCCTTGCCTGTTGCAGATTTTCATCGCCAGCGAGCCGACCAAATTCGGACTGAGTGAAGAAGAGGCACTCGCCATCCTATCCGGAAACACTCTGAAGGAACTCCCACATGTTCGGATAGATGGATTGATGGGCATGGCCACCATGACGGAAGATGCAGCTGTCATCAGCGCAGAATTCAACGGACTGCGTCAGCTGTTTACCCAATGGAAGCAAATCTATTTTCAAGATGCCCCTCATTTCAACACCTTGAGTATGGGCATGTCTTCCGACTATGAACTCGCTATTGCTGCCGGAAGCAATATGGTGCGTATCGGAACCCTGCTTTTCGGACCACGCAATTGAAAACATGCGCAGCTATTATACCATCTTACTGATTACCATCCTGACCTTTCAAGCCTGTGGCTATACGAAGCCGGTGAAAGTAGATTTCTCCCCGGCCACAACCCCGGCAGCTCCTGATTACAGTTCGGCTGATAACTGGTGCGCACTTCCTGAAATACAGGATAGTGCAGACCATGTGCCGGCCATAGGCATTGACAATAACCAGATACTGGCAGTCGCCGATGTTTTCTTTGTGCATCCTACCAGCTTTTTCTCGAGAAAGGAATGGAATGGTGCATTAGACGACGAAAAGCTCAACCGCCACACCGACGAGGGTTCCATATATCACCAGGCCAGCGTTTTCAACGGCTCCTGCAGGGTATATGCCCCCCGCTACAGGCAGGTTCCCTTTCAGGCATTTTTCAGTCTGGACAATCCCGACGCTGATGCTGCCTTTGCACTCGCCTATGAAGATGTGCGCAATGCATTCCTGTATTACATGGAGCATTACAACAATGGCAGGCCTGTCATTATCGCAGCCCACAGCCAGGGTACCATTCATGCCATTGGATTATTGCAGGAGTTTTTTGATCAACCAGAAACACCCGTAGATCTGATTGCTGCCTATCTTACCGGTATGCCGGTATACGACACCACTTTTCAGCTTATCCCGCCATGTGCATCAGGTGAACAACTGGACTGTTATGTGAGCTGGCGTTCCTGGTTGCGCGGACATTACCCCAAAAAGGAATTTCTTGTCGCTGATCGGGAACAGGTAGTAGTGGTCAATCCGCTGTCCTGGACTTTAGATACTGCATTAGTAGATGCATCCCATAATTATGGAGGCCTGGGCAGAACGGGCAAGAAAATTTATCCGCGCGTTTGCAATGCGCAAATCCATGAAGATTTGCTCTGGGTCTCGAAGCCTGATATCCCTGGAAAGGCGCTCCTGCTCTCTAAGAATTATCACCGCGCCGACTATAACTTATACTGGTTGAACATACGGTTGAATGTAGCCGTCAGAGTCAACAAATGGCAGGAAGCAAATCATTAGTTATTTCCATCGCAGAATGCGGAGCGCATCAGGGATGATGGTAATAGAAGCGGGGGTTGTACCCAGGTATTCTCCATCTGCTTCCACAAATACTTCTTCCTCCGAATCAATCTTGATTTCCACCGCCTGGAATGTTTTCACCTGATGCATGCCCGTGAAAGTACCCCGTTTCAGTTTGGGTAGGCTCCAAATCATTTTAAACTTGCTCATGGTGGTAATCAGCGTCAGGTCCAGTTTCCCATCGTTGTAATCGGCGAAGGGAAGCTGTTTCATGCCGCCGCCATTGTATTTACCTATGCCTGCTGCCACAGACATGCAGGTATAACTGAAGGGAACATCATCAATAACAAAATTCAATATATTTGGCTTGTAGCGCAATACACCTTTCAGCAGTGCCGCCCAATAGCGGTAGCGCGTATTGCTCAGAAACCCTTTGCCGAATGCCAGCTCCCTGGTTACGAATCCGTCGAACCCCAGACCCGTGATGTTCAGGAAGTACCTTTTTGAGGTGGCACCTTCTTTCGTAAAGGTCAATTCTCCGGCATCATACGCAACGGTATCTGCTGCTCTCAGGCTTCGTGGGATCTGCTGCAATGCGCCGTGTCTCCCAATGGTGCGCACCCAGTCGTTTCCCGTGCCGCCAGATATCATACCCAGCACCACCTCATCTGTGGCCACACCCGAAAGAAACAAACCATTCAATACTTCATTGGCCGTGCCATCTCCGCCCATGATAAGTATACGCCTGCCGCCGGCGGCAACAACTTTCTTCGATAGCGAAACAGCATGTGTGGGATGTTTCGTGAGCGCAAACTGAAAGTCTATATTTGCTTGTTCAAGTATGGGCTTAAGTTGCTTCCATGCCTGCACCGATGCACCGCTGCCGGCCACCGGATTGATGATTATGAACCAACTATTATCTTGTACTTCCATTGCTTAACGCGCTAAAGATACTATGTGATGTTGAATCCCAACTTTGAGTCAGAAACGACAGATGCAGTTGCCTTTATCAGAAGGTACCACACCACCATTGGCGACCGCAGGGTCAAAACAGATATGCAGCCCGGCGATGTACTGAATCAGATTCCGGCGACACCACCCGAGGAGGGCACCGCCTTTGCACAGATGCTGGAAGATACAGAGCAGATCATTCTTCCGGGACTCACCCATTGGCAGCATCCCGGCTTTATGGGACTTTTTCCCAGCAACATTTCCCAGCCCTCTTTTCTGGGTGAGGTTGTTGCCGCCGGACTGGGGGTAAACTGTATGATGTGGGACACTGCACCGGCAGCAGCGGAGCTGGAACAGCGCATGATGGAATGGCTGCGGCAGCTTTCCGGTCTGCCCGATACCTTTCAGGGTGTATTGCAGGACACTGCTTCTACAGCCACCCTCACTGCTATCATTCTGGCGCGCGAAAAAATAACCGGCCATTCGGCTAATGAAGAGGGTCTGTACGGTCTGCCTCCGTTGGTGATGTATACCTCAGCACAAGCCCACATGTCGGTAGAAAAAGGAGCTAAAGCCGCCGGCATAGGAAGCAAAAATGTGCGAAAAATTCAAGTATTGTCCGATCAATCGATGGATACGGAAGCATTGCGGAAAGCCATAGAAAAAGACAAAGAAGCAGGACTTACACCATTCATGGTAACTGCCACGGCAGGTACTACTGGCTCCCTGGCATTCGACAATCTCGAGAAAATAGGGGCTCTTTGTCAGGAGTTCAACCTCTGGATGCATGTAGATGCCGCCTATGCCGGAAACGCATTTCTACTGCCCGAATACGATCATCTCAAAAAAGGAATAGCGCGCGCCGATAGCTACGTCTTCAATCCGCATAAGTGGTTATTTACCCATTTCGATTGCTCTGCCTTTTATATCAAAGATACGGAACATCTGTTGCGCACCTTTTCCACCTCACCTGACTACCTCCGGGCCAGCAGGGAAGGCATTAGAAACTACAAGGACTGGGGCCTACCTCTGGGCAGACGGTTTCGCGCACTCAAGCTTTGGTATGTAATGCGCGGTTACGGCCGCAAAGGTCTGCAGCAGCTGTTGCGACATCACATCACATTGACAGAAGAACTGTTTGCGCTGTTATCGGCACATCCACACTGGGAGTTTGCAGCGCCCATGGCGATGAATGTGATTACGCTCCGATGGCGGCATATGGGCCTCACTGAAGAGCAATTGAACGACCTCAACAGGGAGTTGCTGGCGGACATCAATAGGGACGGAAGATTTTACCTGACTCCCACCATCTTGGATGGTCGTTTTGTTATTCGCATAGTACCAGCACAAACCAATCTGTCGGCTCAACACATTAAAGAATTATATCATTTAATGGAATCCAAAGCTACCGCGATGGATGGGAGATTCAGCTAAGTAATCGGTAAATCTTTTCCCGGTGCGCATATATTTCCATGATGCCTGTATCGCGAAGACGCAGCAGGCGGCGCACCTTCTGAACCCGGGCAAAGAGTCGGATGCGGCGCTGATATTCCCAGGCAAAGACACCCAGAAAGGGAAGCGCCAGGACACCGGCAATGGCCCACCATGCAACCGGCAGCAGCAAGATGCCAAGTAGAAGTAAAATTATATAGTAGAGGTACAGGGAAAGCATACCAACTGCATAACGAATAGAAGAAATAAATATGTCTTTTTTGACCACTTTTTTGACCGCTGTTCTGGTAAGCCATACAGGCAGTGCATGAGTAATCCATCCCATCAGGAATAGTGGCAGCGTGAGGCATAACGCCAGCGCAACAGACCACCGTGTTGCCTTTCTTTGCTTACCCTCATCCAGTGTTTCCTCATCCAGTTGCAACTCCCGTGTTTTCCGCTTGTAGGGATGCAAGGCACGCACCAACTCTGTCATTTGCTCCGGATGTTCGCTGATGGTTTGCTGCAACCTGGCAACAGTTGCCCGCTGCTCGTTGAGTATTTCCAGTGGACTTCCGTTTTTCCCGCACCGGCGGTGACTCATCATCACTGCCAGCTCATCGATGTCATGATGGTAATGCCCTTTGGGAATATCCACTACCAGTTTTTTCATGGACGCCTCAATATCCTCTTTGAGGAGGTTAATGGCATTGCCCTGATTAAGATCCCATTGATGTTTGTAGTCGGCAGCCAGAATAGGTTTACCAAACTGAATCAATTGCGTTTCGCGAAACCCGGGTGCGTGGCTGTAAGAAATACCCACCGGTACGATGTGCAAGTCGAGGTCCCAGTTAAACTGCTCCATGGCGCCAAAGGCAATGCGACAAATACCTTTTTTTAACGAGCGGATATGGCGTTCGTTGATACAATCGCCTTCCGGGTAGATGCCCACCATTCCGTTGAGTTTCAGAATATCATAGCAGGCCTCAAAGGTGGATTGATTCTCAGCTTTGGTATCCGCTCCTGCCCCATCTCTTTCTCTCCAGATGGGTAACATATGGAAGAAATAAAATAATCTGCGCAGGACAGGATTATTGAAAGCATCACCTCTTGCCAGTTGCCAAACCTGTGTATAGTGCGTATTGACAAGGGCCAGACTGTCCATAAAAGCATTTCGATGGCTGATGGCCAGAAGTACCGGTTTGTCGGTGGGCATATGCTCCCACCCCGCAATTTCAAACTTGCGGTAATAAAACTTGAATGGTATGATGATAAGTGGCGGTTGAATAAAACGATACCCCCAGTTCCATACCGGCAGTGCCTTTCCTTTGAATTGAAAGTACTCTGTTGTTCGTCCGAATAGAAAATTCAACCTCATGGGTGCGCAAACTTAGGAAATTCAACCGATTGCCTTTTTGTTTTGTTGTTCGTGGCGGTACCACCACCAGCCGGCGACAGCAAAACCACTCACCAGATCCCAGATGCCCCACCAGCCGGCTACTACCGCCATCCCACCTAAACCTTCAAAAAAGGTAAAGATTAAAATGAGACCCAGGGCTGCATTGTGGATACCTGTTTCAATAGACAGGCACTTTTTATCTTCAAAATCAAGGCGAAAAGCAGCCCCCATCCCCCAGCCTGCCAGCATGCCCAGGCCGTTGTGCAACAATACGAGTAAAAAGATGACACCGATGACCTGGAGGAAGATGCTGTAATTCGCCAGGAAAGCGAAAACAATAAAGCATATAAAGATAACCAGCGATAACCAGCGCACCGGCCGCAGGATGATGGCTGTAAAGCGCGGAAGGAATTGCACCGTCAACATGCCCAGAGCGAGCGGAACACCCAATATGGTCACCACACTGCCGAACATATCCCATGGTTCAATACTGATATCTGCCATGAGTTGTCGGGTAGGCTCGTACAGGTTTCCGTAAAAAGCAAAATTCAGCGGAGTCATTACGACACATAGCACGGTGCTGGCTGCTGTTAGTGTGACTGAAAGCGCCACATTACCTCTGGCTATACTGCTGAGGTAATTCGACATGTTACCCCCCGGACATGCCCCGAGTAGAAACATGCCGAGGGCAATACCCGGAGCGGGACGCAGCACCAGAATCAAAACATAGGTCATGAGTGGCATCACCACCCATTGCGACAGCACACCGGCGATGGCTTTGCGGGGATACTCAAATAATCGCCGAAAATCATCCCAGGTGAGATTCAGTGCTATACCATACATCAGAAAGGCGAGAATGAAGTTGAGGAGGAATAGATTATCCGCACTAAAGTTTAGCTGAATATCATCGATATTGGTGGGGGTACCTTGCATTTACAGGCGGAAAGTTAAGGTCTTTGCAGGAAAATACATCCTCCCGTTATTATCTGCCGAATAATTGACCGTCGTCCTTGTATGCGCAATCAGGAATTGATAAATTGCAATCCTAACCTAAAAAATGGAGGTAGCAAATGAATGATCATGATAGTAAACACATTAAAAATGTAGTACTGGTTGGCCACTCGGGTTCCGGCAAGACCACACTTGCCGAATGTATGTTATTTGAAGCCGGCGCCATCAACAGGCGCGGCAGTATTGCAGAAAAGAATACCGTTTCCGACTACAGCGAGCTGGAGCAGGAACGCGGTAACAGTATTTTCAGTACGGTCATGCACCTGGACTGGAAGGATACCAAAATCAATATTATAGATACGCCGGGTATGGGCGATTTTGTCGGCGAGGTCATCAGTGCTTTCAAAGTAGCTGATACCGGTGTCATGGTCATCAATGCTGCCAACGGCGTGGAGGTAGGCACCGAGCTTATCTGGGAGTACGCCGACCATTTAAAAAAACCCATGCTTTTTGTTTCCAACCATCTGGATGAAGAAAAAGCCGATTTCGACAGCACGGTCGAGCAGGCTAAGGACCGGTTTGGCAGAAAAGTTACCGTAGTGCAATACCCTTACAATCAGGGGCTGGACTTCAACGCCGTGATTGACGTACTGAATATGGTCATGTATCAGTTCGGTCCGGAAGGGGGCAAACCTGAAAAACTGGCTATTCCGGATGAAGAAAAGGATAAGGCCATGCAGTTGCACAACGAATTGATTGAGGCTATTGCAGAGAACGATGAAGGACTGATGGAACGCTTTTTCGAAAAGGGTACGCTGGAGGAAACCGATATGCAGAAAGGCCTGCTGATTTCCATCCGCAACCACGAATTATTCCCGATGTTCTGCTGCAGCAGTAAGCACAATATGGGCAGCGGTCGCATCATGGGCTTTATCGACTATTGTTGTCCGAGTGCTGCGCACATGCATCCAGAAAAGCTTACCAATGGTGCTGATTTACCATGTAATGTCGCCAATCCGACAGTCGCGTTTGTTTTCAAAACTGTCAGTGAACCGCATCTGGGTGATATGAGTTTGTTCAAGGTGTGCAGCGGTACCATTTCTACCGGTGATGATCTGGTGAATACCAGTACGGGAAACACAGAGCGCATCTCTCAGATGTTCTTGCTGCAGGGTAAAAAACGGGTAACGATAGACAAAGCCGTAGCCGGTGATATTGCTGCGACTGTAAAGCTGAAAAAAACCCACACCAATAATACGCTGGCAGCCAAAGGGCAGGATGTGGAAGTACAACCTATCCACTTCCCCGAACCGAAAGTTATTGCTGCTATACAGGTGCATAATAAGGGAGATGAAGAAAAAATGGGACTGGCATTGAATCATATTCATGAAGAAGATCCCACCATCACCATCGACCATAACATGGAACTCAAGCAGACACTCATCACAGCTCAGGGTGAATTGCATATGGCCATGTTAAAATGGAAAATTGAACACCTGTACAATATTCAATTTGATTTCATTAAACCCCGCATTGCCTACCGTGAAACGATACAGAAAGCGGTGCGCACCGACTATCGCCATAAGAAACAAAGTGGTGGCGCCGGTCAGTTTGCGGAAGTGCATATGCTGGTAGAACCCTGGTATGAAGGCATGCCCGATCCTCCTGATCTCACCGTACGGGGCAGAGAAGAGCATCCTTTGAAATGGGGTGGTAAACTGGTGTATTACAATTGCATAGTCGGTGGTTCAATAGACAACCGCTTTTTGCCTTCCATACTTAAAGGTGTCATGGAAAAAATGGAAAACGGCCCGCTGACTGGAAGCTATGTACGCGACGTACGGGTATGCGTTTTCGATGGAAAAATGCACCCGGTTGACAGTAACGATATGGCGTTCAAAACGGCGGGCATGATGGCATTCAAGAATGCATTCAGGGAAGCCGATCCAAAAATCCTGGAACCCATTTACGATTTGGAAGTGCTGGTTCCTGCTACCATGATGGGTGATGTTATGGGAGATATACAGACGCGCAGGGGTATCGTGATGGGCATGGACACCGACGGGCATTACCAGAAAATCAATGCACGTGTTCCGCTGGTGGAATTGTACGATTACTCTTCTTCTTTGCGCAGTATCACGCAGGGTCGCGGGAAGTTTACTACCCGATATGCAGAGTACGCTCCTGTTCCTTTCGATTTGCAACAGAAGCTGTTAGCAGAACATCAGGAAGAGCTGGCGGAAGCCTGATAGCAAACAACACAAAAAAAGGCGACATGAAATCATGTCGCCTTTTTCTTTTTCATGCAATGACTTATTCCGTTTCATCAACGATGGCTGCATCGGGTGCATTCTTTTGCACACTGGCGATACCGTTATCGCAGCCGGATTCCGACTCGTACATCTGGCTGGAACCTACTACCTGACCGTTGGTAGATTTCAAGTTAAAGTGAAACTTACCATTGCTGGCAGTTTTCTTTTCAAACCTTTCGGCAACAGTGGCATTCTTGCGCACACTTTCAATACCATTCATACAAGACGGCTTTGCCTTATATCCTTCACTTGACAAAATGGTCTGTCCATTATCTGCTTTCAACGAAAACTGAAACTCTCCATTGGAGCGTTTGCTAACAACAAATTTTCCCATAATAAACGCTGATTTTTTTGGTTAACGGAGCTGATTTACTCAATTAACGGGTGGTCACACAAATACTTTTCTACATATCTCCCATCCTGCTCCGTTTAGCACCATCCGATAAATACCACTCGGGAGGTCTAAAGGCACGATGTGCATGCCCCCGTTTCGGAGTATTCCCTCTAATAAAACCTGCCCGGCAATATCGGTGAGCTGGTAGTTGAAGTCGGAGTTGAGGTCATGCAGGGAAAGGTACATATTCCCTTCATAAGCCATGACAAATGGCTCAGGATAGAGTTGCTTTTTGACTTCGATGGGATGTGTTGACTTGCTCACCTGATGGTAAAGGTAACACCCTTCAGTCATCTGTTGTTCAGTCAACAAAAAAGCCCCTTCTGCGAACAGAAAGGGGCTAGATTAAAGTATGAAAAGAATATTTTATTGCACAGACATGCTGTCGAGAATACGTTGCGCTGCTTCCAGGATATCGGTCCTTTCCAACCTTACAGATCCACCTCCAACACCCTTTTCGAAATGGACATCGACAATTTTTTCAGGCGATTCGAAATGTTCTGCTCCGAAGTAATTTCGGACGGCATCAATATCCAGATGTAATTCAGCTGCAATCTGTTCCATGCTTCCATGGGGAAGCGCATCCTTTATGTGGCGCAGTTCCTCAAATGATATTACCATAAAAAGTACATTTTAGGTGAACAATAGATGAACACATAATTTTACTGATGTTCACGTAAAATTCAAAATATATTGCCAACTTTTTTTGGCAACCTCGTCACAACCGCGGTAATAAACGATTTATTTAATCCGCACCTTATCGGGAAGCGATCCATCCTCCCCTAAAACCTTACCGGAGCCATTGATAAATGTTACGGTGTAGATGCCTCTGGGTAATAATTCGTTCAAATCGGTGCATTGCTGCAGAATGTCTTCTATGGTTATCACCTCACGTCCATTGCTGTCGTAGATAACGGCATCTACCGTGCTGTTACCTGCCAGCAGTCGCCTCAGCTTGTTCATTTTGTCCCTGCCATTCACTATCCAGGACGGTTTACCGGCATCATCGGAAGTTTCGGTCACTACCGGCTCCTCCTCTACTACCAGAGCGCCATCTGTTCCTACTTCGAAGGAGCCCTTTTCAATAAAGTCTCCCTTATCGGTTAGGAGATAGGTATAAGTGCCTGCTTCCAGGGGCGCTACGTCGATGGTGCGGGCATTTAGGTTAAAGGACTTGTTATAGACAACAACCTCGTCACGAAGCAGCATGACTTGCAAGAGATCCTTTAAACCGGCCACATCTACCTTGCGCAGCAATTCCTGTTGCAGCTTCAGCTCCACCCATACAGGCTGTGGCACATCGATGTCTGCCATTTCGCCTGTCAGCCAGATGCGTGATACCGGATCTTCTTTCCAGAACAGCATCATATCTTTTGCTACCCGCTCTTCTCCCTTGGCATTGGGGTGTACACCATCGTTCACCACCAAATCGGGCGTAAAGGAATAACCGTCTTCTCTGGTCTTGGCTCCCTGCGTCCAGAAATATGGTCCCCAGAGGACCAGTGGTGCTTTAGCATTGGCACCTTCCCATGCCATGGAGGGGTCGCCTTTTATTTGCTTTTCAATCACAAACTTACAAGCCCATCCATTTAGGTAGGCGCGTGGCTCTTTATGTTTTTCTTTGGCATCGGCCGGCATGTAGTCTGTAGTATGGCGACCAGTGAGGTACAACAGCCTCAGATTGGGATACCTTTCCTTCAGGCGCTGGATATGCCAGATGAAAGACTCGGTAAGCATATCTGCCCTGTCCGGAAATTTGGAAATCGTATTGCGCAGGTCGTCTTCCTGGAACCAGATAACCTGCACCTGGTCGTTGGTAAGACCGGCGGCCGCCACTCTTTTTTCCACCTCGACCCAATAGCGGCCATTCTGATCCGCTATCTTATTCAGGTCTTGTCCGCCCACGCCACCATTGACAAAAACGAGTTCTTTCACTACGTTGGGGTCATCGGCAATCTGGTCGGCCAGTGCTGACCCAAACATAGCTACGGTGCTGGCGCCGATGCTCACCACACCAATTTTTCCATTCGGATCTGCCTGTCCCTTGCTGTTCAGGGGTTGCACAGCTGCTGCCATCTCCATAGCTGCCTGTCGGAAAGCAGGTGGCATCTCGTTGCTGCCATCCGGATAGAGTCCTCCGGTTTTACCCATGAATTTTCCGCTACCTAACTCATTCAGGGGCGGGAGGTCATTGACGTTCGAGGATTGTCCTTTCACTTGCCAGAAGCCGAATAATCCCAATATCATTATCAGTGATAACTTTTTCATCTTGATGCTATACATTTCTTCTAATACCCATAAAATTTCGTGCCACCATTTTTTTGGCGCAGTCTGTCCCTTCCTTATTCCGATTCCAGCCAATTACTTATTGGCATCGTAGTAGGCGAAAACACTTTTTACAATTTCTGCTCCGCGGGCTGCAGGATTAGCGCGAATCTGTGCCTCTTCCTGCTCAATCATCAGGAACAAGCCATCCAGTGCTTTGCCGGTGACAAATCCGGTGAGGTCGGGATTCAGGTCTTCTATCAGGGGAATCTTTTTGTAGTAGTTCACCGCATCACTCCAGTATTTGGTAGCGTTAACCGCGCTCAGGGAATTTTCAATAACAGGTGTAAACTTTTCCAGCAACTGGCTGGTGGTAGTTCTTTTGAGGTAGTCCGTCGCTGCGTTATCGGCGCCAAAAAGAATATTCATGGCATCGTTCACCGTCATCTGACGAATGGAATTCACCAGAATGGGTTTGGCCTCTGCAGCAGCTTTTTCAGCTGCCTGGTTGAGAGAGAGAATTACATCATCGCACATTTTATTTAAACCCAGGTCGCGGAGGGTGGATTCGATTTTCTGTGCCTCGGGCGGAAAGGGAATTTTCACCTGGGGATTGCCAAAATAGCCATTCACTTTCGACAGTACATCGCTGCCATTGGAAGCTCCCTGCACCAGTGCCTCGCGCAGACCGTTGGCCACCTGACCCTCGGTCATCTGATCTTCCAGCACCGTGTTCAGCACATCCTGCATCATTTGCGGATCGCAGGTAGACTGTACCCCGAGCAATGATATCGATAAAATGAAAAGCAGCTTTTTCATACCTAGCGTTTTAATTGAGCTACAAATATAAAATTAGCTTGGCACTGTTTCCTGAAAACCTAATTTTGCGGCATGCAAGCAGTTGTAATAACCATAGGCGATGAAATTCTGAACGGCACTACCGTGGACACCAACTCCGCCTTTCTGGGAAAGGAGCTGGCATTGTTAGGTATTCAGCTGCGGGAGAAGGTTTCCATCTCCGATACCGACCATCATATCAGGGGATCGCTGCACCGCTACATGGGACATACCGACCTTATCATCATGACAGGAGGTCTGGGACCTACCCTGGACGACAAGACCAAGCAAACACTTTGTTCCTATTTCAATACAGAGCTTGTATTCAACGCAACGGTTTTCAAGTTTATCGAGAACCGCTTTGCGCAGCGCGGGCTGAAAATGACAGAGCGAAACCGCCAGCAAGCCTTTTTACCTGCAACCTGCACTGTTGTTCCCAATACGATGGGAACCGCCTCCGGTATGTGGTTTGAGCGCGATGGCACCGTGCTGGTATCCCTGCCGGGGGTGCCCTATGAAATGAAACATATTTACCGGTCAGAGCTGGTGGAACGCTTCCGGAAACACTTTGCCTTGCCGGTTATTGAGAACTACTATATCATGACCAGCGGTATCGGCGAATCGTGGCTGGCAGACCAGATTGAAGAAATTGAGACCAGCCTGCCACTGGATGTCCGTCTGGCCTATCTCCCTTCTCCCGGTATTGTCAAACTCCGACTGACAGGACGGGGCAACGAGCAAAAAAAGGTAGCCATGCGGGTGTCAGTCTGGGCACAACAAATAGAATTGCGATTGGGCTCGCATGTATTCGCCAATGAAAATATCAGTCTGCAGGAAGCTGTTGGCCGCCGGCTCCTGGCTTTGCAGGCTACTCTTTCGCTCGCTGAAAGCTGCACCGGAGGCAATATCGGGAGGTTGATAACACAGATTCCGGGCTCCAGTGCCTATTTTCTGGGTTCCGTTATCAGCTACGACAACTCGGTGAAAGAACGGTTGCTGGGTGTTGACCCCGACATACTTAGCACCCACGGTGCGGTGAGTGAGGAAACCGTGGCAGCCATGCTGGACGGTGTGCTGGACCTGATTGGAACTGATTACGCCATAGCCGTTTCGGGCGTTGCCGGTCCGGGCGGAGGAACAGAAGACAAACCTGTAGGTACGGTCTACATCGGTGTGAGTGGCAGGGGAACCCGGCGCATCCAGCGCTACAATTTTGCGCAGGACAGAGCGGTAAACATAGAATATTCGTCTATGTATGCTTTGCATATGCTGCGGGTATTGTTAGATGAACACCTTGAAAAACAGGAGCTGAAAGGTTAACTTTGCACCTAAGAAAGAATACATTCCTCAAAATCAATATGCATGTCGCAATCTGAACTGATTATGCCCAAAATGGGCGAAAGTATAATGGAGGCCACCATTCTGAAATGGCTCAAGAAAGAAGGGGACACCGTAGCTATAGATGAAGCGGTACTGGAAATTGCCACCGATAAGGTGGATAGCGAGGTACCTTCTCCCTTTGAAGGAACCATCACGCAGTTGCTGTACAAGGAAGGAGATGTGGTAGAAGTGGGAAAACCCATTGCCATTATTTCCGGTGCCGGAGGCGGAGAAACAATTATCTCGGCTCCAGCTGTGGAAGAAACGCCGCGTGAAGAACCCGTGCGCCAGCAGCCTGTGCAACAAGAAGCACGTCCTGAAAGAGAACCTGTGACAGCGCAAGCCACCAACAATACCTCTGTCAATCGCTTTTATTCACCTTTGGTGATGAATATTGCCCGCCAGGAAGGCGTAGGCATGGCTGAACTGGAAAGCATTCCGGGTACCGGCAAAGACAACCGGGTGACCAAGTCGGATATATTGGATTATGTGCGCAATCGCACCAACGGCACAGCTGCAGCACCGGTGAAGGAAACACCTGCACCAGTGAGCAACCCTGCGGCGGTACAAAAAAGCGAAGAATCTGCAGCACCGGTGCAACAACGACAGTCGGCAGCAGTGGTGAACAGCAATGTGGAGATAGTTGAAATGGACCGCATGCGCAAGCTGATTGCCGACCACATGGTGATGAGCAAGCATACCAGTCCGCACGTTACTTCATTTGTAGAAGTAGATATGACGAATATCGTTGGCTGGAGAAACCGCATCAAAAAGCGTTTTGAAGAGAAAGAAGGTCAGAAAATCACCTTTACGCCGATATTCATTGAAGCAGTAGTGAAGGCTATCAAGGAATTCCCCGGCATTAATGTTTCTCTGGATGGTTACAATATTCTGTACAAAAAGGATATCAATATAGGCATGGCAGCTGCCTTGCCGAGCGGCAACCTCATTGTTCCGGTTATCAAGAATGCCGACCGTATGAATCTGGTTGGACTGACCGCTACGGTGAATGACCTGGCCAATCGGGCAAGGGAAAACAAACTGAAGCCCGAAGAAATTCAAGGTGGTACGTTTACCCTCACCAATGTCGGTTCCTTCGGCAGCATTATGGGAACTCCGGTCATCAACCAGCCTCAGGTAGCTATTCTGGCAGTTGGTGCGATTAAAAAACGCCCCATGGTATTAGAGACTGAGCAGGGAGATGTGATTGCTATCCGCCATATGATGTACATGAGCATGAGCTATGACCACCGCATTGTGGATGGCATGATGGGTGGCACCTTCCTCAACAGGGTGGCGCAGCTGCTGGAAGCCTTTGACCCGAATCGCGAGATCTAGGGTTGGGAATTGGCGGTTCGCTTTTGGCGGATGGTTGGTTGTATCGTCTTCAATAGCGCTCAATGGGTTTACCCAATACTAGGAGGATTTTTGTCTGTGTCTCAGTCATTAGAATGCCGCACGATATATTTAATTCAGTAGTAAAGCCGAAGCACGACATTTACAGCCCCGATTGGAGCGGCAGTCAGTAGGGGCTCCTTGGTCATATATTCAATAGGCTCACCGGTAAAATGGAAGCAATTGACCTGATTGATCACGGGACCGCAAATCCAAAAGCCATCTTTAACATGATACCAGAATATATGGCTGTTACCGGTTCCAAAGCAAACGAGCTGGAAAGCGTACCGGTAAAACCGATAATTTCCGGCGAATTACTGCTACCGGTAATTTCGTATTCAAGTTCATCAAATATGACTCGTACATATTCCAGTGATAAGTGTACATAGAAATTGGATGACGGAAGGCTTTTACCAGCCAATCCTAACGTTGCCGTTATACAAGGCGCTGAGCCGATGAGTGCAGCCTCAATCCATTGAGTATATTCCGGGTCGGTATAGATAAATAAATCACCCATCATTTTGCTGGTTCCGGCACCAAGTTGTGCAAAGAACAATGGTGCAATTCCATATTTGGAGGGAAAATAATATCGAATAAAAGGACCATAGTTAATGGTAAATGCGCCTATATCATGATCGCTTTCCAGGGATGTGCTGTGCATACCGATTCCACCAAGTCCCTTGAAAAAAGCGCCTGCACCGAAATGCACCCATGGTTTAATGATTAACTCGGCATCTGCAGAATAAACGAAAGGCAGCTTTTCGGAATAGGTATAACCCGGTGTTGGATTCAGATTGTCCCAATATTCACCAAGGGCAATATTCTTATTGGCCTGATAGCCGAAAGCTCCGCCAAAACTCATGGCTACCAGATAATCGCCGGGTACATAATTCATGCCCAGTATATCATCCATCAGTTGCAGGTGCATGGCGTTAGCGGTGACGCCGGGCGTGTTTTCAGATTTTCCGGCTTTTAATTCCCATTCATATATCTTGTCCTGCGCAGATCGGGTATCCTTCTCATTTGGGCTGAGCAGTATATAGGTTTCCATGTATCCGATAGCCTCTGTGAACCTGCTGGATTTTTCCATCAGGAAGGCAAGATTATTATAAATAATAGGTGCCCATGGTGCGATCTGTTGTGCCTGCAAATAAAACCCCTGGGCAACCAGGTATTCTTTGCTTTCCGTAGCGGCGAGCGCCTGAACGATATATTTGCGCGCAGCCTCCGGTATCTGGGGCTTTTCTTTCAACTGTGGATATACATTCGTGATCTCTGAAAAGATCAGTGGCCGCAATCCACTTTTATCGATCTCCGCGGCCGGCAAATACTGGTAAGCACTATCAAGCAAAATGAAGGCATCGTAAAGTTGAATGTAAGCCAACGCTTTGGCTGTTGTTTCTTTTGCACTGCGAATCTCCACCATCGCTTCCTGATACAGCATATCAGCCTGCGCCTGCCGTTTTTCCAGATCAAAGAATCCCGTAGGATTGTTGGCAAACAATTCACTTTCCTGTGCATTCCACTCTCTAAATTGCGCCATAACACTTTTAGCCCCTGCCTGATCGCCGGTTTGGAGAAGGCAATACCCCTTGTAATACAGCGCCGTTTTATTCTGCGGATCACTTTGTACTATTTGGGCAAATGCATTGGCACCCTCCGCATATCTTCGATCCTTCAGGTAGCTTTGGGCGAGTAATAACTGGAAAGCATCGTTTTCGTATGGATGCGCCCCATATACATTCAGGTCGCTAATTGCACTGGCATATGCGCCTGTTCTGAAATAACTGTTTGCACGCATGTACAATGCATGTCGGGCCAACAGCGACCCCTCTTCTTTCTCGAACACGATGGCCTGGGTAAGGTCTGCGATAGCCTGGTCGTCATTTTTCTGATCGGCGTAGATTAAACCCCTCACGAAATATGGCCACGGGTTATTGTTGTCCATGCTGATGGCGGCAGTAGCATCCTGTATACCTTTCTGCTGATCTTTCAACAGAAAGTAACTGTAGGCGCGTAGGCAATAGGCGGTGCTATTGCGCTGTTTTTGTTGGATCGCCTCGGTAAAATAGTTGACCGACTGTGAGAGGTTATTGTTTTTTGCTGAACTGATTCCTGATTCACAGTTTTGAATATATTTCCCTTGCCCAAGCACTCCGGATGGGAGGCAAATCATCGCAATAATAGCCGAGAGATACAGGCTAAATCTGTAGATCACTGGCTGTACGTATAGCTGTTTCATTGTGTTTTGTTTGATGTTCACTGTTTCGTGATATGGCACTCACTGCTGAGCGTATATTCAATACTGCGCATCTGATTTTCGATCTGTATCACGGCCTCGGTAGCGTTACCATCTGCTTCATTCAGGGTAGTGATGTTTTGGAAACTGTAATAGAATTGCATTGCGTTATACGTTTGGTTTACAATCGTAGAGGCAATACTCACATAAGGTATTCGGGTAAATCCTTTAGCTTTCAATACAGCGTCAATTTCCTTTTGGGCGAGAAAATTGGCGAGATCTGTTTTGGGCCATTCGCTGAGATAACCCTCTTCAACCAGGTAATCGCAAAAGGCATTGTATTCGGCATCACCTTCCATGATCAGTGTTGACATACCGTGGATCAGGTTTTGCACGTATTCAGTGTTTTCGATTGCTAATGTTTGCATGTTGCCCCCGAAATCTGCCAGCTTTCCGGTGGTGATATTAAATTTCTGAAGCGACATGCGCTTGTCCAGCACCTGCTGTATTTGAGCCAAACGCTCGGGCGAATATTTTCCCCTTGCGGCAATAGATGCTTTTTCTTTAGTCAGTACTTCAGCTATGCGGCTCGCCTTTTTTGCCTGATCGACAGCATATTCCATAGCCATCCCCAAGCTGAAAGTAAGTCCTTCATTTACGGCTGCCCAGAACGCCTCATCGTTAGACTTTTTCCATTTTTCCAGTTCGATTTTCGTTGTGTTGTTCCATTTATTGAATCGTTGCATATCATACACATACTTATTGTACTTCGTCACCAGGTTTGTGCATTGTTCAGGTGTTAGTTTTTCTACTATAGGCTCACCGTTATCTTCCGTCGAATCCTGAATGACCTCTGTCTCAAACGGCATTTCAGCTTCTTTTAAACTGGCCACCATCAGCGCGTCAGCGGTCATTACATCCAGATATATGGGATTGCTTTCAGGCATCATTACGGTCATGATCTGCTCTTGAGTCATCATATCTCCAAAGAAAGGCGTGCCACCATCAATCACAACCGGATCGTCCTCTGTAGTTTCAGGCAGAAACTGCATGGCAGCTTCAGAGGATAATTGTTCAGTTGACCCATTGAGTGTTTGAAAGTCGAGATCAGCTTTACCATCTGGTAATGTCTTGGTCATCTGCATTAATTGCTGGAATGCTTTATTCTCCTGCGCCTGGCGTTCTGCCTCCTGCGCTGCGAGGAATGCTTGCTGTTGCTGCCATTGTGCTTGTTGCGCTTCAAGCTGCGCTGCTGCGGCCGCCTGCTCCTGAGCCGTAGGTCCTGCAGGGGTGAATAACCAGGTCACCAGCCCCTGCACCAACATCAACTGAATCTGTTGTTCTGTGGTAGGTATAAATACATTTGAAGTTCCTGAGTTCTGCGAAGAGTTGGACGGTATTGCCTTACAGTTGTGCGGCGGGCAATTCCCATCCGGACAGACAATATTTAATCCGCAAGTCGGACAGGTCCAAACTGGATCTGGTACATCAAAGGTAGAGTTAGGTACGGAAACCTCCCACCACTCCTGCGCCATCAACTTAATCGGACAGCTAAACAGCCATGTAAGTCCAATGAAAAATGCGAACAACTTAAACCACGTGAAAAGTACTTGCAAGCATTTCATACTCCCCCCTTTTCAATCCATTCAGGTACTTACCAAACAGCAATAAACCCGAATAATATAGGCAAAAGGAAGGCTATTTAGTAAGAAAAGGAATGTGTTAAGTTTTGGTTTCGAATGATATTTATCAGTAACCAAAGGTGGTAATATGCTTCAACATTGCACTGCCTTAGGACAGTTCACCAAGATAGATCAGGAAGTTGTGCGAGCACCATAAGACAATAGAAATACTAATGTTATGTTATTTAATTCATCTCATTATCTCATACTTTTTTTATAGTTTATATTCCTAACAACGAAGCAGCAAAATAAAGTCATAGCCCTGACTGTAGGGGTAGCCCGAAGTGCGCCCGGAGGGAGCCGAGGACTACAACCGAAAGGCAGGCCCCAAGAGGATGGGATGGTGAAAGGTAAATTGCTTCCAAAAAAAAACCGGCCACAAGGACCGGTCTTTCGCATACAGATAATTTTTATTTATTTATCGGCTACCACATCGCCAGCGGCGCGGGCATCTGCAAAGATGGCAACGGGATCAAAAGCTTTGGCCGCTTTGCCTTTGCGGATGATTTCGATGTGTACTATCTGGTCGCCCTGTGCGATGGCGTCCACCACATCCTGGCCGTTCACCACATTTCCGAATACGGCGTGCTTACCATCGAGCCATGCAGTTTCCTTATGGGTGATGAAAAACTGGCTGCCGTTGGTAAACTTACCGGCATTGGCCATGGACAACATGCCCGGACCGGAATGACGGAGATCGGAGTGGAATTCATCTTTGAAACGGTAGCCCGGGCCTCCCCTGCCGTTGCCTTCAGGGTCACCACCCTGAATCATAAAGTCGGCGATAACACGATGAAAAACGAGGCCGTCATAATAAGGTGTTCCCACCGGCTTGGCGTTGTTTTCTAAAGTTCCTTCAGCAAGACCGACGAAGTTGGCCACAGTAAGCGGTGTTTTCTGGAATTCGAGGAAAATAAGAATGTCGCCCTTGGTGGTCTGGATATTGGCGTAAATACCGTCTGGAAGTTCTTTCATTTCTTTCTTAGTTAATTGAGCGAATGCAGCTGAACCCAGCAACATGAAGCCCATGAATAAACTGATTGTTTTTCTCATTGTTGATTTGCGATTTATGTGGTCAAAAAAGTCGATAAAGCTGTATGCAAAATTTGTACCGTTTCCTCCAGTGACACGCGTGTGCTGCCGCCGGAGGCGTTTCTGTGCCCGCCACCATTGAAATAAGTCCTTGCCAGCTGGTCGACGTTGATGTCGCCTTTGGAGCGGAAAGATATTTTGATGCGGTCGGTGTCTTCTGTGAAGAGTATGGCAATATCCACGTCTTTCATAGCCAGAGGCAGGTTGACGATACCTTCCTTGTCGCCCGTGCTGAGCTGGTAGGTTTCCGCCTCTTTCATAGTGATGGTCATGTAAGCGGTGCGATAGGCCGGCAGGACGGTCAGTTTGTCGCTGAGCAGGTAGCCTATGAAGCGGAGCCTGTTTTCTCCGTACTGGTTGTAGACATCGTTATGGATCTGCTCGATATGTATGCCTTTGCTCATGAGTGCCGCAGCCACCTCATGCACTTTTGCCGAGGTATTGGAGTACTGAAAAACGCCTGTATCCATGGCCATGCCCGCATAGAGCAGTGCAGCCATGTCCGTATCTATGAGGTCATCACCGTCCATTCTTTGTATGAGGTCGAAAACGAGCTCACAGGTAGAAGATGCCTCGTCGGACCAGAAAATGTAGTCGGCGAAATCATCGGGATCGCGGTGGTGGTCGATCATGAGGAAGCGCTTGCCATGCAGTTTCGCTATATCGTCGGCCAGGGTTTCAATGCGTTTGAGGGCATTGAAATCGAGGCAACAGATCAGGTCGGCGTTGGCCATAATGGCAAAGCATGTCTTGGGATTCTTCTGGTGCAGGAAAACCTGGTCGCTGCCTTTCATCCAGTTCAGAAAATCGGGGAACCCGTCGGGGGCAATGACATCTGCGGTATGTCCCTTTTTTTCGAGGAAGAACTTCAGTGCCAGGCAGGAGCCTATGGCATCACCATCAGGACGGCTATGCGCGATGAGGGCAATTTTGCGGGGTTTCTCCCACCAACTCAACAGTTCTTCCAGCTTCTTTTCCTTTCGCATAGCGCAGGCAAAGGTAATTGTAAATGGCAAAATGCCCTTATTTCGACGGGAGGGCCTGCAGCTACTGCTTTCCTGACCGGGATTGCGGCAGATATTTGTGCCGGCACGGGCAGCATTGCTATTTAAGGCTTACCTTTGCGGCAAAATTGAAAAACCTTTAACATGTCAGGAAATATCACATTTACCATGATTAAGCCCGATGCCGTTCGCAACGGACATATCGGAGCCATTCTTAAAATGATCAACGATGCGGGCTTCCGCATTCAGGCGATGAAGTACACACGGATGAGCGCAGACGTTGCAGGTACTTTTTACGCAGTGCATAAAGAGCGTCCTTTCTACGGCGAACTGGTGGAGTTCATGAGCAGCGGACCCATCGTTGCAGCGATTTTGGAAAAAGACAATGCAGTGGAAGATTTCCGCAAACTGATTGGCGCTACCAATCCTGCTGAGGCAGCGGATGGCACCATCAGAAAATTATATGCTACCAGCATTGGCGAAAATGCCGTGCACGGTTCGGACAGCGATGAGAATGCAGCGATTGAAGCCGGTCTGCATTTCAGTGCCTACGAAAGGTTCTAATTGAAATGAATTCTATTTGTGACGGTCGGCGCTGGCACCGACCGTTTTTTTTAATGTTGGTGAGGACAGCAACCATGGACAAAGTGGAACATGTTGTTTATCCATTCTAAAGTGGAACGCCATGAGTACGGCGGATTCACTGCGCTCGCGGCGTTAAAATTTTAAATGTCGGACGTCTGCAAAAGAATGCGGCAAACAGCATGCATAGCCCTCCCCCGCCAAGTCCTGTCAAAGTCATCGTCATTGCCAATATCAACGTCATTGTCTACGTCCAACTCCAAATCAATTCTCTTATCTTTGAGTATGCGAAAAATGCTCCTATTCCCGCTGCTCTTTGCGGCCTGCCTGGTAAACGCGCAAACCACTATTCTCGACAGCATTTGGTCGGGTGGTCAATACCGGTACTACACCCTTTATGTACCTGCCGCTTACGATGGCTCCGAAGCTGTGCCGGTGGTATATAACCTGCATGGTTACAGCTCTTCCGCTTTTCAGCAGATCTTTTACGGCGAGTTCCGGCCCATTGCCGACACTGCCAACTTTCTCATTATTCTCCCCGACGGGACCAAGGATTTCATAGGCTTTCAGTTCTGGAACACCTTCGCTCCTTTTGGTACCGGAGTGGATGATGTAGCTTTTCTCAGCGACCTGCTGGACACGGTAATTGCCACGTACAATGTTGATGAGCAACGCATCTACAGCACGGGAATGAGTAATGGTGGTTTCATGAGCTATGAACTGGCCTGTCAGCTCAGCAATCGGATAACCGCTATTGCTTCTGTTACCGGTTCCATTGATGTGGACCACTTCGATTTCTGTGCGCCCGAACACCTTACGCCGGTGATGGAAATTCATGGTACTAACGATATGACTGTCCCCTACAACGGAAGCAGTGAATTTCTGCCTATCGAGGATGTACTTGATTATTGGGTGGCATTCAATGGCTGTGACCCGACGCCTGTCATTACTCCCGTAGAAGATATCGCCCCGGGCGATGGCAGCACAGCAGAACACTGGGTGTATGCCGGAGCTGCGAATGGCGTTACAGTAGAGCACTTTCGCATTGAAAATGGCGGACATACCTGGCCGGGTACTATTTTTCTGTTACCGTCGAGCGGAAGTACGAATAAGGATATTAATGCCAGCGTAGAAATATGGAAGTTCTTCTCCCGCTATCGACTGGATGAAGTGACGGAAATATCCGATGCTGCAATAGCTGCTGCATCTATCAAGGCTTTCCCCAATCCGGCGAATCAATTCCTACAACTTGAACTTCCTGTAGCGGGCGCTCCTTCACCTGTGCGTATTCTTGATTATGCCGGTAAAGAGGTGCATCGCTTCATGGCTACCACCCCGGTTGCCATACTAGATGTGAGTGCATTCCCGGCAGGCGTATACCTGGTGTACACCTCCAACGGAACAACGCGCTTTGCAGTTCAACATTAATGGAGCGGTTGGTACAGTTCCACCTGCACATCGTCGATAAATAGCTCCTGACCTACGGGATTCCAGTTGTACACTTTTGCTGTCCAGTCACTGTCACATCCTTCCGGTAAACGCAGGTAAGCCGAGGCTTCCCCCCATTCATTGGGCACACCAAAATGCCATATGGAGTATTGATGGTTGGCAATAAAACGCGCCGGTTCAAAGCTCAAAGACGCCCTTCTTTTTTGTTGCCCATCGAAAACATCGAGCCGTAAAGCGGCCAGTGCTTCATGGTCATAACGCAACCCTTCCCGGGTCAACAGCGCATCGCAACGCAACAGCAGCCAGTCGCCTGCATTCGCTGACTGTAACGGCAGGGACACCTCCCAGCATACGGAAGTGTCTTCCAGATGCAGTGCTCCGATACCGTTTGCTGCATAAGCACTGCTTACCTGCGCAAGTGTAGTATCTTCAAAATGCTCCTGCAGCAAAAGGCTGTGGTAGCTAATGGATGCTGTAACCGGTTGATCGCGTCTGGAGGTGAAAGCGCGGAGTGCGTTCAGGCAGGAACGAGTCTTGCCAAAAGTTTCCCAATAGAAGGGTCGGTTGCCCCGCTCTGACCAGATGATACCTTTATCCATCTGCCAAGTCTGCAATACATTTAAATACATGCAAAACAATAAGAACAGAAAAGTTGCCACCTTACTCCAGGTACGCGCCACAGTCCATTGATAGCAACTCGCCAGTGGTAACGCCAGTAGTGGATAAGCATCTATCATGGGCCGGGAACCCAATCCCGGGAAAAAGGTATAGGCATAGTAAGAATAATGCAGATAAACATGCATAGCCGTAAACAATACAACCGGCATTAAGGCAACCCTGCAATAACGGTGGAGTAACAAGATGCCCAGAACAGCGAGCCCCATAACAGGTGTGTACAACAGCCATCCGTTGGCATACCCAAACCATC
>DDYY01000038.1 GCA_002346225.1 Bacteroidetes bacterium UBA3022
TGGTTAGAGCATCTGACTGTTAATCAGAGGGTCCTTGGTTCAAGTCCAAGTGGGGGAGCACACAAAGCCAGGAGAAACACCTGGCTTTTTTTTGTGCAGCTGGTTAGAGTCCCGCATGTGCGGGATTAATCAGAGGGTCTCCCGAAGAATCGGGATCCAAGAGATGAAATCTACCAAAAGCCAGTTGAAAAATGGCTTTATATGTTCTACATCTACATTATATATTCAGTTGCTTCTGATAGGTTCTATGTTGGGCACTCACAAGATCCATGGCATCGCCTGGAACAACACTTGAGCAATCGAAAGGACAAGTATACGGGCAGGAATTCAGACTGGGAGCTGCGGGCAGTCTTTAAAGTTGGAGCAACCCGGGGTGAAGCAGACAAGCTGGAGAAGTATATCAAACGGCAGAAAAGCCGTCGTTTAATAGAACTATTAGTGAAGAAGGATTTTGTGCCGGAGGGTAAATTAGCTCAGCTGGTTAGAGTCCCGCATGTGCGGGATTAATCAGAGGGTCTCCCGAAGTTTCGGGATCCAAAGAAAGGGAGTTAACACAAAGCCGGGAGAAACACCTGGCTTTGTCTTGTGCAGCTGGTTTAAAATGACTTTCTACATTCATCTTCTACACTATCCCAATAAAAAAGACGAACCCGGTTCAGGGTTCGTCTTTTGCAAGTAATAGGTTTCGGTCAAATGCCGAAGGGTATTATCAGTCTACACTGAGGCGTTGTATAAAGCTACCTGCTTCATTGGTAACCTGCAAGAAGTAAACACCTGCAGGCCAAGCTGCAACGTCAATTTGTATCAGTTGTGCATTGGCATTGGTGGTTTCCCACATCATAGCTCCATTCAAGCCGGTAATCTGAATATGGTTTTGCAGTCCGGCAATGGCAGTAAGGTCAATAGTAACTGCGCTGCTGGCAGGATTAGGATACACCTGGAATACCTGTTCCGCGTCAAGGTCAGATAGATTATTGGCAAGTCCTACGGTTACAGCTGCTGTGGCTTCGCAACCCGCAGCATCCGTTACCCAAACTATGTAAGCACCGGGCTCCAGACCACTGATGCTGGCGGTGGTGGCACCGTTAGACCATGCGTACGTAAATGGTGCAATTCCACCATCCATAACAAAGGCAGTTGCTGTTCCGGTTGCCGTTCCATCCATACCGGGAGTGGAACTCATCTCCAGGTTCATGGAAGGGCTAACAGCGATGTCCACAATTGCACTAACAGTGTTGGAGCCGTCGGTTCCGGTAACAGTATAAGTGATATCACTTTCAGGCGTACTTACTACGTTGGTTCCGGTGGCAATATCGAGATAATCTGCGGGTTCCCAGGTCCAGCTATACCCATCCGGTCCGTCAACAGCAAGCGCAGTGCTTTGGCCTTCGCAAAGCGTTAATCCATTCTCTCCGCTGATGGCAGCACCATCGGCTGTGATAGCAGGGGCTTCCAGATTTTCCAGTGCAATAAGGGCAGCTGTCGCATCTGCAGCGTCAAACAGACGTGCGTAGCTGACAGTGGTTGTTTCGCCAACTGCGAGGTCAAATTTAAAGGTGATTTGAACCGCACAATCGCAGAGTAAATCGCCTTCAAGGGAGTAAACCTCTAGTCCATTATAGGCATCCGATGGTTTGTAGGGGTTGATGAAAAAAGCTCCATAGCTTACGCGGGCTCTCGGGTCGACAGTGATGGTTCCAAAATAACATCCACATGCTCCTCCGACAGCTTCAATAAAAGCAGTATCAGATGCCGGTGTATTGCTCACAATAGTATTGTGTGTCATAAAGGTCATACAGTTGTCCAAATCCTGATCGGGATCAACGTTTCTGATATAATAAATGTCGAACAGGTCTTCGGTGCCGTTATTGGTAATTTCAATTTCGGAAGTGAAATACAAGGCCGTATCAGGCAAAACCGTAGTCTGGCGAATAAGCAAGTTCAGAGAATCCTGCTCCAGGGTACCTTCCCAAACAGCAGTTTTAACGCCGGCGCTGTCGCTGTACAGTACGTTGGCCCCCGGCATATCGGGTAATGAATCTCCCCACCAGTATCCCTCATAGGGGTTACAATAGGTGCTGTGGTTCTCATATACAACGTCACCTACCTGTATGGCCCAGCCTTCCTCGGGGGAGCCGGGTGTGAAATAATCGCCACAAAAAACAGGTTGTCCCGGTTCGGTACTTACATCCCAACCGTCCTTTTCATGGTCGGCAATATAGCCCAAGCCATTCATGTTGATGCCATGGTAGGCTCCCAACGGTCCTATTGGCGGCTCATCGTTGCTGCCATATACCCCGCACTCATTGATGCCGATTTCGACATAATTTCCCTGCATGAATATAGAACCGTCAGCAACCTGTGCCTGCAGCATATGGGTGGTTGCCATAAATGCTATTATCAGGCAAATCTTTAGTGTGTAAATGTTTTTCATTCAATAAAAGTAGACAGAATACCGACATTATTCTATGCAGGAGAAAATTTTTACATAACTACGTAATTTGGGCATCTTTGAGCAATCCTCAAAAAAGTAAGCAATGATAGAAGTATCCATGATAGCGCATGAAGACACCTGGCTGGTAGTCTTGAATAAACCTTCGGGCCTCAACACCGAACCTGATGTTGCAGGAAATCCGAATGCCATGGATATGCTACAGGCTTTTTTGCAGGAAAGAGGGCCCTTGCCTTCCAATTTCAAATTGGGCCTGCCGCATCGCCTGGACCGCTTAACATCAGGTGTACAGCTCTTCACCACCCGCCAGCAAGCTTTAGCGCAAATGGGCAAGCAGTTTGAAAACAGAGAGGTTGATAAAACCTATTGGGCATTGGTGGAAGGAGACCCGGGGGAGGGTGGAATATTAGCTCAATGGCACCACCGGATGGAGGGAGGGTATCAGGCGGTCATAACCCATAAAAAAGTACCCGGCGCCAAAGAAGCCATTTTACGCTGGAAGCGACTGCAGACAAAGAATGGCCTGAGTCTGTGCGAGGTGCATCCTCAAACTGGCCGGTTTCATCAAATCCGTGCGCAGTTCGCGGCAGCCGGGCATCCTGTTGTTAACGATACCAGGTATGGCGCTACATCTGTGTCGGATGAAACCATTTTAGGGTTACACGCGCTGCAACTCGATTTTAAGCATCCAAAAGACGGTATGCCACTTTCGGTACGTGTACCGGTTCCCGGAAATGCACTTTGGACAGGCTGGGAAGTGACTATGTGAAATAATTATGAAGACTTCCGTATCTTCGACCTACACATTCTACCACACATGTGGAAGCACTTTGCCATGTACTTTCTGCTGTGCGCTGTAGTATTGCCTGCAAGCGCTCAGCTGATAACTTCTGCGGATACCACTATTTGTGATCCGGAGCCTGTCGTATTGGAGGTCTTGTCTTCCCCGAGCTACGGAACTACCAGCTATACTTTTGAGGAAATAGACTATGCTCCGGAGACCTATGCAGGCACCTCCATTTCACTTTCCGACGATTCGTACGGTGGGCCCTACAGCATAGGTTTTACTTTTTGTTTTCTGGGGAATGAATATACCCAGTTCTACATCGGCTCCAACGGATGGTTAAGTTTTGGCGGACCGGGTGCTTTATCTACTACCTACACTTCTGCCTCCATACCCAGCACTGCAGCCGGTGTTCCCAAGAACTGTATAATGGGGCCCTGGCAAGACTGGCATCCCGGATTATGCGGAGGCTGTATTAAATACCAGACCATCGGCACAGCTCCCAACAGAAAACTGGTACTCAGCTTCGATAATGTACCCATGTTTTCCTGCACCACGACCTATGGAAAGTTTCAAATCGTTTTATATGAAACGACCAACATAGTTGAAAATCATATTACTAATAAAGATTTTTGTGGCTGGGCGGGTGGAACCGCTACACAGGGTGTGCACAGCCTGGATGGCACTGTAGCCTTTGTGGTGCCCGGCAGGAATTCCACCTCCTGGACCGCTGATAATGAAACGGTGCGCTTTGTGCCCTCCGGAATTACCTGGTATGATGATGGAGGTGATATCGTGGGATATGGTGATAGCATTACAGTCACTCCCGGTGCAACCACCACCTACACAGCTGAAGTGGAATCCTGCGATGGTTTGACCTACACTTCAGATGTAACCATCACTGTTGGAGATGATGATGCCAGTTTTTCCTATGGAGCCACCAGTTTTTGTCCCGATGATATTATTACACCCACGTCTATTGCCATACCCGGAGGAACATTCAGTATCGATCCGCCTGATATGCCTATCAGCTCAGCAACAGGAACCGTTGATTTATCCGGTGGAGAACCCGGCACTACCTATACCATCGAATACCTTACGCCCCCCGGTCCCTGCCAGTCGTCTTCCACAGTCAATATAACTATAACACCTTTCGATGATGCATCGGTAACTTACGATGCTCCTTCTTTTTGCCCGACAGGCACAACGCTTCCCGATGTAGTGGTCCCGGGAGGGACTTTCACCATATCTCCTTCAGGATTGGTAATCAGTCCTACAACCGGCCAGCTGACGCTTTCTACAGGAACAATTGGAACTACTTACACTATAACCTATACAACGGCCGGATTTTGTCCGGCAACAGCCACTACCACAGTGACAATTGATCCATTGGACGATCCGGCATTTTCATATGACACCAGCCATTATTGTCCATCAGGTGTAGCCATTCCGGAAATAACGACTCCGGGTGGAATTTTCAGCATTACACCTGCTTCCATGTCTATCAATGCTACCACAGGAGAGCTGAACCTCGCAACAGGTATTGCAGGAACAACCTATACCATCAATTATACCACACCCTCCGGTCCATGCAGCACCAGCAGTACGCAGACGGTTACCATTGATCCGCTGGATATCGCTTCGTTTGGATACAGTGCTCCTTCCTATTGTGCAGGGGGCACCGTTAGTCCCAGCTTCATCACTACTCCGGGCGGAACCTTCGCGGTTTCTCCGGCGGACCTGGATGTAGATCCCGCAACAGGAGCGGTGGACCTGACCACCGGAACCGTCGGGGTTTCTTATGCCATTACTTACACCACACCTGCAGGACCTTGTTCCAACTCCGGCTCTGTCACTATTACCATCGACCCCAACGACGATTCTACCTTTACTTATACAGCGGACACTTATTGTCCGGTTGGATCTACCATCCCAACGGTAATTACACCAGGCGGCAATTTCACCGCATCACCTGCAGGCTTATCTCTGGATGCAGCTTCCGGTAACATCAATCTCGCTGCTTCTACCCCCGGTACCTATACCATTACATATGTTACCCCGGCTGGTTTTTGCAGTTCCTCGTCTTCCGAAGTAGTGACCATCGAAGCTTTTACGGATGCCTATTTTGAATACGATGCTTCTGCATATTGTCCGGTAGGAAGCATACTGCCAACCATCGACAATCCGGGAGGTACGTTCAACGCTGTGGCTGGTCTGGATATGGACCTGACAACAGGTGCTATTAATTTATCAGGATCCACGCCCGGCGGACCCTACAATATCATTTATAATTCTCCGGGGTGTACCGAACAAGATACCTTCCAGCTGACCGTATGGCCGCTGCCTGTATTGAGTTTCTCCATGGCCGACCTTATATGTTACGAATCAGCAGCGATTCCACTGAACGCTGTGCCTGCAGGAGGAACATTTACCGGCGCCGGTGTGAGCGGAACATTTTTCGATCCGGGGAATACACCAGCTGCCGGCGACTACGTAGTAACTTACACGTATACAGATGGCAACGGTTGTATCAATTCCACCAGCGATAATATTGAAGTGATTCAAAATATAGTGGATGCCGGACCCGACGTTTCCATAGTGGAAAACACCTCTACCTTGCTGTTAGCCGAGGGGGGAACGGTTTTCACCTGGTCACCGGAAACAGGTCTGGTTTGTTCCGGCTGTCAGCAAACCCCTGCACAACCTTTTCAGACTACTACCTATACAGTAACATCATATGATGATTATGGCTGTGTTGCGGCGGATGATGTGACAGTGACGGTGGTGCCTTTCGATGATCTCTCCATCTTTGTCCCCAATACTTTCACGCCCAACGGCGATTTAATGAATGATTATCTCCTGCCGATGGGTTCCGATATTTCTATGATTCGCCAGTTCACTATTTATGATCGCTGGGGTGAAGTGCTGTGGCGCGGAGAAAACATTCCGGTGAATGCCATGGAAATGGGCTGGAACGGAACAGGTAGAAATGGCATGCCTGCAGCTTCAGGTGTGTATGCCTGGGTGGCTGAGGTGGAATTCATATTTGGTGTCAGCAAGGTAGCTGCCGGTAATGTTATGATAATGCGCTGATTCAGAGCGAATCTGTAACTTTGAACACTTATCACGGCAGCATTGATCACCATCCTCAATTATATCAACGGACAATTTCTTCCTCCGGTCAATGGTCGTTATATCGACAATATTGATCCTGCAACAGGAACGGTGTACGGCAAGATAGCGGCTTCCGACAACGCAGATGTGGAGTTGGCGGTGCAAGCTGCACAAAAAGCTTTTCCGGTATGGAGTAAAACGGATATCATAGAGCGCTCCAGGGTATTGAGAAAATTAGCAGACCTTATTCTGGAAAACATCGATGAGCTGGCAGCCGCAGAGTCGCAGGATAACGGCAAGCCGCTGACACTCGCTACCAGTGTAGATATTCCCAGAGCAGCCCGCAACTTCGAATTTTTCAGCACCGCTATTCAGCAATTTGCTTCCGAATCGCACGCAAATGCCGGCGACAATATTCACTACACATTGCGACAACCATTGGGTGTGGTAGCCTGTATTTCACCCTGGAACCTGCCACTATACCTGTTTACCTGGAAGGTAGCCCCCGCCCTCGCAGCAGGTAATTGCGTTATTGCCAAGCCATCAGAAGTGACTCCCTATACAGCCTTCTTGCTGGCCGGACTGGCTCAAAAGGCGGGTTTCCCCGATGGTGTGTTCAATATCCTGCATGGCGATGGTCCGGATGCCGGAGCAGCTATGGTAGCGCATCCTGGCGTAAAGGCCATATCTTTTACAGGAAGCACGCGCGCCGGTAAAGAGATTGCAGCAGTGGCAGCGCCTGCATTTAAAAAGCTTTCCCTTGAACTGGGAGGTAAAAATCCTGTTGTCATATTTGACGACTGCCGCTATGAACACATGCTGAATGAAACGGTGCGCAGCGCATTCAGCAATCAGGGTCAGATTTGTTTATGTGGGTCCCGGATTTACGTGCAGGATACTATTTATGAACGCTTTAAGCGTGATTTTGTAGCACGTGTAAGACAGTTAACGGTAGGCGACCCCAAGGAGGTGGAAACAAAAATAGGTGCTGTAGTCAGTAAACAGCATCTGCAGAAAATTCTTTATTATCTTCGCGTAGCCGAAGAAGAAGGAGGACGGATGCTGTGCGGTGGAAAACAGATTTTTCCGCAGGGCAGATGTGCAGAGGGGTATTTCGTAGAACCTGCAATTATTGAAGGATTGGCCAATCATTGCCGCATCAACCAGGAAGAAATTTTTGGTCCGGTAGTGAGTTTACAGTCTTTTACAACGGAGGAGGAGGCTTTAACAGCTGCCAACGATACTACCTATGGTCTGGCGGCCGTTATCTGGACTGAAAACCTGAGCAGGGCGCATCGCATGGCGGAGCAATTGCAAAGTGGTTTAGTTTGGGTGAATTGCTGGATGGAGCGCGATTTACGCACGCCGTTCGGAGGAGTGAAGCAATCCGGCGTGGGAAGAGAAGGTGGCTGGGAAGCACTACGGTTTTTTACGGAAGCGAAAAATGTAACAATCAAATATTAAAATTCTTAACTAGTGCAATTAACAACAAGGAAAATTACCCTGGGCACGCACGCACTCTTACTTCCTGCTTTCTTATTCATTACATCTTGCGGTGTGATGGAACAGGCAATGCGCTCTTCGGCAGCAGATGACGAAGTGCTTATTGCTATGGAGGAACCTCAGTTTATTGAGGATTTCTACGAACCAGAAGTAAGCCGCATCGAGACTCCCATGGTAGAGGCCATCAGCTTTCGCGGTGATTTGCGTACCGGCGTTTGCGATGAAGAAGCTATCGCAGCCCGTGAACTCACCTACAACCTGGATAACCTTCCCGGCATGAGCAATATAGGTGGTGGCGAAGAAGAAGCAACCGTTGACCTTACAGATGAAACAGAACTGGACGAGATTACCATGAATGCCATGGAGAATGGCAGGTTCAATCCGTCCAAGATGGAAGGAAAGCTGGTCATTGATGTCCTGATGGAAGAAACTTCCTGCTATAACTTTCCACTCGACAATCTCAGAATCAACTCCAACTTCGGCTGGAGGCGCGGAAGAGTGCATGCTGGAATCGATCTGGATCTGGAAACCGGAGATCCGGTATACGCTATCATTGATGGTGTTGTAAAGGAAGCAGCTTATTCCAAAGGGTATGGTAACCTGGTTATTCTGGAACATGCCAATGGCTTGCAGACCTACTATGCTCACTTGTCCAAAATCAATGTGAACGCAGGTGATATGATTGCTTCAGGTGAACAGCTCGGACTGGGTGGCAGCACCGGCCGTTCTACAGGACCTCACTTGCATTTTGAAGTACGCTACCACGGAGCCTATATGGATCCCAGTAACTTGATTGACTTCAAAACAGGAGAACTGAAATCAACTGCGCTCACCCTCGAGAAAGGTACCTTCAAAACACTGAACGACGTTAATACAGCTAAATACCACACCGTAAGAAGTGGTGATACCCTTTCCGGCATCGCCAGTAAATACGGAACTTCGGTTAGCAAAATCTGCCGCCTGAATGGTATTTCCGCCAAAAAGGTAATACGTCCTGGTCAGCGTTTGCGCGTACGATAATCCAATTAGTATATCGTCCTTTCTGCCCTTAGGCGGAATACAAGGGAAGCTGTGTATCTTTGAGCATGCTACTGCAGGTTGTTTCAGAAACAGAAAAGTCACTGCAAGATTTCAATAACAGCTGGGATCAGTTCGCCATCATGTTGCCGCGTGTATTGATTGCACTGGCCATCTTCATCATATTCATCCTCTTTTCTAAGCTGGTCCGGAAAATCTTTTTAAAGTTGCTCAAGAAGCGACTGAATAATCCTGCCGTTGCGACCATTTCAGCGGGTTTCCTATCCATAGTCTTTGTTTTTATAGGCTTGTTCTTCGCCCTCGATGTGCTGGGACTCGACAAAACAGTCAGTTCCCTGCTGGCAGGTGCCGGGATACTCGGTCTGGCGCTGGGTCTTGCATTGCAGGATACCCTCACCAGCGCAGTAGCCGGTATTGTCATGACCACTCGGAAGGCCTATAAGGTTGGAGATTATGTAGAGTCAGGGGGATATGAAGGAACTATACTGGAAATCAACCTGCGCAACACTACCATCCTGCAAAATAGTGGCACCCAGGTAAAAATTCCCAACAGAAATGTATTTTCACAATTCCCTGTAAGTTTTGCGGAATGATCACGGTCTGCTTGACCTTTTGCTCTAAGATCTGTATTTTCAGAGTAGTATCTAGCAGTACCTGTGTGTGATCTTCCTTCGTAAAGAACTAATTTACATTGGGAAGAAGAAGAAGAGCCACCCATTGTCTGGGTATTTATATTTACCGAGATTTTTATTTAATTACATTGTAAGTATTACGAGCATGACGCACGAAAATATCGAAACCATTGAAGATGTTCCGACCGCACCAATTTGAACACTCGATTTTTCGTAAAACGCTTTTTCTTCTTCGTCTTCACTCGAGGGTGATGGTGTAGGTGTAGGTGTAGGTGTAGGTGTAGGTGTAGGTGTAGGTGT
>DDYY01000073.1:0-4803 GCA_002346225.1 Bacteroidetes bacterium UBA3022
TGCAGCTGATAGCCGATGCCGTTCGTTTCCAGCAAAACAAAAGCAGGGTTCTTCTCCACCAGCTGGCCTTTAATATATTCTATCATACTCTTTGTGCCTTGGTTTGCGCATCTATCACGGCGATGGCAATCATATTAACAATTTCTCTAATGGTAGAGCCCAGCTGCAGGATATGCACGGATTTGTTCATGCCCAGCAACACGGGGCCTATAGCTTCTGCCTGACCCAGGGTTTGCAGCAGTTTGTAGGAAATATTAGCTGCATCCAGGTTCGGGAAAATCAGGGTATTGACACCCTGATCTATCAGTTCGCTGAAGGGATAATTTTCCTTCATCAATTCGTTGTCAAAAGGAATATTGGCCTGCATTTCTCCATCCACTATCATTCCCGGGTACTGTTCCTTCAGCATGGCAACAGCGTTGCGAATGCGTCGGGTGTCCGGATTGTCTACACTACCAAAGTTGGAATAGGATAACAACGCCACTTTCGGTTTAATATTAAACTGACGCACTGCATTAGCTGTCAATACGGTTATATCGACCAGCTCTTCAGCCGTTGGATGGAAATTGATGGTGGTATCGGCACAGAAAATCGGACCCCGGCGGGTCAGCAAGATGTACATACCCGCCACTTTTTTCACACCTGGCATCCTTCCGATGGTCTGCAGCGAAGGCCGGATGGTTTCCGGGTACTGACGGGTGAGGCCGGATATCAGGGCATCTGCCTGTCCGTCCTCCAGCATCATGGCCGCAAAATAATTGCGTTCGCGCATGATTTTTTTGGCTTCATAGTAGTTCAGCCCCTTGCGGTTGCGCTTATTGAAAAGTGCATCTCCATATTCTTTGCGGGTGACCTCCATCTCGTCGCTATGGGAGTCGATGATGGGCATACCGCGGAGTTCCAGTTCATTTTCAGCGGCAATTTTCTCAATGCGTTCTCTGTTGCCGAGCAGGATGGGCTTGGCGATGCCTTCGTCAAAGGCTATCTGTGCTGCTTTGAGAATCTTGTAATTATCAGCCTCGGCAAACACCACACGTTTCGGGTTCTGCCTTGCCTTTGTCATGATCACCTTCACCAGCTGCTGGTCGAGACCAAGGCGTTTTTCCAGATTGGCCTCATAGGCTGCCCAGTCGGTGATAGGAAGCCGGGCCACCCCACTTTCCATGGCTGCACGCGCTACGGCTGGTGCCACCCGGGTGATGAGACGGGGATCAACAGGTTTGGGTATGATATAATGGCGACCAAACTGGAGGTTCTTCTCGTTGTACGCCATATTGACAAACTCAGGAACAGGCTCTCTGGTCAGCTCGGCCAAAGCGCGCACGGCAGCGACCTTCATGGCTTCGTTGATACCGCTGGCACGCACATCGAGGGCACCCCTGAAAATGAAAGGGAAGCCCAGCACATTGTTCACCTGATTAGGATGGTCACTGCGGCCGGTAGCCATGATGATATCGTCCCGGGTTTGGATAGCCAGTTCATAGGCTATTTCAGGATCCGGATTAGCGAGGGCGAAAACGATAGGGTCTTTCGCCATGGACAGCAACATTTCAGGTGTGAACACATTGCCTTTGGACAAGCCCAGGAATACATCGGCATCCTTGATGGCCATCTCCAGGGTCTGTAGGTCGCGATCGGTTACGAACTGCTGCTTGTAATGATCCAGCCCTTCCCTACCCTTGTGCAAAACCCCTTTGCTGTCGCACATGACTATATTCTCCTTGCGGGCACCGAGTTCGATAAACAATCGGGCGCAGGAAAGTGCTGATGCGCCGGCGCCATTGACGACTATACGGACTTCATCAATGGTTTTATCGGCGAGCTGGAGGGCGTTGATCAAGGCAGCTCCGCTGATAACTGCTGTCCCGTGCTGATCATCGTGCATCACGGGAATATCCAGTTCTTCCTTCAGCCTTTTTTCAATTTCAAAACATTCAGGTGCCTTGATATCTTCGAGGTTGATTCCGCCAAAAGTGGGCTCGAGCGCCTTCACTGTCTGCACGAAAGCGTCCACATCCTTGCAGTTGAGTTCTAAGTCGAACACATCGATATCGGCGTAGATTTTGAACAGCAAGCCCTTACCTTCCATCACCGGCTTGGAAGCCTCGGGTCCAATGTCACCCAGCCCCAGCACAGCAGTACCATTGCTGATGACAGCCACCAGGTTACCTTTTGCAGTGTAGTTGTAAACTTTTTCTTTGTCGGCAGCGATTTCGAGACATGGTTCAGCCACCCCGGGGGAATACGCCAGCGAAAGATCGCGCTGTGTCTTGGTGGCTTTGGTTGGAACTACCTCTATCTTACCTGGTCTACCGCTGGCATGGTATTCCAAGGCATCCGATTTCCGCAATTTTTCGGGCATATCCTGTAGCTACTTATTTATATAGTTAAAAAGAGAGCAGGCAAAGGTAGGGAAACCCTTTAAAAAGGGCTAATAGAAACCTCGCGAGCTATTCGACAGATCAAAAGCAATGCAGATGGCCATGGTACAGGCCCTTGTGTCCTTTTACTTACCCTTGAAAACCGGCTTGCGCTTTTCGAGAAAGGCCGCTGTTCCCTCACTGAAATCTTCCGTTTCCATGCAGCTGGAAAACTGATTGATCTCATTTTTATAGCTGTCACCCACATAACCGCCACTGCGGAAATGCGCATTCACTGCCTGAATAACCTTGCCAATAGCAATGGGTCCTTTGGTATAAATCTTATTCAAAATTTCCTGTGCCTTGTCCATCAGTTCTTTTTGCGGCACCACATGGTTCACCAATCCCAGCTCCAGGGCCATAGCGGCATTGATGCTGTCGCCGGTCATAAGCAACTCCATGGCTTTTCCTTTACCCACCAGTTCCACCAGCCGCTGGGTTCCACCGTAGCCCGGAATGATACCCAGATTCACTTCCGGCTGTCCGAAAATAGCATTCTCCGATGCTACCCGAATATGGCAGGCCATCGACAATTCGCAGCCACCACCTAATGCATAGCCATTCACAGCAGCTATGACCGGCTTAGGGTAGGATTCAATCTTATCAAATGTATCGTGTCCGTTCTCGCTCATGGTCTTTCCCTGAGAAGGCGTAAAATCAGTAAACTCAGAAATATCCGCACCGGCTACAAAAGATTTTTCACCGGAACCGGTGATGATGACACCCTTCACTTCGTCGTTGTACATGTATTCTTCCATCACCTCATCCAGCTCAACAATGGTCTTGATATTCAGAGCATTCAGTGCCTTCGGTCTGTGGATGGTGATGATGAGCGTATGGTCCTTTATGGTAACTAATAAATTCTCTGGTTGCATAGTACTTTATTAAGTGTACAAAGATAACAAGGTATCTGTCAATGTGCTGAACAGCCAATGTCCAGCAAACTGCAGTGGTAAAGTCGCGTTGCTACTCCTGCTAACCACTATCTTTGTAATATGGACAACTTAATGGAAGGATTCCATTCTCGCACTTATGAGGAATGGCGACAAAAGGTGGAGAAAGAACTCAAAGGTGCTGCCTTTGACGCTACATTGCTCTCCGAAAAGGAAGGCATAAAAATAGAACCCTTGTACACCGACCGGCCTGCTGTTGAAGTGGAAGCCGACGGGGAAGACGCTGCGATGGGGAACGCACCCTCCAGCTGGACGGCCTGTGAAACCATAGTGTACGATGGCCGGGAAACACCATATGCGATAGTGGAAGCTGCCTATGCCAAGCAAATTATCTGCCTGGAAATTCAGGGAGAAAGCCTTGCATTCCTTTCCGGATTGGCAGGCACCATCCCCTTACCGGTGAGCCTTATAATAGATGCCGGAAATCCTCCTGCTTCGGAAGAAGAGTTGCAGCAATGGCGGCAGGCAGTCATGGACATCAAAGCATGGCACCCTTTTCTGCACACGCTGAGCTTTCATCCCTTCAGGACCTACCTGAGGGAAGGTGCCGCACCTCGCACGAATAGTGATTTCAATATGCTGTTTGAATGCTACCGCCGCCTGAATCCTTACCTGACCGATGCCCACCTCTTTACCATTGATGCTACGGTTGTGGGAGAAGCAGGTTCCGGAAATGCATTACAACTGGCGTACGCTCTGAGCCATGCGCAACAGTTGATTGCCGAAATGACTGAGCGGGGTGCCGAGTTATTTGAAATTGCGCATTTATTTAGCTTCCGCTTCAGTATCTCCACTGACTTCTTTGCCGGAATTGCCATGCTCAAAGCATTCCGCATCTTGTGGCGCAACCTTTTGACTGCGCTGGATCCGGAATGGGGCTATATGGAACACCCTCATATACATGTAGTTACTTCGAATATATACATGACACATGCAGATAAGCACAACAACCTGCTTCGTACTACTACCATGGCAATGAGTGCAGTACTCGGCGGCTGCGATACGCTTACCATTCGACCCTATGAATCACCTGCCGGAGAGCACGCCCAACGTATGGCACGCAATATCCATCGCCTGCTGCAGTATGAAAGTTATATGAATCACTACCAGCAGTCAGCGGAAGGTGCATTTTACATTGAACACCTCACCCACGAATTAGCTAAAAAGGCATGGGACCGTTTTGTGGAGATGGAGCAAACCGGTGATTGTCTTACCGCCATTACATCGGGGCAACTGCAGGAACTGGTAATGGCCGAGCAGAATGCCATCCTTGAAGCCTATCAACAGAAAAAAGAAATTCTCATTGGCGTCAACGAATTTCGCGCAGATCGAGTGATTCTTCCTCGTGCCCGGAGCAAGTGACCTCGTCTAGGGCTAACCCATCAATCCACCGGACCTGCGCGAAAAGCCGCGCAGGCCGGTGAATTCAG
>DDYY01000073.1:4900-6203 GCA_002346225.1 Bacteroidetes bacterium UBA3022
GGCGTCAACGAATATGTACAGGAAAGTCCCACTTTACCTCCCATAGCTGCTGCCGCCGGCCAGGGCAATTTCCCGGTGCTGATGCCCTTCAATATTGAACAATCGCTGCAAAAAGATACTTTATGAAACCCGATTTTTCCCAACACCCATTAGTCATGTATGCGGATATTGCAGCCGCTCCGCCCGCTCCGCAAAGTGAGATGGAATCAACACTTCCCGGCTTTGCTCCTTTCATCAGAGGGCCCTATACAACCATGTATGTACGGCGGCCCTGGACCATCCGTCAATATGCAGGTTTCAGCACGGCAGAAGAAAGCAATGCGTTCTATCGTCGCAATCTGGCCATGGGACAAAAAGGGCTTTCCGTTGCCTTTGATCTGGCTACTCATCGCGGTTACGACAGTGACCATCCGCGTGTGGTAGGCGATGTAGGTATGGCGGGTGTAGCTATCGATACTGTCGAGGACATGAAAATCCTTTTCGACCAGATTCCACTCGACACCATGAGTGTCAGTATGACTATGAATGGAGCTGTTATTCCAATTATGGCTTTTTATATCATTGCTGCAGAAGAACAGGGCGTTGCACCTGAACTGCTCAGTGGAACCATACAAAATGATATATTAAAAGAATTTATGGTTCGGAATACTTATATCTACCCTCCCGCTCCAAGTATGCGTATAGTGGCAGATATTTTCCGATATACCGCCGAAAAAATGCCTAAGTTCAATTCCATCAGTATTTCAGGTTACCATATGCAGGAAGCAGGTGCTACGCCTGAAATTGAGCTGGCCTACACGCTGGCTGATGGTCTTGAATACATCCGGACGGGCATTGCTGCCGGACTTGCCGTGGATGATTTTGCACCGCGCTTATCGTTTTTCTGGGCTATAGGTATGGATCATTTTCGCGAAATTGCGAAGATGCGCGCAGCCCGCCTGCTTTGGGCACGCCTGGTTAAAACCTTTGAGCCGAAAAGCGACAAGTCACTGATGTTGCGCACCCACTGTCAGACATCAGGGTGGAGCCTTACCGCTCAGGATACCTTTAACAACGTAGGTCGCACCTGCATTGAAGCATTGGCAGCTGCCCTCGGTGGCACGCAAAGTCTGCACACCAATTCACTGGATGAAGCCATCGCGCTGCCGACCGATTTTTCTGCGCGGATAGCCCGGAACACCCAGTTGTACCTGCAACATGAAACAGGCATTTGCAAAACAGTAGACCCCTGGGGCGGATCTTATACATTGGAGGCACTCACTGCATCAATGGCCGATGCTGCCTGGAAACTCATAGAGGAAGT
>DDYY01000075.1 GCA_002346225.1 Bacteroidetes bacterium UBA3022
ATATCAGCAGGCGTGCCAGCAAAAAAGTGCAATTCGACTTTCACTCTTCCAGCGATATCCTCATTGCTAAAATCAACCCCACCCTCTTCAACTGGGTTATAGAGAACCTGCTCAAAAATGCACTGGATGCCATTGAAGGCGCCGGCACCATCGGCGTAGTGACGGGAAAGCTAAAAAATGAAGTATTTATCGATATTTCAGACTCCGGCAAAGGCATAGCCAAAGGCAAACAAACGGCTGTTTTTGAGCCCGGCTATTCCACCAAGATGCGCGGCTGGGGACTGGGTCTGACGCTTGCCAGGCGCATTATAGAGTCTTACCACAACGGAAAAATATTCGTCCGGCAATCGACACCGGGCAAGGGCACTACTTTCCGCATATTATTGCCCGCGGGGAAGTAATTCTTCCTACAGGCCGCCCATGTGCAGAATGTGCTTGTACTCCAACTCCCGGACCGGAGAAACCGAAAGGCGGGTAACGCGGAGCAACTCCATATCCTTCAACGCACCGGCAGCCTTGATTTCTTTCAGTGATACGATGCGGGGTAAAGCCTTCACCACTTTCACATCTACCATACTCCAGTCGCCTTCCTTGGCTGTATGATCGGGATAGGCCTCTTTGGTCACCTCTACAATACCCACCACTGCAGGATCCTTCACACTGTGGTAAAACAGGCAGCGGTCGCCCTTTTTCATCTCCCGCATAAAGTTGCGTGCTGCATAGTTGCGGATACCATTCCAGAATGTCTCTTTCTCTTCCACCATCTGCTCCCACGGATAGGTATCGGGGTCAGATTTGATTAACCAGTATTGCATGTTGCTCTTTTGTATGCCCAAAAATAAAAAACCACCCCGAAGTGTTCGGGGTGGTTGGATGTTATTCAAGTTGCAAATCAGGCTTTATCTTCCTGCTCTTCGCTCTCGTCGGCTTTCGCTACATCACCATCTGCCTCAGGAGCAGCCTCTTCTTCGGCGGCTTTCTTCTTGGCTTTGGCAGTAGTTTCCTTTTTCAGCGTGCTGGCTTTTTCGGCTACAGCATTCTGATCAGCCTCCATTTTCTCCTTCAGCTGGCTGAGTACATCCAGTTCACCTAAGGTGGTGCGCTCGATGTTTTTCTGCACATTCTTCAGAGCGGTCTTGCCTTTCTTATCGTCTTTCTTCTGCTGCTCTCTGGTTTCCTTGCGGTCATCAGCCATCTTATCGTTGATGAAACGGCTGTGGGAAATCAGGATGCGTTTGTCGTTGCGATCGAATTCAATGACCTTGAAGGACAGCATCTCTTCCAGTTGTGCTGAGGTACCATCTTCTTTCACCAGGTGGCGATTAGGTGCGTATCCTTCCACACCGTAAGGCAGGGAAACAACAGCGCCCTTATCGTCCTTGCGGATGATGGTTGCTTCGTGCACAGAGCCTACGGGGAATACAGTTTCAAAAGTATCCCATGGATCTTCTTCAATCTGCTTGTGACCGAGGCTGATTTTGCGGTTTTCGTCATCGATTTCCAGCACTACCACATCGAGGGTCTCACCCACTTTGGTGTAGTCGGAAGGATGATTGAAACGCTTCACCCAAGAAAGGTCGGATACGTGTACCATACCACCGATGTTATCGTCGAGTTCGACAAATACACCATAAGGAGTAAGGTTTTTCACCAGACCGGAGTGACGGCTGCCCACAGGATATTTGGTAGGCACTTCTGACCATGGATCAGGAGTCAGTTGTTTCAGCGACAGCGACATTTTGTGCTCTTCGCGATCGATGGTTACCACCGCAGCTTCATAGGTTTCTCCCAGCTGGAAGAACTCTTTGCTGTTGATGGGCTGGTTGCTCCAGCTTACTTCCGATACGTGAATCAGTCCTTCAATACCCGGAGTGATTTCCAGGAAGGCACCGTAGTCTTCGATATTGACAATCTTACCGCTCACTTTGCTTCCTTCAGCGATGGATGCATCCAGCACTTCCCAAGGATGTGGCGTAAGTTGTTTCAGACCCAGAGAGATGCGTTTTTTGTTGTCATCGAAATCGAGTACCACCACGTTCAGTTTCTGGTTCAGTTCCAGTACTTCGCTCGGATGGTTGATACGACCCCATGAAATATCAGTAATGTAAAGCAGACCATCTACACCACCCAGGTCGATAAAGGCACCGAAGTCGGTGATGTTCTTGATGATACCTTCCAATACCTGACCTTTCTCCAGTTTGGAGATAATTTCCTGGCGTTGTGATTCGATATCACTTTCAATGAGTGCTTTATGTGATACGACGGCATTCTTAATGGCTTCGTTGATTTTCACCACTTTGAATTCCATTTTCTTACCTACGTAAGAATCGTAATCCGTAATTTGCTTCACATCGATTTGTGAACCGGGGAGGAAAGTTTCGAGACCGAATACTTCCACAATAAGACCGCCCTTGGTTTTGCTGACGATATTACCGGTAACAATTTCTTCTGAGTTGTAGGCATTCACAATCTTATCCCAAGCCATCATCATTTTGGCGTTCTTGCGGGAAAGGATGAGGTGACCTTTGGTATCCTCTTTAGAAACTACATATACATCGATATCCATACCCACTTTCAGATCTTCCACATCGCGGAATTCTGTGCGGGAGATTAATCCATCGCTTTTGTAGCCGACGTTCATCACGACATCTGAGTCGGTGATGCCCACAACGGTACCCGTTACGATTTCATCGTCATGTAAAGTGCGGAAAGTGCCTTCGTATTCGGCTTCCATTGCTTCCGACTTTTCTGTAGAGTAGGTAATGCGATTGCGCTTATCTACATCCCAGTCAAAATCATCAAATGCCGGCGGAGGAGTGGTTGATTCTGCAGCAGGAGCTGCTTTTTTGGAGGTTTCGGTTGCAGTATCAGCAACCTGGTTTTCTGTGGCCTCTTCCTGAGGTTCCAGATTTTCGTTTTCTGTTGTCAAAGGACAAAATGTTTAGTTAAATAATACGGGTTCATCCTAACCTTAAAAAAGGTGCGCTCACACCTGTACCCATTGCGGGTGAAAGCGGAGCGCAAAGTTACTAATAATCAAGGAATAATGCAGGCCCTTATTTCGTCAAAAGGCCTAATCCTATGGAAAAGGATGCTATGAATCTGTTGCCTATATGGCTGTAGTGGTACATGAAATCGTAATTATCAGCAAATCCATAGCCCAGGCCACCATTGATATCGAGCGTTACCATCCCGCCAAAGACCATCTGACGGCCAATATTCAGGGAAAGAGTAGGCGCATTGATGGTACCTGCATCCACACCTTCCTGACCATCCCTTTCTCCATCGTGGCGGTAGAAGGTATAGCCGAGAGCGGGCATCAGGTAAAAGCCCTGAAAATCGCTGTAACGCAGCATATCATCGGTGTAATAATCGGGATTAGAATAAAACCGGGGACCGAATTTGATAAACAAGCCGCGCGCATTGATATCATTGCTGTTGAGCACATCCACCCCGATAATGCCGAGGTCGACATCCATGTTCAGTTTTTCATTGATGCGCTGCTCGTAGCCCAGTGTGAGCTTGCTGGTCATAGGACTGAAGGGATCAACCTTGAAAGCGCGTTGCATGGTTTGCGTACTGCTGGAAGGACCCACCTGAGCCGTTGCCATAAGAGACATACTACCCAGCAGTAAAGTAAACATCCATTTCTTTAGCATAGTAATCAATTTTAGTTAAGCTGTCCAAAATTGTACCAAAAAAATGAAAATTACCGCAAAAGAAGTACTTCACCGGAGAATAAACGTTTCCCATTTTCGCATTCCAGCTCAATGAGATAGATGTAGTTACCGATGGGAAGGTCCGCTCCTGTAACGTTATGCGTTCCATCCCAGCCGGGTGTTCCGCCATCTCCAGCCCATTCAAAAACCAATTTCCCCCACCTGTCATAGATGGTGAAGTAGTTGATAGATTCACAGATGTCACCCAGATCGGGGATGGTAAAATAGTCGTTTAGTCCGTCGAAATTAGGCGAAAAGGCATTGGGAATAACCACATCGCTGATCACTTCAATAGTGATGCAACTGGAGGTCGCACAGCCGGATTGAATATGCGTGGCAGTAAGGCAGTATTCGGTAGTAGTGAAAGGATTGACCTGGGTAACCGGCAGTGTGGGACTTGCCATGTTGTAGTCGGGCTCCCAGAGATAGGTATAATCGGGACCTGTTAGGTTGGAACCTATGTTCACCGACTCACCCAATACTATAATAGCATCGGGGAAAGCTGCTGCTGAAACAGAGTCCACCATGTCTACATTCACTGATTGTACAATCTGACAACCGCGTTCATCCGTCACGGTCAACTGGTACAGAAAATCTGCTTCAGGGGTAACAGTCAAGTCTGGAGTGGTAGACATGTCGGCATCGTTCCACTGGTAAGTCAGCACACCGGTGCCGTCAGAAGTGCTGGTCATGTCCACAGACTCACCTTCACAGATGATGATTTCATCGGGTACTACATCCAGTTCAAGAGGAATAAAAATGGTCGTAGGTTCGGGCAATACCAGTCCGGTTAAGCTTCCTCCGGGTGATCCTGCTGCAGCGCCGTTGCTGGAGCCATTGCAGGCTGCAGGAGCTGTCGGGTTAATGGTCATACCGGGAGCCCCGCCCGAGGCATTCAAATTAATGAGGGGTGACACGGTTGCTGTGCTTACCCACAATGCGCCACCTGAACCTCCGCCGCCGGGACCATTGCAGGTAACTGCATCCAGGTTATTATCTACGTCACCGCCTTTACCGCCAATGACCTCCACATTCAATGGTGAACTGATAAGGGGGACATCGAGCAGGACAACACCGCCGCCGCCGCCGCCACCTGCGGCATCCCTGCCGGCAACGGTAAATACATTCCGGCCGTTGGCTTTAATGGGAAAGTTGTTACCTATGATTTCTGCTGCGCGGATGATAACGATGCCACCACCATCAGCACCGCGACTGCCATCGTTTTCATTCTGGTCGCCGCTGCCACCGCCACCACCCAGATAAATTCTATTAGTGGTATTGCTGTAATCGAGGGCCTTGCCTCCCAGTCCGGGGAAACTGCCTCCGCACTCACCCGGTCCGACATCGAGCCGCTGTCCACCTGCACCACCTGCTGCAAAGTTGGCACCACCACCGCCGCCCGTGTTGCTGTCGTTGCCGCCTCCGCCACCATTGGCAGGTGCACCGCGACCCAGGCTATCGGTTCCTAATTGTCTACCAATCCCTTCGCCTTTTCGGCTGCCGCAAAAATCGGATTCAGAACAAGCATAGCCATCGTAATTACCGGTTACATCCCAGCAAAGGATATGGTTGTAGTCGTCACCGCCCTTGAACCCCATGCCGGTAACATCAATTTCTTCGTTGAAGGTTACAGTACCAGATGCAAAGAAAATGACCACGCCACCTGTTGCGCCATCCCATTCAGCTGCATTTACCTCGCCGTTGATGACGACATTATTATATTCAGGAATACGCACCAGCTGCACTTTGCCATTCACGGCATCGTAACGCCGCTCCATGGTTTCGGTGAAGGTGATGATGTTAAAGGTGATATCTTCTATAGTCAGGATTTCGTAATTCCCTGCTACACTATAATCGTCGATAGTGCCGTAAGCGGCAGTATTGGTCTGGTCCAGCACGGCACCGCTCATCTGGATGAGGAGCACCTTGTCGCCTTCGCCATAGCCTATGGCAGATTCCACCACCACGTTGTTGTTGCAAAAATCAGCCGCCAGTACCCGGGTGTAGGTATTGATGACCCCGGAAATATTGGTCTGTCCCCAAAGGAAAACAGGTAAAAAACCCAGGAAAAGTACGAGGTATTTTTTCATACGAATCGAGCAACGAAGATACCCTTTTTCCCCGCTTATAAAATCCACATAATGGGATAATGACGTGAAAATGTCGATTTGCGGGCAGCCTACACTTGCTTTGGGCAATAAACCATTTACCAGCGATTTAGTTTCTATTTTTGCCTAAGTTAAAATAAGCATGTGAAGTTTACAGAATTTGGATTGGATGAGCGCATACTGGAAAGTATAGAAGTGCTGGGATTTGAGGACGCAACCCCGGTTCAGGAACAGGTTATACCACATGTGCTGGCAGGGAGAGATGTTCTCGCCTCCGCCCAGACAGGCACCGGAAAGACGGCGGCCTTCCTCCTGCCGCTGATGCAACGCATGCTGCAGGAGTCGCATGAAGAGCACAGTATCAATGCTCTCATCATTGTGCCTACCCGGGAGCTGGCGCTGCAGATAGAGCAAAATCTCGACGGGATGTCCTATTACACCCGCCTGAGCAGCATAGCCGTTTATGGTGGCAATGACGGGATGTCGTTCGAACAGGAAAAAAGAGCTTTGAGTACCGGTGCCGACATAGTCGTCTGTACCCCCGGCCGCATGATATCGCATTTGAACATGGGCTATGTAAAGCTGGCCAAATCGCGGTACCTCATATTGGATGAAGCGGACCGCATGCTGGACATGGGCTTCTTCGCCGATATCGAACGCATCATTCAACACATGCCTGCCGAAAAACAAGTGCTGTTGTTTTCGGCCACCATGCCCAATGAAATCAGGAAGCTGGCGCGAAAAATCCTGAAAGACCCTATGGAGGTGAGCATTGCCATATCCCGACCCCCTGAAAAAATCAAGCAGGAGATTTACCATGTACACGACAGCCAGAAATTGCAACTGGTAAAAATGATACTGGAGGCACATGGAGCGCTGCAGAGCATATTAATTTTCTGTTCCAGAAAGTCGAGTGTAAAAGATTTGACGCGCTCGCTGAAATCGGCACGTATGAATGCCGATGAAATCCATTCCGATCTGGATCAAAAACAACGGGAGTCGGTGCTCAATGCCTTTTCCAATCGCGGTTTGCGCATTTTGGTTGCCACCGATATTCTATCCCGCGGCATTGACATCGACAATATCCAGCTGGTTATCAATTACGACATCCCGAATGATGGGGAGGATTATGTGCATCGGATTGGAAGAACGGCGCGGGCCGAAAACGATGGTGCGGCTATCACACTGGTAACACCGCAGGACCAGCGCAAGTTTACCACCATTGAAAAGCTCATCGGAAAAGAAATTCCGGTGCTCCCCTTACCGGAAGCCCTGGGAGAAGCGCCTGCTGTAAACAGGCATCAGGACGGCGATAACCGCCATCGCAACCGCCGCGGAGGTTCCCGGCCTCCCCGCCGCAACAATAGAAGATAAATGCGCCCGAAAGGCATTTGTTATAGATTTTCTTAAACTAGATTAAGATTAGGCTGTTAGGTTGTAATTACTTTTGTTTAAAATTAATTACAACATGAACAAGTACACTTTTCTGACAGCGGGAATATTATTGCTCGCCACCACTGCATTTACATGGAAAGCGTCCCAAAGCTGGACCATCATTGACAACTACGAAGTGAAATTTACCAGTGAAGACCCTTCCGGTGTTTTCACCAGTCTGAAAGGAGATGTGGTTTTTCATCCTGAAGACCTCAGCAGTTCTTATTTCAACATGACTATTGATGTAAAATCCATCAATACCGGCAACGGCATGCAAAACCAACACGCTGTAAGTGCTGAATGGATGGACGCAGAAAAATATCCGGAGATCAAGTTTGCCTCCCGCAATATCGAAGCTACCGATAAAGGATATGTAGCGCATGGCAAATTGAAAATGCACGGCGTTGAAAAAGACTTCGACATTCCTTTTAAGTTTGAAAAGAACGGCAGCAAGGGTGTTTTCAAGGGCAAATTCGATGTCAACAGGAACGACTTTAATATTGGTGTTCCAGGTAAGAAAGCATCAGATGTTTTGCACATGGAAGTAACTGTTCCGGTAAGCACCAAATAACAGATTATGCAGCGTCATATCTTTTTTTGGGGACTTCTGTCTGGTGTAATGGCCACCGTTGCGAGTCTGATATGGAATGAAGTATATTACTTTGCCTTCCAGATTTCCTTCCCTTCCATTATCCATTTCATCAGCATCAGTGCAGCCAGCATAGCCAGCTGTCTGGTGGCGGTCACCGGTTATACGCTATTGCAGCGGTTGCTTCCGAAGTACGGGGATATAATATTTAATTTTATATTATCTATTATCACCATCGCTTCACTGGTAATGCCACTCTCCTTTCGCTTACCGCTGGATGTCAGTTTCCCGGAGATGTTTCCAGCGCTGACCCTGCCCATGCACTTCTTTCCCGCGATGGCGCTATTTACGCTCCAGCCGCTTTTCAGGAAATAAAAAAAATCCCGGTGCATGCACCGGGATTTTTTTTTAATCTATTTCACTACCTGCTTAAACAGTTCCCAGATTATCGAATTCATAGAGCGGATCGATATGGGTGCCGGCAGGAATATTGTAGATGGGTTTGATAATGCCATCCTCCAGTCCGTACACCCAGCCATGCAAATCCGGCCGTTGCTCGTCATTCCACGCTTTTTGAACAATAGATGTTTTGGCCAGATTCATGACTTGCTCCATAACATTGAGTTCCACCAGGCGATTTGTTTTTTGATTGATGTCTTCAAAACCACTAAGCTCATCACGGTGAATGCGGTAAACATCTTTAATATTGCGCAGCCACTTGTTGATGATGCCATAGGAATGGGCGTCCATAGCAGCTTTTACACCACCGCAGCCATAGTGTCCGCAAACAATAATATGCTTTACTTTCAGGTATACCACGGCGTATTCCAATACGCTTAACAGGTTGAGGTCAGTATGGACCACCATATTGGCGATATTTCGGTGCACAAAAATTTCGCCCGGTTGGGTCCCGGTGATTTCGTTGGCCGGAACCCTGCTGTCTGAACAGCCGATCCACAGGAATTCGGGCGTTTGCAGTTCAGATAAACGAGAGAAGAACGCCGGATCATCGGCGACCATTTCACTGGCCCAGGCTTTGTTTTCCAGAAGTAGTTTATCGAAAGTTTTCATAGCAGGTAAATATACTTTTTATATTTTGAAAATCAGGATGTCGAAGGTACGGTAATGACAGCAGGCTCCTGCAAAAATGTATGGAGTTGCTTGAATTCAGACTTAATGATACTCACCTGAATATTGCGGTCTTTGGCCCTGATGAGGTATTCATTGATGGTATCGATGACATCCATGTCAATAAAATCGGTAAAGGTTACATCAATAATTAATTTTGCATTTTCCGGAATGAGGTCAAGTTCCCGCTTCAGCAAGGGCTTATTGAGAAAATTCACATTCTTCCTGAGGCGCAGTAAATAATTGCGCTTGTTGTCGTTTACCACCATAACTGAGTTATGGAAATTGCTCCATACCATAAACAAAATACTAATGGCAATTCCGATAAGAACCCCTATTAGTAAGTCGGTGAAAAGGATAGCCAGAATAGTAACCACAAAAGGAATAAATTGCGGGTAGCCTCTCGACCAGAACTCGCGGAACAGGGAGATCTTTGCCAGTTTATAACCGACGAAAATAAGGATGGCAGCCAAGGCAGACAGTGGAATCTGGTTCAGTACCCCGGGAATGAGCATCACGAATGCGAGCAGCAAAACACCGTGCATAATGGCAGCCATTTTTGTTTTGCCACCGGAAGCCACATTCGCCGAGCTGCGCACTATTACAGAGGTTACAGGAAGGCCACCAATTAATCCTGCAACCATATTGCCTACCCCTTGCGCCATTAACTCCCGGTTAGGCGGTGAAATGCGTTTATAGGGATCAA
>DDYY01000076.1 GCA_002346225.1 Bacteroidetes bacterium UBA3022
TCGGTAAGCAGGGGCGGGGAGCACAATAACAGCGAAAGCAACAACAGAAACTGGGGTATGCTACGGTACCTGCTCATGGTATCGGCGTCGGTTACCACATATCCGTAAAGCAGCAACAAAACAGCTGCCACCGACCACCACATCCAAAAAAGGGCCGGGAGCTTTCCTTTTACCCGCAGTAGCAGGTATATGAGGAGTAGCCAGAACAGCATTAGTTCAAGGGACATGTAGATGCGAAAAATATTGGAGCTGTGGAGCAGGTTGGGGCGAAATAATATGTTATTGATGACTCCCGGGAGCTGGGTTAAGGGTTCGGTGAGTTCATAGCCGGTGAATACATGGTAGGTATAATCCGGGTCGTCCTCATATAATATGAAGTATTGCTGCGCTTCACAAATGATTTCACTAACATTAAAAGAGTAGGAATAACGGTCGGCAATGCCAATGAGCAACAGCCCTGCCACTGCTGTTCCTGAGAAATACATCCAGGCCGGCCTTTGTCCCTTTCGGGCAATTTGCCACAAAATCAGGAGGGGAACCAGCACCATGGTGTAGTATTCGCGCACGAATAGCAACAACACGAGGCAGATTAATATCACCAGCAGATTCGATTTGCCATAACGATGCGACAGGCGCAGCATGCTGCCAAAAATGATTTGCACCAGCATCAGTACAGGCCCCTCCTTCAACAGGCCGCTGCTCCAGAGTGTCAGGGACGGAAACAGCAAGAGGACTATGAATGCCGCACTGAGGTGAAGTGGGTAGAACTGGGCGATATTCCTGAGCAGCCATACGCTCGACAGAAAGTACAAAAAGCAAAGAATGACCACGTTGCCCCAGGCATTTCCGAATGTGAACATATACAAAATGGTGTTGATGCGCACCATCGTATATTCCACGTTGTTCCATGAAAATTTCAACGGGTCGGAGATGTATCGAAGGTGCTCGGGATATACATTGTCAGGGCCCCAGCCAAACGTAAGCTGCAGGTAATGCATGGGGTTTTCGCGCAATGTGCCGTATATCAGATCAGCATCGTGCAGGTAATTCAGACTGTCGCCTCTGCCAATCACCCACATCCAGATGGCCAGATTCGCACAGCCGGCCAACACTTTTATCAGAAAGGCAAAGGTCAGCCAACGGGCATCCAGGCCTTCTCTCCATTTTTCCGCTCGAAAAATGATCCAGCAGAAAAGCAATGTATAAAGAAGTGGTACAGCCAATTGCAGCATAGGATGGATAGGGTGGATGCGTTAATAGGTGTCAAATCTAAAGTACTATTTGACTTTTGTCACCATCATAAAAATAAAATACTCCTACATTTGCGTCAGTAATGTTAAGGATGCGGAAATTTTTTCTTGGTCTTGCAGGGGTTTTATTGCTCCTGCACAGCGTTATTCCCCATCTGCATATCGGAAAGGATCGCACAACAGCTGCGTTTGAATGGCATAACCAGAGCTGCAGTCATGAAGCATTTTCTTTGACCAGCCTTTTTGCGCACAACCACAGTTCTATCAGCAGTCCGGATGTCTATCTGGATGCGGCCTCCCAGACAGATCATTTTGACCAGGAAGTATTTGACGTAGTAATACGGCAGTTTCCATTGGTAAGCGAGGGTGCAAAGGTTTTCGCCTTATCGCCTGCTTTGCCGCCGCCTTCTTCTATTGCACATCTTTCCTGCAGCGCCGTCCGGCCTCCTCCTTCAGCTTGATGAATTCCATTTAGGATTGTCCGTTCGCGGACCAGTTTCTTTATTTCATCAAGTTCAATTATATGTTTGAAAAAATAATTAATTATTCTGTAAAGAATAAGCTCATAGTATTTTTAGGTGTCCTTGCCCTGATTATAGGCGGTTGGACATCACTGCGACAGATAGCTATCGATGCCGTTCCGGATATCACCAATAATCAGGTTCAGGTAGTAACGGTAGCGTCCACGCTGGCAGCAGAAGAGGTAGAGCAATATGTTACCTACCCGATTGAAGCCGTAATGGCTAATATTCCCGGCGTAACAGAACTGCGCAGTATTTCCCGCTACGGATTATCGGTGATAACCATTGTGTTTGAAGACAAGATGGATATCATGAAAGCCCGTCAGTTTGTAGGGGAACAAATTCAACTCGCAGCATCCGATATTCCCCCTGAGTTGGGCGTGCCTGAAATGATGCCCATCACTACAGGGCTGGGGGAGATCTACCAGTATGTGCTCACGGTCGATGATGCATACAAGGATCATTATAGTGATATGGACCTTCGGACCTTCCAGGACTGGATTGTGAAAAGACAGTTAACAGGGATAGAAGGCATTATCGAAGTGAGCAGTTTTGGTGGAAAGGTGCGGCAATATGAGGTGGCTGCAGACCCTGTTCGGATGCTGGAGCGGGATGTTACCATTGAAGATATTCATGCGGCCCTCCTCGCCAATAATTCCAACAGCGGTGGTAGTTATGTGGAACAACGCAATCAGGCTTTTTACATCCGTACCGAAGGTCGAGTGGAACACCTGCAGGATATTGCCATGATACCTGTTCTCTCTGAAAACGGAGTGCCGGTGCGCATCCGCGACATTGCTACAGTGGGTTATGGTAGTCCGCAACGCTACGGCGCCATGACAATGGATGGCAAAGGGGAAGTGGTAGGGGGGATTACCCTGATGCTCAAGGGAGCAAATTCCTCGCAGGCCATTGCCAATGTACAAGAACGCATAGAACAGGTGGAAGCAGCATTGCCGGAAGGAGTGCATATCTATCCCTATCTCGATCGGTCTGAACTCGTTGACAGAACCATTCACACCGTATCCAAAAACCTCATAGAAGGAGGACTTATCGTCATCTTTATTGTGGTATTGCTGCTGGGAAATTTCCGGGCAGGTTTGGTGGTGGCATCGGTCATTCCACTGTCTATGTTGTTTGCCATCATACTCATGCGCATATTTGGAGTTTCGGCCAACCTGATGTCGCTGGGAGCGATAGATTTCGGTATCGTAGTAGACGGTGCAGTCATTATCGTTGAAAGCGTACTTCACTATCTGTACACCCACAAACGGGGACGTAAGCTTTCTGCAACAGAAATGGATACAGCCATTTCCTTTTCTGCTGCACAGATATATCAGTCGGCGGCATTTGGTGTCCTGATTATTCTGGTTGTTTTTGTTCCCATCTTCACCCTGCAGGGCATAGAAGGAAAGATGTTTTTGCCAATGGCGCAAACTGTCAGCTTTGCGGTGCTGGGATCGCTTATCCTATCACTCACCTATGTACCTGCTGCAACAGCGCTATTCCTGAGCCGGGAGATTGGCGAGCACCATACATTCGCCGACAGGTTGGTGGGATGGCTGAGAAGACGCTATCTACCTGCTATAACCATGGCAGTTAAAAGGCCGCTAATGGTTACCGGTGGCGCCATCATGGCCTTGATCTTAGCCATCATACTGTTTACGCGCATGGGTGCTGAGTTTGTACCCACGCTGGAAGAAGGAGATCTTGCCATGCAGATGGCAGTAGCACCCGGTAGTTCGCTGACCCACAGCATCGCTACCTCCACCAAAGCAGAAGCATTGCTACTCGAGCATTTCCCGGAGGTGGAACATGTTGTTTCCAAAATTGGGACCGCTGAGGTGCCCACTGATCCGATGGCTATTGAAGATGCCGATATCATGATTATTCTAAAAGATAAGGATGAATGGGTATCGGCCGATAACCGGGAAGATCTGATAGCGCAAATGAAAAAAGTACTGGAACCGCTACAAGATGCATCCTTCGAATTCACGCAGCCCATTCAACTGCGCTTCAACGAGCTGATGACCGGTGCCAAAACAGATATTGCCGTACAGATTTATGGCGAGGATGTGAAGGTGCTGAAGCAACTGGGTGACAGCGCCGCGGCGATAATAAAAACGATTGAAGGAGCGGGAGATGTTAAGGTGGAGCAGACAGAAGGACTCAAGCAGTGGCGTATCATCATGGACCGCCAGCAAATGGCAGCACTCGATATCAATGTGGAACAGGTGAATATGGCCATTCGGGCCGCTTATGCAGGCGAAACTGCAGGCACTGTTTACGAAAATGAACGACGCTTCGACTTGGTAGTGCGTATGGATGATCCCAGCCGCTCGGAGTTGAACCTCGGTCGCATATTTGTGCGCAAAGGCGACGGCACAGCCATTCCCATCTCGCAGGTAGCACACATGGAACAGGTGGAAAGTCCTATGCAGATTTCGCGCGAAGATGCACGTCGACTGATTAAAGTTGGGGTGAACGTAAGAGATATCGATGTAGCTACACTGGTAGCTGCTATCGAATCAGATTTGCAGGATCAACTGCAGTTACCGCCCGGTTACTTTATCACTTATGGAGGTGCCTTCGAAAACCTGCAACATGCCGTGGAACGCCTCACCATCGCCGTACCGGTAGCTCTGTTGTTGATTTTATTCCTGCTCTACATCACCTTCCGGTCTGTCAGTAAGGCGCTCATCATTTTTGTAGCTGTACCACTTTCTGCCGTAGGCGGTGTGCTGGCCTTGACGCTTCGGGGACTGCCTTTCAGTATTTCCGCAGGTATTGGTTTTATCGCATTGTTCGGTGTGGCGGTGTTGAACGGTATCGTATTGATGAATGAGTATATAAGATTAAGTAATATGGAAAATGTATCACTCCGTGACCGCGTTATCCAGGGTGCTGTTTCCCGGCTACGTCCGGTGTTAATGACTGCGCTGGTGGCGTCGCTCGGTTTCCTTCCTATGGCTATTTCAACAGGCAGCGGAGCAGAAGTTCAGCGTCCGCTGGCAACGGTGGTAATTGGTGGTTTGATAACAGCTACTTTGCTAACGTTAGTGGTTTTACCCGCTATCTATTATCTGTTTGAAAAGCGTAAGATGGTATCCGTAAGCGGTAAGTCCTTGCTATTGCTGTTAATGTGCATACCATTCATTTCACAAGCGCAACAGCCGTCGTCGGAAGAAGATATGATTGCTCAGGCATTATCAGCACGTCCCGAGTTACAGGTAGCTGCATGGCAGGAGTCCTGGTGGCAGGCGGAGGCGGATGCCGCATGGGTTTTACCTCCGGCAGCGGTAGATGCTCAATACGGACAGATCAACTTTGCCGGGAACGACTACCAGATTGGATTTCAGCAGGAATTAGGTAAGCCCTGGGCAAGCGGTGCCAAAAAGGAGTGGGCTTTTCTGGGCGCAGCTGCTGCTTCAAAAAGCAGGGATCAGCTGTCTGCAGAAATCAGCTGGAGGGTCAGATTAGCTTATCAGGGATTTCTCATCCAGGAAAAGAAAGCCTCCTACCTTCAAATGATTGAGGAGGACCTGAAGGATGCTGCTGCGCAGGTCGATGCATGGAAAGCATCAGGTATGATTACCGAATCCGACAAGATGCAAATGCAGCAGTTATTGCGCAACCTCCGGGAAATGCAGTTCGGCGCCTCTACCGAAAGCTATCGCTATGTAGAGGAGCTGCGGTATCTCTGTGGTAACCAGGTGTTGGAGCCGAAAAAGGCGGACCCTCAGCAATTAAAGCCGGTCATGTTCTTTACGGAACCCACAGTCAATGCGGTGCATACCCAAGCCATGGAACTGGAGGTAGCCCAGATAAGAGCATACGAAAAAGTGATTGACAACCAGAAAGTGCCAGACCTCGCTTTGGGATACTTTCTGCAGTCGCTTAATGGTGAGCAGGGCTTTCAGGGCGTGCGGGCAGTGGTGAGTTTACCCATTGCCGGCAGCGGCCGAAAGCAGGCGCTCCTGCAAAATGAATTGAAGACGCTGCAACAGGAAGCAATGCTGACAGACCGCGAACGGCAGTTGCATAATGAACTGGAGGTGGCCCAGCAAAGAGCAATGATGGCGGCCAATGTACTCGCTGCATACGATACCGCACCGGAGGAGCAATTCCGGAATGTGCAGGATGAGCTGCTTGCGCAATTCCATGCCGGGGAGATGGATGTCTTCACTTTTGTCCAGCACTACAACAGTGTTCTCCATGGCGTAAGCGGATGGCTGGATGCGCTTTACCAGTATAACCAATCACTCATAACCATTCAATATTTAACCCTTAGCAATTAATCACATGAGAAATATTCTATATTATTTGGCCGGTATACTTTTACTGGCTTCTTGCAAGAAAAGTTCAGTACAACCGGAAGAAACCATGGAAACCGAAGTAGCTGAAACAGTGAATGCCAATGCAGCAGCTTCCAGCCCAATGGGTAATCAACAAAAATTGGAATTTTTTGGATATGTAGATGTGCCACCTTCCAGTGCCTTCGAAGTGTATGCAAAAGCGCCCGGTTATATCAGTCGCATCCATGTGCTGGAAGGTACATTGGTGAAAAAAGGTGCTGTTCTAGGACAGATGGAGTCGCCGGTGTACGCGGTGTGGCAGAAGGAATTGATGCAGGCTGCCGCTGAATGGGAGCTGCAAAAAAGCCGGTACGAAAGATTGTCGGGCTTACATGGGAAGGAAGCAATCTCCAATGCGGAAATAGAAGCAGCACTGCGCGATTACAAAAGCGCTGAAGCGGATTTCAAGGGAAGGAAACAAGAGCTGGAGGCAATGGGCTTTTCTACAGGTTCCATACTACTGGGCGATTTTCAGCAGTACATTGATATTCGGACATCCATTACAGGAATGGTGACGGAAGTACATGCTGCCAATGGACAGCTCGCTTCCCCTTCCGATCACCTGTTCACCATAGTGGATAAGAGCCACCTGCATATTGAATTGCAGGTGCCCGTAGCTGATATTGGAAAAATCGCTATCGGTGATGTGTTTTATTTTCTTCCTGCAGGTGGAACAGATACGTTGAAGGGGGAAATACATCTTATCAATGATGCTATCGAATCGACGACCAATACCATAAGAGTGCACGGTCATCTGGAAGAGGAAATACATGCGGAACAGCTATCGGTGGGTGAGCGTGTCTTTGTTACTATGGCGCAAAAGCAATAGCATTGGCGGCGACTTCGGCAGTGGTCCATGCTGCCTGAAAATTAAAGCCTCCTGTAATGGCATCAATATTCAACACTTCTCCGGAAAAGTACAATCCGGGGAAGTGTTTATGTTCCATTGTGGTGAAACGGATGTCGCGCAAATCAATTCCTCCTGCTGTTACAAACTCCTCTTTGAAAGTACTCTTTCCGTTAACAGGAAGTTGGCTCGCAGTTAACCAACCCACCCATCGTTCCCTGTCGGCTGTGCTCAGGTCCGACCAGTTCTTTCCTTCTATTCTTGCCAGTACAATCAATCTCTCCCACAGTCGTTTGGGAACACCCCATGCAGGCGACGCACTGACTTTCTTCCCACCCTGAATGCGCCTTTGCTCATCGATGTAGGCATGAATTTCCGTTGGATCGCGACCCGTCCAGTTGACTGTTACCTTAAAGCGATAGCTGCAGGCATGCATGTCTATGGCACCTATTGCGGAGGCTTTCAATACGGCAGGACCGCTTAATCCCCAGTGGGTAATCAGCAGCGGGCCTTCGGTGCACACTTCATTCGGCAGGATAGCAAGAATCGCAGCTGCAGGAACAGCAATGCCCTGCAGGTCCTGGAGGAGATGATGTTGTATATTGAAGGTAAATAAGGAGGGAACCGGTGGAACGATAGCACAGCCCATATCTTCGAGGAGTTTCCACATGGCGGGACTGCTACCCGTTGCTATCATAACCTGGCGTGCTGAAAAAAGACCTTTACCGGTAGTAATTTCCCAGGTGTTGTTCCTGTACTGCAATTGCTGTACACCGCATTGCAGCAGCACCCGAATGCCCATGTTGCGGGTGCATTGTTCAAAGCAATCAATGATGGACTGGCTGCTGTCACTCACAGGAAAAACGCGTCCGTCTGCTTCTATCTTGGTGGGGACCCCGTGATCTTCCAGCCAGCCCATCATATCACCTCCCAGGAAAGTGTGAAAAGGACCCAGCAATTCTTTTTGGCCTCGGGGATAGTGCGTTACCATTTCCGTGGGGTCAAAGCAGGCATGCGTGACATTGCACCTGCCGCCTCCGGATATGCGCACCTTGCTCAATACTTTATCTGATTTTTCAAGTATGGCGATGCGCATTGCAGGGTTTTTTTCTGCACAGCGTATGGCCGTGAAAAAGCCCGCAGCACCGCCACCTATTACTATAAGGTCAAAATCTTGTTGCATATGCCAGAACCCGAAGATAAGTATTTAGAAAAATCACAATATTTTTAATGTTGCATTAATTATCCCTATATTCAAGCATATATGCATACTCCCTTGCTTCAAGATGTGGTGTTGATTCTGGGCTTATCTGTTTTGATAAGCGTTCTTTTTTTCAGGGTTAAGATACCGGCTATTATAGCATTTCTCGCAACGGGCATTATAGCCGGTCCTTATGGTCTGAAACTGATAAGTGTTGCAGGTGAAGTAGAGCAGATGGCGGAAATCGGAGTCATATTTCTCCTTTTCGTCATCGGTATAGAGTTTTCTATCAAAGGCCTTTCGAAAGTGGGAAGGATTGTGTTGTGGGGAGGGCTGATGCAGGTAGGGGGTACCATCGCCCTGACTTTTCTCTTTTGCTGGCAGCTGGGCCTTCCGTATACAGAGTCGGTTTTTATGGGCTTCTTATTATCCCTCAGCAGCACTGCCATAGTTCTGAAAATGCTCATAGAACGGGGTGAGCTGAATGCCCCGCATGGCAGAATAGCCCTGGCCATCCTCATCGCGCAGGACATAATTGTCGTGCCCATGATGCTGGTAACTCCGCTGATTGCTGGCCAGTCCGATAATGTATGGCTGTCTGTGGGCGAACTGCTGCTGCGAATTATCGCCGTGGTAGCCATCGTTTATGTGCTCGCCCGTTTTATCGTTCCCTTTGTCCTGCGCCAGGTAGTACAAACCAAAAGCAGGGAACTGTTTATTCTCAGTACAGTGGTTATGTGTTTCGCTACCGCCTGGTTCACTTCTCAAATGGGTCTTTCCCTGGCTTTGGGAGCTTTCTTTGCCGGACTGATTATTTCAGAGTCTGAATACAGCCATCAGGCAATGGCCAACATCATTCCGTTCAGGGAAATATTTATCAGTTTCTTTTTTGTTTCCATCGGCATGCTGCTTGATCTGAGCTTTTTCGCAGATAACTGGCTAGTGGTCATCGCACTTACGCTGCTCGTGGTTGTAGCGAAAAGTGGCATCAATATGCTGGTGGCCATCATATTAAAATATCCGCCCAGAACTTCTATTATCGCTTCCCTCCACCTCTTCCAGGTGGGAGAGTTCGCTTTCGTACTCTCGGTGGCAGGTATGCAATATGAGTTGTTGCAGGAAAATACATATCAGATATTTTTATCTGTCTCCATTCTTACCATGGGAATTACTCCTTTCGTCATAGCTTCGGCAACGCACATCTCAGATTTCCTCATCAGGGCTCCACTGCCTAAAGAAGTGCGCAACAGGTTGATTGCGCGACAGCACTGGCTGAAAGAAACCCAGAAACCGAAAGAGGAATTGTCCAATCACCTCATCATCATAGGTTACGGTGTAAATGGTGAGAACCTCGCAAGAGCAGCCCGCACAGCCGGCATACCGTATATCGTCGTTGAGCTCGATCCCGAAATAATTGAAAAGTGCAGGCGCGACGGAGTACCGGTCATATTTGGTGATGCCGCTGCGGAAGAAGTGCTGGCACACCTGGCAGTGCCCAATGCAGGGGTGGTGGTGATTGCCATCTCTGATCCCGATGCTACAAGACGCATCTTAAGTGCCATCCGGCATATCAACCTGACCGCCTATATTGTGGTGCGCACCCGTTATGTCAAAGAAGTGCAAAGTCTGCTGAACATGGGAGCTGATGAAGTGATCCCGGAAGAATTCGAGACCTCTATTGAAATCTTCACAAGGGTACTGATGCACTATCTTGTCCCCAGAAATGATATTGAAGAATTGACTGAAAAAATTCGGGAAGGCAACTATTCCATGCTGCGGGATAATACCGGCGCTATTGCGGGAAACAGAAGTCCCTTGCCGATTCCCGATATGGAAATCATTGTTTTGAAGGTCAATCGCGCACGTGCCAAACTGGTGGGTAAATCCATTGGTGAAATCGGTTTTCGCTCCAACCACGGTGTGGGCCTGCTGGCAGTGCAACGCGAGGGCCGTTTCTTCACCCGTCTGGAAGACAACCTTACGCTGGAATTCGATGATAAGCTGTACCTGGCAGGCAATGCTGTTCAAATGGCGCGTTTCAATAAATTTCTGGTCTCCTAAACGATTAATACTCAGGCAGGGAAAGCTTTCTGCTTATCCACATCGTTGCGAAAGGGAACATTACTAACTTTGTGGCATATGATGCCAAATGATCAACTTCCAGTGCCGGAAGCGGCGGTGGCCAAAGAACTGGGACTGCTGCCTGAGGAATATGCCAGTATTTGTGAAATACTCGGCAGGGCGCCCAACTTTACCGAACTGAGCATTTTCAGCGTAATGTGGAGTGAACACTGCTCCTATAAAAATTCTATCCGCTGGTTGAAAACCCTGCCACGTTCCGGTGCTAAGATGCTGGTCGAGGCAGGCGAGGAGAATGCGGGTCTCATAGATATTGGTGATGGTCTGGCATGTGCCTTTAAAATTGAAAGCCATAACCACCCATCTGCCATTGAGCCATATCAGGGCGCAGCCACAGGTGTAGGCGGAATTCACAGAGATATTTTTACCATGGGTGCAAGGCCCATTGCAGCACTGAACTCCCTGCGGTTTGGCAACATCAATAATAAACACACCCGGCACCTTGTTCGCGGGGTCGTAAAGGGCATCGGCGACTATGGCAATTGCTTTGGCGTTCCCACCGTTGGCGGCGAAGTGTATTTCGAAGATTGCTATCAGACCAATCCGCTGGTGAATGCGATGAGTGTGGGAATCGTGGAAACCGGAAAGACCGTTTCAGCAATAGCTATAGGAGTAGGTAATCCGGTGTATATCGTCGGTTCTGCCACCGGCAAAGATGGTATCCACGGAGCTTCTTTTGCCAGCGCCGACTTGCACGACGAGTCGCATGAAGACCTGCCGAGTGTGCAGGTAGGTGACCCCTTCCAGGAAAAATTGTTGCTGGAAGCTTCCCTGGAAGCGATAGCTACCGGTGCCATCGTCGGCATGCAGGACATGGGTGCTGCAGGAATTACCTGCTCCACCAGCGAAATGAGCGCCAAAGGGGAACACGGAATGCGCATTCAGCTCGATAAGGTGCCCACGCGTCAGGAGAACATGAAGGGATGGGAAATTCTGTTGAGTGAAAGCCAGGAGCGCATGCTGGTAGTGGTAGAGAAGGGAAGGGAAAAAGATATAGAAGCGGTTTTTGAAAAGTGGGATTTACACGCCGTCGTAATAGGTGAGGTAACCGACACAGGTATCCTTGAATATTATATGGGCGAGGAATTGATAGCCCGTGTTCCGGCCGATTGTCTGGTACTCGGCGGTGGTGCTCCTGTTTATGAGAGGGAGTACAGCGAGCCGGAATACTACAAAGCTTTGCAAAAAGTAGATACTTCAGCATTGCCATTGCCTCAAGACTGGAAAGCCATCGCAACGAAGCTGGCCACGCATCCTAGTATTGCCAGCAAGCGCTGGGTTTATACACAATACGATAGCATGGTGGGCATACGCAATGCTTCCACCAACAAGCCGACAGATGCACCTATAGTCCGACTAACAGGCTCCAACAAAGGACTGGCTGTCTCGGTAGATTGCAATGCCCGTTATGTATATGCTGACCCTTATGTGGGCGCTATGATTGCTGTAAGTGAAGCTGCCCGGAACATTGTGTGCTCCGGAGGGGAGCCTGCTGCTATCACCAATTGCCTGAATTTCGGTAATCCTTACAATCCTGAAGTTTACTGGCAGTTTGTGCAGGCCATTAAAGGAATGGGAGCAGCTTGTGCTGCTTTCGATACACCGGTAACCGGCGGTAATGTGAGCTTCTATAATCAGAATGGCAACGAAGCCGTGTATCCTACCCCCACTATCGGAATGGTAGGGGTGGTAGAACAAATGGAACGTGTTACCGGTATCGGTTTTCAGGCTGAAGGTGATGTCATTTTACTATTGGGAGTTGCTACGGATGATATCCATTCATCACAGTATCTCCAGATAGCGCATGATATTAAGGTTTCTGCAGCACCGTATTTCAATCTGGATGAAGAGCTGAAACTACAGCATGCCGTCCGGGAGCTCATCAAGAAAAAACTGGTGCACAGTGCGCATGATGTCAGCGATGGCGGATTGTTCATAACGCTGCTGGAGAAAGCAATGGTTGCGGGCATGGGTTATGAGATAGAAACAGATTCCTCTCTGCGCAAGGATGCCTTTCTTTTTGGAGAGGGTCAGGGTAGGGTTGTGCTTACCTGTAAATCATCTGCTACAGCAGACATAGAAGAAATTTGCAGCATTCATGGTATTCCGCTGAATGTACTGGGTTCTGTCGGTGGACAGCATATGATAATTGACGGAGAAGATTTAGGCACTGTGGAACAATTCCGAAGCAAGTACGACAATGCGCTCCAGAAACACATGGATCAGGAACTCGAGTTGGTTTCTTAAAATGACTATCCTTGAATAGCACAGGAAAGATGCATATATGGACCGGTATTTATATCGGTTCTTTTTTTATATTACTGTCGCTGTTCTGGTACCTGAAATTACCTGCACTCTCGCTTCCCTACTACTGGGATGAACTGGGAGTTTATGCACCCGGTGCTTTGTATATGTATGACAATGGTCCGGGGCTCTTACCTGCAGCGCTCGATCCGGAGTTGTCCAGGGGCCATCCGCTGTTGCTCTATTTTTTGCATGCTTGTTCATTCCGGTTATTTGGTCCTACACTCATTACCGGCCACACCACTGCACTGGTTATTACCACGCTTTTTCTGGTACTGTTTTTTATCGAAGTGTTCCGCCTGCTGGGTGGGTGGCAGGCCTTAGCCGCAGCTGCCATCCTCATCGCCCAACCACTTTTTTTCGCACAAAGTGCCCTGATTCTGCCGGAGATGATGCTGGCTATGTGCATGTTTATGGCTGTCTCAGCTTTTGTCCGCAATAAAATGGGGTGGTATATTTTCTGGGGGGTACTGGCTATCATGACCAAGGAGACAGGCGTTATCATTCCATTAGGGGTGATAGCTTTTCAAGTGCTGGACTACCTGCTTCAAAAGGGTGATACCCGCTCATTCGCGTGGCGGAAAACGCTGCTGGCTTTAACTCCATGGTTATCATTTTTGCTATTTATCAGTATTCAACGCATGCAGAACGGCTGGTTCTTCTTTCCCTACCACATGGATTTGATGCAAGCGGGCAGTCACCATTTTATCATCCTTCTGAAGGCCTATAGTCGGTTTGTATTCTACCTGCAGGGCCGTTGGATGATGAGTGCTATTCTCCTCCTGGCAGGCCCTGTATTGCTGCTGACCCTGCCCAAAGACAGGCGACGCATGCCTATGCTAACGGCATCCATCATTTTTATAGCAGGCGGAATCTTCTATTCCATGCTCATCTTTTATATGAGTAGGTATATCCTCATGGTTTTGCCTTTTCTCGTTGTCAGCGTCGTTATCGTCATTGCAGCGCTGCGCGAAAAGCACTGGTCGTTTATACTATTAGTACCCTTACTGGTGTGGGCAGGATGGTCGCAAATGGAAGGTGATGCATTTCATGTGGATACCGATATGGGATACGTAAAAGTGGTTGGGCAGACAGAGCAAGCGGTCCACTATACGCTGGAGCAATTGGGTCGTAAGGAAAAAGTGGTTGCCAATTTCCCCCTCTTTTTCGCATTAAAAGATCCCCGCAACGGCTATTACCCGAATCCCGAAGCGCAACCGGTTATCGTAGAATACAGGAAAGATGCTGACTATGCACTCATTACCAATCTGGGTCCGCAGTTGAAGGATTTTCAACCCGGGGAAACGGAAATTCCGATAAAGATTTTTCCGGTTTTCGATAAGGAAATCAAATTGTACAGGCTGGATGAGTAGTTTATCGAACGAAAATTGCTGAACCTTGTTTTTACAATAAATCGCCTAATATGAAATTGTACGTCCTTTCTTCCATGATCATCATAGCGGGGGCATTTTCCTTTTCCATGAGCTCCTGTTCTTCCAATGCCGATGCTAAACCTACAGCCGTCAACGAAAAGGATGACGCTTCAGGTTATGGTCCTGAGTGGAAACCTTCGGACGAGTGGAAGGCATACTGGTACAAGGGCCTTGCCGAAGTAAGCAGTTATGAAATCATGCAGGGCAGGTATTATGAATCGCATCCCGGAAATGCAGTTAATATTTTTGTAACGGAAGATTTATCGAAAGAGCGCCATGTAAAACTGGACATTCCGTCAGCTGCCGGTAAAGACCGACTGCCGGTACTGAAGCTCAATCAAACCATAAAATTCAATACGGGCATTTATCCCTATTCAGTGATGATGTCTGCTTTCATGCCTATCGACCGGAAAAATTATCCCCATGCTGCAAAAGTGACCAGCTCTATTCAGGATTGGTGTGGAATGGTTTTCCTGCAGGCGAATTCATACGATAAGAAAATCGAGCTGGAGCAATTCTCTTATTTCGAGGGAGAAGGCGATTCGAAAGCAACTTATACTGAAACCTTCCTGGAAGATGAACTGTGGACCCTCATCAGAATAGCGCCTGAGCAACTGCCACAGGGGAAAATGAAGGTCATTCCCTCCACGACATACCTCCGCTTCTCTCATAAGCCCATATTGGCATATGATGCCGAACTTTCTGTTGAAGATAAAGGTACTACTAAGGTGCTAACGATCAATTACCCCGCCTTGCAGCGGCGTTTAGATATAACTTTTAATGCAGCTTTCCCTTATGCCATTACCGGATGGACAGAAATTTACCCCGGGTTTGGCGGAACCCCGCTGGAAACAAAGGCCGTTCTGAAATCGAGCAAGATGATGGATTACTGGAATCTGCACAGGGCCTCCGATAGAGCGCTGCGCAAAGAATTAGGGCTGCCTGAACTGTACCAGTAAATCAGGGTGTTCGCAACAGTTCAATATTGTATTTTTTGCTAAAGTGTTTCTGTTCTGTAGCAAAACGTTCACTCTGTATTTGCCATTTCGCATACATCTCAGCCGACAGTGAATCTACACTGATAGAATCTTGCCTGGTGTAGATGGTATCTGTCATCAGTGTGTGAATGGAAAGAAAATCCACCTCCGCAATTTGCTTATACGTTAGAACCTGTTCCATGGCTGTCTGGCGCAGAGTGTCATCATCGAAGTCGGGTACTACAGCCCTTAGTGCGTCATAATTGGCAGTAAGGCTGCCGGTGTAGTTCGCTTTTTGGGATGGATAGTTCTCCAGATCTTTGAATGTAAACAGCTGTCGCAAAGTACTGTCGGCATTTTCTACTTCCTGCACAATACGATCATTGTATTCGATATAGGCTTTTTCATTGCCGGAACACGCTGCAAACGCCAAAAGCAGCAGTAAAGCAAAATAGGAGTTTCGTATTCGCATGTTATTAGTGAAATTTGCGGAAACCAAAGGTAAATAAATGATTATTATCACCGGTGCGGCAGGTTTTATAGGAAGTTGTCTGGCAGGCTTTATGAACAGGATGGGAAGGGAAGACCTTATTCTCGTGGATGAGCACAACAGAACCGATAAACACGTCAACCTCGAAGGGAAAAAGTACCATATTAAGCTCGACAGAACGCTATTTCCCTCAGCTTTGCAGGCACTGGCTCCAGAGATTGATTTCGTGCTGCACATGGGAGCAAGAACCGACACCACTGAATTTGATCCAACTATCCTGCGGGAACTCAACACTGACTATTCCAGAGCCGTTTGGCAGTTTTGCACTGAACATCAAATACCGCTGATCTATGCATCCTCTGCTGCTACCTACGGAGCGGGTGAAAAAGGATACAGCGATGCGCATGAGGCAACACCCGGCCTGCAACCTTTAAATCCGTACGGACAGTCCAAGCAAGTATTCGATGAATGGGTGCTGCAACAAAAGGAACAACCACCATTCTGGGCGGGACTGAAGTTCTTTAATGTTTTCGGCCCCAACGAATACCATAAAGGAAGAATGGCTTCAGTGGTGCTACACGCTTTTCACCAATACAAAGAAAGCGGCTCCATGCGACTTTTCCGCTCGCATCGACCGGAGTTCGAAGATGGATATCAGTTGCGTGATTTTATATATGTAAAAGATTTGCTGGATGTAATCGACTTTCTCATGAAGGAACAGCCTGCTTCAGGCATATATAATCTGGGTACGGGTAAAGCCAGAGCATTTTTGGACCTTGCCAAAGCCACTGCAGCTGCTATGGATGTGCCGGCCACCATAGAGTGGGTCGATATTCCGGAAGATATCAGGGATACCTATCAATACTTCACTCAGGCAGATATGTCGAAACTGCGAAGTGCAGGGTACCAGCAGTCTTTCACTTCACTGGAAGAGGCCATTGAAGACTATGTAAAGGAATACCTGAGTACCCATCGCTATTATTAAATTTCTATAATAAGTCCCAGCGAGGGCAGAATGGTACCGGCGGTATTATCCAGCAAGTAGGTATCATAACTTCCCGGGTTCGCAGGGTCTGCCAGCGGAACTCCGTTATCATCTCTTCTTACATCCAGTATAGGTGCCAGTTGAGCCTGGTAGTTATAGATGTTCTGTACATCGATGAAGACATTGAGATTCATGCGGTCAAAGAACCACTTCTTATCTATGCGCACGTCCAGCTGGTGGGCTGCTGTTAAGCGCAGGGTGTTGAGCTGATTTATATCCACCAGCCCCATGCCGTTGATGTCCCAAACTGGGATGAGTGAAGATGTAGCAATGTCATAAGGAGTATAAGGTTGTCCGGACAAGAATCTCCATTTAACACCCAGTTGCCAGTCCTTTTTGAATTCCTTGCCGGCTGTTAAAGAAACGATGTGCCGGCTGTCCCATGCCGATGGGATAAGATCGCCATTCTTATCTTCAAATTCACTCACAACAAGTGTATAGGCTACTATGCCGTAAAATCCTTTTTTAAGCTTTTGCTGCGCAAGAAATTCAACGCCATATGCCAGTCCTTCTCCGGTGGAGCTGACGGGGGCATCGCCCACTATGCCGAAATCGGCACCCAGGTTGGCAAGGGAAATGCTGTCGCGCAGATTGAAGGGATAGCCGCTGTATTTTTTATAAAAACCTTCCACGGAAACCCTGGAACCTGCATCAGGACGAAACTCAAAACCGGCAACAATCTGATCATTTCGAATGTAGGTCAGTCCGTTTTCAGCATTCACCAATGTACCGCTGTTATCGCGGTAACCCAGAGTAGTGTAGGCAGGTAATTGATAGTATATCCCGGTGTTGGCATTGAAACTCCAGCGGGGCGCAAAGCTGTAACTGATGGACAATCGCGGACTGAACTGGTCTTCCAGGTTGTCCATGGCATCGTTATAATTGTTGGCATCCATGCGGAAACCGAGGGAAACAGAAAGCAGTTCGTTGAAGAAACTTTTGCTTGCCTGACCGAATACACCCCATTTGTGCATATCCAGAAAGCTCTCATAATCCACCAGGTCTGTAGCGGCGCCGACTGTAATCAGTCGGTTCGTGCTGTTGGTGTAGCGCGCGTACTCATAATTGATGCCACCATTGAACTTTAAACCTTTCCAGCGGAAGCTTTCTTCATATCTGAATTTGTTCTCTGCCTCCGTAGAGCTGTAATCGAATAACAGGTTATCTTCTGACGATTCGTCGTTATTGCGGTATTTGAAGGAGCGGTTCCCGAGCATGTTTCTGCTGCCGACAAAGATGCGCTGTCCGTTGCTTTTGTAGTGCTTGTAACCAATACCGGTAGCATAGTTCCATTGCGTCTGCACCGGGATGTTACCTAATATATATTGTTTAAATGCAGATGTGTCATCTGCGAGGTTGAGTGCAAACTGATCAATAGCTCCTAACCCCACAATGATCAGTTCGTTGTTTTGGTCGAACTTGATTTTATGTTTGAGCTGAAAGTCGTTGAAGGTGGGGAGGAAGGGCAGACCGAAAATATCGAAAAGGAACTGCAGGTAACTTCTGCGTGCTGAAAGGAGAGTAGAAGAGCGTTCACCCGTTGGACCTTCCGCTGTAAGCGTCAATTCACTTGCACTGACGGTAAAGGTAGAACCCCAGCGGTCGGTACGGCCGTCCCTTTGCTCGAATTCGAAAACCGAGCTCAGGGCATTGCCCCTGTTGGCTGGGAAGGCACCTGAATAAAATTCCACCTGCTGGATGAAATCTACATTGATGAGCCCCACAGGTCCTCCGGAGGAACCTTGAGTGGCAAAGTGATTGATATTGGGAATTTCAATGCCATCGAGGTAAAAACGATTTTCATTGGGAGCGCCACCCCTGATGAGGATATCATTGCGAAAAGAGGGTGTAGATGCTACGCCCGGCAGGCTTTGAATAACCACCGAGATATCTCTGTTGGCTCCCGGATTCCGCTTGATTTCACTCACACCAATGGTACGCAGCGATACGGGGCTTTCTGCGGTCTTATCATTCGGCCCTGCCTGAATAACCACTGCATCCAGCACTTGCACATCTTCTTCCAGTGAAAAGTTGACCACTACGGGTTTTACATTGGTCACCTGCAATTCGAAAGCTTGCTGGGGTTTGTAACCAACAGAGGTCACAATTATATTATACAGCCCCGGTGCGAGGTTTTCAATCCTGTAATTGCCATCGAGATCGCTGATAGCGCCTGTGGTAGTGCCTTCAATTTGCACCGTTGCAAACAGGATAGCCTCATTGGTTACCGCATCTTTGATGTTTCCTTCAATGACTCCATTTTGTCCCAACAGCGCCGTTGAAAAAATCAGGGCGAAAACTCCGGTTAATAGCTTGTTGCTCATACGGTTCATCCAACAGAATGTTATGCATTTTGTTCAACAAAAAATGGCCGGATATTCCGGCCATCTTAAAACTTAGGTCAGTTGCGTCATTACATTTTAGACCAGGCTTCAATATTAGCCTTGTTCATGTTTACGTAAGGCTGGTATTGTGCTTCTTCTGATAATTTCATGGATTGCTCCGCTGCTTTGATAGCTTCAGCGTACATGCCCTTGTTGGCATACGCGCGAGACAAAGTATACACATTCCAGAAAGTGGCTTTCATATCCACCGATTTTTTAGCCAATTCCAGGGCTTTGTCGGCTTCCATGTTGTTATCGATATAGAATTCTGCAGCAGATTCATAGGTGCTGAATGCGCCATTGGCTGTTGCAAGTGCTTTATCAATGTTCTTGAGAGCAACTTCCATGTAATCGTGTACAATGGGGAAACTCACCTTCGTTTTTTCCCAGTAGATATTCAGGTTAGCACTATTTGTAGTGAGATCAGAGAAATCCATGGTGAAGGTTTCTACCGCGGTAGCTAATGCGACAGGCATTACATCAAAACGCATCAGATCCTCCTCCTGCTTGTAGGAACCGGTTCCACGCAGCTCTTCCTGCTTGCTGATGATAATGGTCCATTTTTCCTTGCCGGGAATGGTAAGGATGGTATAGGTACCTGCAGGTGCTGCCTTGCCGTTGATAGTAACATCTTCAGAAAGCTCCAGCCTGGGGCTGATATTAGCGCCTGTGCGCCAGATTTCGTTATAAGGTACAAGGTCTCCGAAAATAGTACGACCTTTCATAGAAGGACGGTAATAACTGATTTCGGCTTCTGCCAAACCTATCATTTGTTCTGTTTCTGATTCCGGACTGGGCATAGGAAGGTCTTGCGCAACTGCGCTCATGCCCGAAATAATCGCGATAGACAGGCCGATAAAGCCTATAAAATTTTGTTTCATCATAATTGGTTTTATTTGCAAAGGTAATGCCCTTGTGGTCGGAAGAGGTAATCTGATACCTTAAAACAGTATTATTATTATGGAATATGTGCTGCTTATTATCGGATTTGTGCTGGTGCTGAAAGGTGCTGACTGGTTGGTCAACGGAGCTTCTTCGCTGGCCAAAAGGTTGAACGTGTCTGATCTGGTAATCGGACTTACGGTAGTGGCTTTCGGGACTTCCGCCCCCGAGCTTGCCATCAATATCTTCGCTTCTGCCAACGATAACACGGAACTGGCCATAGGTAATGTGCTGGGAAGTAACTTATTCAATATTCTCATTATTCTGGGGGTGTCATCCATTATCGCCCCTATGACGGTTCACAGCAACACCATTTTTAAGGAAATACCCTTTAGCCTGCTGGCAGCCCTAGTTTTGGGCTTTATTGCCAACGATATATTTATAGACAATCAGGTATCCTCTGTTATCAGCAGGAGTGACGGGCTGGTGCTCCTTTCATTCTTTGCCATTTTCACCTACTATTCCCTCATTATCGCCAAGCAATCCACCAGCGATGATGTAGGAATCATCAATGAGGTACCCATGTGGAAAGCTGTCGGCTTTACTGCACTGGGCCTTGTGGCGTTGGTAGGTGGCGGTAAACTGCTGGTCGATTCTGCGGTGGATATTGCCAGGTTCTGGGGCGTAAGCGAATCTGTTATCGGTCTGACCATCCTGGCGATGGGGTCGTCCCTGCCGGAGCTGGCCACTTCTGTTGTCGGCGCGCGAAAGGGCATGAGCGACATTGTTATTGGCAATGTGGTGGGGAGCAACATTTTTAACATTTTCCTGGTGCTGGGCGTTAGTGCTACCATAAAACCGCTTCCGGTCAACCCATCTTCCAATATCGATGAACTCATGGTGGTGCTGATGACGGTAATCCTCTTCTTCTTTATATACAATCACAAGGAAAATCAGGTTACCAGGGTGCACGGTATCATATTTGTCAGCATTTATGCAGTTTATTTGACTTATCTGTTGGTTTTTAAAGCTTAAACATTCTTACAGTATTGGTGTTATCTAAATGATTCAACATCTATGTTAGATTTTACTCAACTTAAACAGCGGCTCAACGCCATGCTCTTCATTGCAGCAGCATACTTTGTGCTATGGGGGCTGGTGGTTTTGATATTTCCTCATTCACTGCATTCGATTCTCATCGAAACTGCCAGTGTTTCACTCATATTCTGGGATCTCATTGCAGTTTTCACTATCACTTTAGGAATAGGCTTGCTCATCGCCGCCTTCGACCCTTTCAGGAACTGGCTTATAATGTTCGTCAACCTCTTGTTCCATCTTGCTATTATTGGAGGATTTCTGGTCGGTTTATCAAAAGGTTATTTCTCCAGTACATTTCTGCCGTTTCTGTTTTTCAACCACATGATATGGATGATTCCCCTCATTGCTGGAATGATTACAGTCTACAACAGGTCTTTCCGCGCCGACAAGGTATTGATCAATACTTTTAATGAAGAGGATTATCCGCTGGAACTGTTCGAGACAGTTTCGGGTAAAAACCTGCAGGAGTTGAGTGAGGAAGAACCGGTGCTACTTGTATTCTTGAGGCATTTCGGATGTCCGTTCTGTCAGGAAACACTCATTAGTGTACAGGAGAATCGGGAAAAGCTGGAAGAGAAAGGCACTAAGATAGTACTGGTGTACATGGTGAATGAGAAGATTGCCTACGACTACCTCACGCGTTACGGCTTGCAAGATCTGGAGCAGTTAGGTGATCCGGAAAGCATAGCCTACAAGCGCTTTGCCCTGAACAGGGGAAATCTCATTCAGTTATTGGGGCCGAAGGTTATTTTCAGATGGATATGGCTGGGTCTCAAGAAGCGTATCTTCTTCACCAAGGTGGAGGGCGATATCTACCAGATGCCGGGTTTCTTCCTGATAAGGAAGGGAAAGGTAGTGCGCAGTTTCGTGCATAAAACTTCTGCCGACCAGCCCGATTATTCCAGGTTCATGGAATACCAGGAATGATCCCCCTATACTAACACTACTTTATTGGTAAATTTGTGGCTTGTCTACCCAGCCCAGATACGATTATCGC
>DDYY01000008.1 GCA_002346225.1 Bacteroidetes bacterium UBA3022
GTTGCAGCAAAACATTGAACTCTCTGGGGTCGTATTCCAGATCGGCATCCTGTACCACAATTAAATCACCGGATGCTTCGCGGATACCGGTGTGCAATGCAGCACCCTTACCCTGATTGACAGTGTGCTTGCGGTAGGTGATAGCGGCGTTGGGATGGGTGGCTATGAATTGTTCCACCGCTACTTCGGTGCCATCGCGGGAACAGTCGTTCACAACTACAATCTCCATCTCCAGTCCACCAATCAATTCCACAGACAGTAAAGTCTGCAAAATGGTGCCAATGGTTTTTTCTTCGTTATAGGCCGGAACGATTACACTGAGCTTACTGCATTTCATCAGGGCACAAATTTACAGAAATCAACCCGCCCGAGCTACTATTGATTGTTGGCTGCGATGGGAGGCAGTCGCAGGCTGTAACTTTCACCTTGTTTTACTGTCAGTGTGCTTTTGCGCAACCAGGGGTTATAGACCTTGAGCATCTTGTAATTGGTCTGTTGTTCCGTGGCGAATGCCGCCAGATTGTTAATGCTGCTGTCGATAGTGAGGGTCCGATAAGACAGCGGTGCATACAAATCTTCGTCATCCAGCAGAAAGCCATAGCGTTCAGTGTTTTCGTAGATGACCTTGAATGCCAATATGCGAAATACATACCTGCTGGTTTCATTGTTCAGGTACAAATCGTAGTAGCTGTCCACCTGCTGGTAAGAGAGGCTGTTGGCGATACCGCCCATGCCGGCATTGTAAGATGCCGCAGCCAAGGTCCAGTTGTTGAACTGTTGGTAAGCATCTTTGAAGTATTGGGTAGCAGCAGCGGTCGCTTTCTCCACGTCGTAACGTTCATCGACTTCGCCATTCACGGTTAGTCCGTAATGTCTTGCCGTTTCAGCCAGAAATTGCCAGATACCTTCCGCACCCGCCGGACTCACCACATTGCGCAGTCCACTTTCGGCAAGGGCTATGTATTTGAAATCGTCGGGGATGCCGTTGGCTTTTAAAACAGGCTCTATCACCGGAAAGTACCGATGCGCCAGCTTGAGGTTTTGTAAAGTGTTGGAGTGCCAGTAGGTATTAACAAGCAGTTCGCGATCCAGCCGTTCCTTGACTTCAAAATCCTCCAAAGGCACTTTCTCCCCGGCAAAGGCTACCGTTTCAGGAAGCTTGATGGCATAGTTTTTTACCAGTCCTGCTTCACTGCCCAGGGTTCTTAAGGTATCGGTGGCCATGGTTTCACCGGCTGATGTCGGTTTCCCGGGACCGGTGTAGGAGAGTATCAGCAGCAGTCCGATACCTGCCAGTATTCCAATAAGGATGTAATTAAATTGTCTCACTTCGTTGCTTTGCGTTTGTACAATGGAACGGTAGAACAGGGTTCTCCGTACATAATACTCTGCGCGAGGGGACGAAGTTTGCGTGTTAACGCCACATAGGCATCTGCAGGAACGGGCTTGTCGCTGCATCCTTTGATAACGATGCGCTGGCCTTCCCATGCCGATGTATCGAGGTTGTCAACCACCTGGTCGTAGTATTTGCCTAACACTGTTTCGGGCGTGCCGAAAAACAGCGCCTGCACGTGTGGCGCGGCATATACCGCTACCAGCATGTAGGCCCACTGGGGAATAATGGCATCTGCAGAGCAGTAAATAGCCAGTACTTTCCGGTCGTATTGCTGCCAGTCAACAGCAGCCAGCCCTTCCCTGAAGTCCTTTTCACGGAGTATTAATCCCTTGAATAAAAAATCCTTCAGATCAAAGGGTGTAACACCTCCCTCCGGATAGTAGTGTTCCAGATTGATGGTGATGATACCACTTTGTGCGACTTTATTGACGATCTCCATATCAAGGGTTCAACGGATACAGGATCAAAAAAGTTTGATCAGTAGCCGTACTGGAAACGATTGTCTTCAATATCTGCCTTATCGGTCAGGTTGCCCAGGATAGATTGCTGGTTTACCTTGTTCCTGAAACCGTAAGTCATTTGCGTGCGCGACTGCGTGAGGTCAGCATCAGCAGGCGGCTCGGTAATAGCAGTTACACGGGCAATATAAGCAGCCCTGTTACCGGCAATAACACCGGTAGTTCCATCTTGCGCAGTCGCCATCACCTGACCTACCACAGCAGGTTCCAGACCGATACCGGGTGCATAAGGCGTACCCAGGCTCGCATTCGTGGAGCTCTTCACCGCCGATTGAACGGAGGAGGCAATGGTGTTCAGGTCTTTTCCACCCGCAGCTGCAGCTTCCAGCTTAGCAGCCAGCATAACGCCTTTCTTTTCCCGTATCACTTCTACGCGTACCTGGTCTTCTACGTCTTCCAAAGAGGCTATACCCTTGTCGCGACTGCTTTGCACGGCGGCAATGATGATGCGGTCGCTAAAGGTGTTGAAGTAGTTGAACTCACCGGTAGCAGCACCGAAGGCCCAGGTAATCATGTTGCGCGATTCGGCTAAGCCGGGGATATCGTACTGGTTCAGACCAAAAGGAGGCGTGGTGCGCACCACATAGCCTTTCTCGGCAGCACCGGCTGCGAGATCTTCCAGTGTAGTGTAAGTATTGAAGAATTCATTGGCAATGCGGTCGATAGAATCGGCCGTTGCAGAGCTGGCATCGATGAAGCGGCTCAGGTTATACGCCAGCAGGTATTCGCTGCGTCCTTTCAGTTCCTTGATTTCAATGATGTGGAAGCCGTAAGCTGTTCCCACCAAAGAGGGGACACCCACCTGACCGTTGCGGAAAATGAAATCTTTGAAAGGCTTCACATAGTCGGTTTGAGGAGTAGACCAGCCCAGCTCTCCACCGGTGCTCGCAGAACCCGGATCTTCACTGTACTGCTGTGCCAGCGCTGTGAAATCAGCTCCGCCTTTGATGGCAGTAAGGATGCTGTCGGCCAGCAACCGCGCGCTGTCCATACTGCGAATCTGGTTGGAAACGAGGATATGACGTGCATCTGCAGAATCGGGCATCTTTACTCTTTCCTTGATAAGCGTGGCAGTATAGAAATTTGGTTTTTCGTATGGACCGACCACACTGCCGGCAGCAGCATTGAACAGGGAATCGACAATGCTGCTGTCAATACCTGATTCGTAGAAATAGGTCCTTGTCTGGAAAGCACGGGTAATGCGCTCCGGATCTTCAGAACGCACGGCGATGAAGGCGGAGTCGCTCTTGGCAGTTGCCAGTTTCGCCATGTCTTCCCGCAGTTTGCCCATGATTTCAGCGCTGTCGGAAGCAGTCGGGGTGAATGGGAATACTACATATTCCAGCACCCGGGTAGATTCGTTCTGCTTGAATTTGTTTTTGTGTTTGTTATAGTAAGCTTTCAGCTCGCTGTCAGTCACTTCGATAGTGGAGTCAGCTACAGTGGTGAACTGGATATCTACAAAGTCGAAATTAGCACGGCGGTTCTTTAAGGTGTAATCATACTTTACCCGCCATTCCGGTACAAAATCAGCTTTGCTGATCATGGTTACATACTTATTATAGGTGTACTCCCGGATGGCGAGGCTCTGGCGCATCAAAAAATCATAATAAGCCTGAACCGCCTGCGGATTGCTCTGCTGTACCTGCGGATCCTTGATATTATTGACATACTGATTGAATAATGCCGGGTCGAAAACACCATTCTGAGAAAGACCGGCATAGTAGTTCTTGATGTAAGGATGCGGGTTGCTGCCAAAGATAAGGTCTGTTTTCTCCTGATCGGTTACTTGTAAACCCAGGGCAGTCATCTCGCGCTCCATGAGGGTAGACTGCACCACGTCGTTCCATGCCTGTTCTTTCAGCTGGAATTCTGTTTGGTTGTCAATCGTCACTTCTCCCTGCAGGTAGCCTAATATCTGACCGCTTTGGGTGAGGTACTGAATCAGCACTTCACTGTAGCGGGCATCGAGTTGTGCCGGGGAGATGTCCTGTCCGTCTATTTGGGCGAAGGGGTCGCGGCGCGATTGTAGTATGCCTGAATTGGAGTTGAAGGCATCCATGAATAAAAATCCTATCAACGCCAGTGCGATAAATACCAACACCAGCCAGGAGCGCTTCCTCAGTTCTGAAATAAGAGCCATATCTTGTTTGTGCTTTTTACTTTTGAGCCTGCAAATTTAGGGGAATTCCCATGGATTTTTCAGGAACTGCCTGCAGGAATGAAAAAATGCATGAAAAACAGGCCAACAAAGGCCTCAGTTGTCTTCGTGCATGCGGTAAATGATGTCTAAGGCTTTCTCTGCCTGGTCCTGGTGCACGTAGATTTCGATGTCTCCGGGCACAAAATTCAGGTAGGGGCTGCTGGTCTTGTCGAGCAACACTGCCCTGATGTCCTCACTTTCCAGGGCATTCTTTACAATCCATGCAAATGGGGTGTCGCCGGTGTTAAATACCTGTATCCAGTCTTTTTCCATCTTGGGTGGTTCGATAGTATTGCCACATAAATAAAGCAAAAATGGGCAGGAATACCAAAGCCTGTATCCGGGTGCCGGTTTCGGTGGGGTCGGAATCAATCACACCGCGTGCTACCAGAAAATACAAGACTACCGCCATGGAGTTGTTGAGGAAATGCCCAAAAATCGCGGTCCACAGGCTGCCACTCCACATATACAGATAGCCTAGCAGGGCGCCGAGCAGCAGGCGTGGAAAGAAACCGAAGAACTGCAGATGGATAAAACTGAAGGCAAAAGCCGATAACCAGATGGCCGCATGTCCGTTGCGGGTCCAGCCCATGAAAACATGCTGCAGCAGACCGCGGAAAATAATTTCCTCACTTACAGCTGCCACCACACCAATTATTAAGAGGTTGAGCAGCAGCCCGCTCCATCGTTGTGTGCCAAGGAATGCATCTGTCATATTTTGGGCACTGGCCTCCATGTCGCGCATACGGGACTCCAGCGACGACAACGCCGCAGGGAAATCTATGCCCTGGTTCCATTCGTACACAAATCCGGTGACGATGGCAGCACTGAGCACTATGGGCACAATGAGCAAAATGGCTTTGGGCCCGGGTGCGCGGTGTAAGCCCAGAGTAGACAGCGATGGAACACCGGCCAGATAGCAATACAAAAAGGGAACCAGGAGAAAACGCCCAAGGCTGCTAATGACCTGATACAGCTGTAAGGCATGCACCGTGGGCGAGTCGGGTGCAATGGCATCCGCAGTTTCCATGCGCTGGGCCATAGAAAGAAAATTTACACCGGGGAAAAGAAAGTCAGTCAGGTACATGCCCAGATAGGAGAACAGCACCTCCGCAATCAGGAAAATACCTATTAGAAACAACAGCTTGGCCAGCCAGGGGTAATATTGAATGGAACCTTTCAATGGTGCTTTGTGTATTTTTGTCGTTGCAAAAGTACGTTTTCAGCACAGTATGGTGAAAATAGCCGATATAGAACTGGGTGCATTCCCCCTCCTGCTCGCTCCTATGGAAGATGTAAGTGATCCGCCTTTCCGTGTGTTGTGCAAGGAACAGGGGGCGGACATGATGTACACCGAATTCATCTCCACCGAAGGGTTGATTCGAAATGCAGAGAAAAGCCTGAAAAAGCTGGAGTTCTTCGAAGAAGAAAGGCCCTTGGGTATTCAGATTTTCGGTGCCGATATCGAGGTGATGACCGGCTGTGTGGAGATTATTCAGGAAGCCAACCCCAATCTCATCGATATCAACTTCGGCTGTCCGGTGAAGAAAGTGGTGTGCAAAGACGCCGGTGCCGGCATATTGCGCGACATCCCCCGCATGGTGAAGCTGACCAGCGAAATCGTCAAGTCATCCCGCCTGCCGGTCACCGTCAAGACCCGTTTAGGCTGGGACGATAACAGCAAGAATATTGTAGAGGTGGCCGAGCGCTTGCAGGATGTGGGTATTGCCGCCCTTACTATTCACGGTCGCACCCGTGCGCAGATGTACAAAGGTGAGGCCGACTGGTCGCTGATAGGTGAAGTAAAGAACAACAGCAGGATACAGATACCCATTTTCGGCAATGGTGATATAGATTCTGGTCATAAGGCAAAGGCCATGCGCGACCGGTATGGCGTGGATGGAGTGATGATAGGCCGGGCCAGCATCGGACATCCCTGGATTTTCCGCGAAATCAAACACTTCTTAGCCACAGGCGAAGGGCTGGCACCGCCCACCATTGAAGAAAGGGTGACAGTGTGCAAAGCCCATTTGCTGAAATCCATCGAATGGAAGGGAGAGGTACTCGGGGTGCTGGAAATGCGCCGGCATTATGCCAATTACTTCAAGGGTATTCCCAATGTGAAACACTTCCGTCAAATACTGGTAACGGAAAGCAACCCACAAACGCTGTTCGCCACCCTGGAGGAGATTGCCGGGTTGGAGGTGGTGATTTTTTAGTCCATATTTCAGTTTTCGGTTAATGTGCCATACCTTGTAGTGTAAACTATGATTCGCTTTCTATTGCTTTTTTCTTGCGTTGTATTTAATACAATAGTGGCAACCGGGCAGGTCATTTTAAATGATCCTAATCCTAATATTGTTATAGAGATGGGAGCCGAGCCTTTCGAATTAGACATAGATTTAGACGGTGAAATAGATATTATTTTTCATAATGAAGACTGGTATTATGATATTTGGATGGAGGCCTCCTATCATCAGGTGCTTTACCACTACGGGTATGACCCTGATTGTTTGAAAGAAGGCACATTTATCTATCAAAGCCCTTTCTGGAAAGTAGATGAAGAGCACGCGTTAGCTATTAGAAATTACGATGGCTATTGGGATCAATTACCCTTATGTGGAGATGGTTTCAGTTATCTTGGAATCAAGTTAATTGGAAACGGGGGTTCCAGGTATGCATGGATACGCATGAAAATTGATTTTAGCGTCGCTGATGTTATTATCGATGCTTACGCCTTTCAATCAATTCCTGGTGTTGGCATTGTAGCTGGCGAGATGCCCGATACGGAGGATGCATTGAATGCGTTCTTAGGAAATGGCCTTTTCCTGGTAAATCTGCCTAAGTATTTCTTCGACGAGGAGCTTCAGTTTAATCTTGTTAATGTGGCCGGTGAGCGGATTTGGCAGAATGAATCTGTCGGTCAGCCATCGATGATTTTTGAAATGGGACAGATACCTACAGGGTTCTATATTCTTACAGTTAGCAGCGGAAAGCTTAAACGCTCCACACTTGTTTTGTCTAACCAGGGGTATTGATCAATGAATAACAATTCTATAAGACTTCGAAAGGCCATTTGTAAAAACAGCCTCCAATAAATAGATACCGCTTGCAAGCGCAGACACATCAATTATATAATACGACCCGGTAATTTTATCGAAACTAATTGGAATGTCGATGCCGGTGCTGCTAAAACACTTAAAATAATCTACAGCAACCGGATTCCCGGAAATAAAACAAAGCTGACCTCTCGCAGGATTTGGAAAAATAGTGAATTCAGTATCAGGTATAGGTTGTGGCAGTGTATCGACCGGTTCAAATAAACCATCTCCCAAACTGCCTATAAGAAACATTCTGGTATAGGGTTCTTGTAAATTAAAAGTAGAATCAATGAACTTTGCGCAGTCAGTTTCAAGCTGAAAGAAAAATTCCTGCTCATTGAAGACCATATTTCTTACTATTCCCTCGGCATACAATATTGCGTAAGGGTCACAAGAAACTTCACCTCCGTTCAACCTAACGAGTGCTGTGTCAAACGTCGCTGCAACTGGAACATTAAGCACAGGGTAGAAGCCATTGTGTAGGATTTCCGCCTGACCGTATATCAATATGGAATCCCCCAAATGAAGAGGTGTGGTGGGGCGGGAATAATTAGATGGATACTCATTTTTACCATGTAAGTTGCCATCTGTATCAAATAAAAGATTAAAACAATATTCTTCATACGGAGATAAAACCTCTTCAATTGGAATACCATCTAATAGTACAGTATACCCGCTATAGAAAGTACCCGATGCCAATAGTGAATTATCAGGTCCTGAAACAATGTCACAAGCTATTACATGACTGCAGCTTGAAATTTCCCGGTACCATATCATATTACCAAAGTGGTCATATTTCACATAAACGGTGCTTATTCCGCCGATAATTGTTGTGTCAAGTGAATATGGGTCGATAGAGATGCAAGTGTCTGTAGCGAAGATGATATCATTTAAAATAAGTGTATCTGTTACAATATAAGACGCCAGGATATTACCATCGTTATCTTCTATTGCAGAATTGGATACAAAGGAAGGGTAGTCATATATATACCAATTTGATGATTGATAGTCCGCTTCGATCTGTAATACTGTATTCAATGAACTATCTATAATTAATATCGCCGGGCCATGAGTTAAGGCAGCACCTAGAAAACTACTTTCTGTACCCAGATTATTCGCAACTAATAAAAGATTGCCATCTTCCATATAGTTCAGCGAGGAGATTATAAGAGAGTCATAACTGAAACTCATATGCCTCACAAGAGCCATTTCATTATTAAGCTCCATTAATACCATTTTAGACTCTTCAAAATCCAATATTGAGTCATTTGCGCTGAAATACATGTCACCTGTTGTAGTGACCAATAGCCAGGTGTTTTCGCCGTTGGTTGTGCTTAATTTATAATTGACATTTGCACCATCGGGAGAGGATATGATTTTATAATCTGATAATTCTCCGGAAAAGGTATACGCTGCAAAGCCTATATAGGTTCCTTCGGCGCCCTGATAGACCTCGTTGTCAATGGTTATATCCGGGGAATTGGTTTCAAAAATGTGTATCAACTTGTCTGAACATACCATTAATTCGTGCCTGCCCAACCATCCATTGGTTTGCACAGCACTGACCCACTCTACATCCAACTGATGTTGACAAATCAGACTGCCCGATTGGAAAAGACCCAATAAGCAAAGCAATATTCGCATGAGTAAAAATAAGCCTGTTTAATCAGGATTTTTTTCTTTGACAGGTAATTTCTTCGTCATCTGGTCTAATATTTAAATTTTAATAAGAAAATATGCTTTAAAGATTCCTTGGCTTGACAATAACCTTGACGTTGACGTTGACTTTGACATTGACAGGCTTTGGCTGTTAGGCATTAGCTGTTGGCTTGTAGTCCCAATGGTTATCGGGATTGACCACAGACACTTTACCTATTACTTACGACCTAAATCCTGCAACCCATGACCTACTACCGACTCACATTTCACATTTCACTTTGACGTTGACTTGGACTTTGACGTTGACTTGGACTTTGACGTTGACATAGACTTTGACATTGACAGGCTTCCCGTTCCGCCGGTGTTACCGATAAGGGATGCATCATTATTTTAAGCAATTACATTTTAGAGGAACGCCGGCGTTGCCCTGATAGCTATCGAGATCGACGTTGACTTTGACTTTGACAGGCTTTGGCTATTAGGCATTGGCAGTTGCGAAAAATACCTACATTAACACATTGCTCACACTACCTCATCCCGATTACTATCGGGATCTACTCCCACACGATTTTACTTTGTCCCACTACTTCACCCTTGGCAGTAGTTAATTGCAACAAGTATACACCCGGTGTCATATGGTTGCGTGGAACGGTCAGGTAACCTGATTCGGGGTATATATCCTGCGCCACCAACTGCCCTGATATATTATATAGTTTATATGTATAAATAGCTGTTGCATCTGGTAGGTCGACCTGCAGGTACACTTCCTGTTGAGCCGGTACCGGCCAGGTACGGAGTGACGTATTCTCCAGAGTAGTCATTCTGAATGGCTCAGGCGTAATGCCCCAATACACATACCCGTAAGAATACCCTTTCAACACAATAGAATCACCATTACATAAATCCACCACCTGTTGCGATATGCCGGTAATATCCTGCGGTTGTCCGCCTGAATAGGCGCTATTGTCCATCATCCATTGATTGGTACCTCCATGATTATATAATTGATCCACTTCTACATACTTCATAAAGGCGGCATTATCGCTGGTAGGGTTAAAAGTGAACCCGGGATCCTCTTCCCAGCCGGTCATTTCTTGGTGCTTGAAAGTGATGTCATCGGGATAGGGGTTATAGTAATACATATAAAAAACCGGATTGGTAAAGCGGGATGGTTCTTCTATACAAAATGACAAAGGCAGATTGATGGTAGACGGATTATCGTAATAGAAACACTTGATAAAAGGCATTCTGGTTTCTCCGTCTAATGGAACTGTTGCAGTGATGACTCGTTCATAGTTATTATAGTAAATATCCTGCATAATAATGAAGGGCCAGTATTTGGTTCTGCGTAAAAATGGCGGATCAGTTCCTCCACTTGGGTCTAAACTTAATGGTTCAGAAATGGTGCTGCCTAAACTCTTACTGAGATAATTGTGCTTGATCAAATAGTCTACATCTGCCAGGTGGGTGCCACTTGCACCTGCTTCATAGTCTGTCATTTCCAAAAGGAACTGAAAAGCAAATGCACCGTCAATAAAGGAGTTGGCAAAATCTCCAGAAATAGTGTCAATGATAGTTTCTGTGCCTACTATAGTTTCAATAGTATCTAATCCGGTCACACCAAACCTTCCCCATTCAGTCATCCAGTAAGGTTTGTCATTACCTAAACAATCAGCACAGCTACCCGCCCAGTTGTTAAAAATGGCTTTCAGGGTATCACGGGTATATACCCGAAAACTATCATTGGCACATTCCCAGGCGGCGACGATGGCATCATCATTTACCCCTTCAAAAATTTCATCATCAGGATTAAGAGAAGCATAATCCTCATAATACATATTGTAACACCAAGGCATTTCTCTGGGTACATTGTACAGATGCACAGTGTACGCATCAAACAGTGCTCCTGCAGTTACAGATTGAGCACTGTCTTTCAATGCTGTATTCCAGGCTTTGTAATTGGATGCGGTTGCACTACCAAAATGCCCAATGGATTCACCATGAAAAGGTTCCGGTGCAGCTACTAAAGAGATGAGAATACTGCTTAACGCCGGGTCGCTGTCGAGGCTGTCCAGCAACGGTAAGCAAGCCTGGAAATAGCTGTCAAAGTAAAGCTCATTGGGATTTGAAGGATTGTTAAATATGGGTTTTTTGTTTACTTCTTTTCTATCATCGTAGTGTTCATTGCCCATTTCGATGCCAACAACTTTTA